>JABSSQ010000465.1 GCA_013213905.1 Verrucomicrobiales bacterium | reverse complement strand
CACCCATCGCTGGACAGACGAAGCATCCGCCCTGCCTGAAGTTGACGCTTCCGCAGCTCCCAACCTGGCGGTAATTCCCTTTCGAACCCGCTCCCTCCGGATCCTCATCAGCGATGGTCTTTTCCCGGCTTCACCGGAGTCGACCATCCGGGCCCTTCAACACAACAATGGTCGGGCTGCGATCCTGTGCCCATTCTCGAGGGACGAGTCTGATCCGGGCTGGAACGGGAACTATGAGTTTATCGATACCGAGAGCGGAGCGAAACATGACCGGAGAGTCGATCCCCCTCTGCTGAAGCGCTACCTCCAGACCTATCACAACCATTTTGAACGATGGAAAGCGGCAGCCGTAAGGGCCCAGTCCCCACTCGCACGCATTCCGTCTGACGGCTCGTTTGAAGAGGCCATGAAACTTGAGGCCATTCCGGCTGGAGCCATCCAACTTGCCTGACATGCCGATTGTATTTGCCAACCCTCTAGGCTTTCTCGCGCTGCTGGGTATCCCGGCCATACTGCTGATTCATCTCCTTCAGCGCCAGTCGCAGAAGTTTCCGATCAGCACTCTCTTCATGCTCGATGCGATCGACCGACAAAGCCTGAAGGGACGAAAACTCGACCGGCTCCGCAGCTCGGTGCCGCTCTGGCTCCAGTTGCTCTCGGTTCTTGTCCTCACCTGGCTGTTAATTCAGCCCCGCTGGACCCAGGAAAACCAGGTTCAACAAATCGTCATCGTGATCGACAGCTCAGCCTCCATGGAACCGTTCAAGGAGAACGCCGCTGAGCAACTGAAGACGGAGCTTTCAAGGATACCCGGACAACTCACCACGGTGGTCTACACCCTGATGGAATCGCACGAACAAGGCGAAAGGCTGTATCGAGGGGAATCGATCAGCGAAATGACCGATTCTCTGGCTGAATGGAGCCCTGCCAACAGCGCTCATTCTCCTGAAGCTTCGCTGCGAGTTGGCCGGAGTATCGCAGGAACTGCCGGCAACCTCATCTACCTGACTGACCATCTTGAAAACCAGCTTCCTTTCGGTGCCAGTCTCCTCAGTGTTGGCGAACCCATCTCCAACGTCGGGTTTGCCGGGTTGCGGATCGAGCCAACCGAAGATGGTGGAGACGAGTTAAGCTGGCAGGCGACGGTGAGAAATTACTCAGACGAACCTCAAACCCGCGAGTGGTTCCTGGCCATTGGCCAGCAACGAACCGAGACGCGAAGCATGTCGCTGAAATCCGGAGAAACGAGGACTCTCTCCGGTAAGTTCCCCGAAGGCACCGGCCGAGCCACGCTCAACATGGCTCCGGATGACTTTGCCCGTGATGATCGGCTTTATATGGTCACTCCTGAACTCAAGCCGGTCTACATTGCTACCAACGTGGCGCCCGACGCTTCCGAGATGGTGCGCACCATCATTGAGAGCCTCGACAATACACCACTTCTGCAACCCTCTGCGGAAGGTGCTGAAAGCGTTCCGCCTGACCTCCTCATTGCGACCTACAACCCGCTGCAGCCACGTCCCCTTCCCCCGGTCGGGATCGTCCTGCTGGACCAGCAGTATGCCCCCAAGGAATTCTTCAAGGGGACCATCGTAGCGGCGAATCATCCCCTCGTTCAGAACCTGAACTGGCAGGGGCTCATTGCCAAATCGACCGCTTCGGTTCCTCTCAAAGCCGACGATGTCCCTCTGCTCTGGCAGGGTGATCGCACGCTGGTGTTGCTTCGCAAATCCTCTGAGGTGAATCAGTTAATTTTCAACTTCGATGTCGGTCAATCCAACGCGCAGCGCCTCCCGTCGCTCGTCATCATGATCAACCGGTTCGTGAACCAACTGAGACGCGAGAAGGTGGCTCTGGAACGAAACAACCTGGAACTCAACCAGCAGATTCAGCTCGCGGTAAAAACCGGTGACAATGCCCCCGAGATCCTGATCGACTCATCCGGAACCAAGCAAGTCGTGCCCTGGAACCGCGCCGGGATGCTCCGGGCTCCGCGAGATCCCGGCTTCTTTGCCATCGCTCAAGGCGAAACTCCGCTACTCGATGCGTCCGCCAACTTTGCCGATACCCGGGAAGCTGACTTTTCCGCAGCGGCTTCCCGTTCTGACCTGAACGTTCTGCCCAAGAAAATCATGGAGAAACAGTCAGTCACCGATCCCATGTGGCAGGCGTGGGCTATTCTCATTCTGTTCATCCTGCTGCTTTGCTGGTATCTGCTCAACCCGCCCTCGAGAGAAGTGCCTGTCTCTCAACCTGCGAGCTGAGAAGGACCGACCTTTATCCTTTCGAGCTTGGCGCACCCAATGCTAAAGTTGAAAGGCACTTTTTCCAGGTCTGCCTATGAGTCTAAAAAAATTCCCTGCCCGATCCCTATTGAAAGACGGTTCCCCATGCTCAGTTCGCCCGATGGAAGCGGGTGATGAACAAGCCTTCAGAGATTTCCATACGGTGATCCCCGAACAGGAGCAGCTTTTCGTCAGGAATCAGATCAAAGACGGTTCCCTTTTCAAACTATGGATGAATGACCCCGAATTCAGCGAGCATCTCCCCCTGCTGGCTTTTGTTGACGGTCGCCTTGCCGGACTCGGCACTCTCCATCAGCGGCCAGGCGGGTGGAAACGTCATATCGGGGAGGTCTATTTCCTCACCCATCCAAATTTCAGAGGCATGGGCGTTTTGGACCTGCTGCTGGAGGAAATTATCGACCTTTCCCGCCATCGCGCACTCACCAAGTTGGAGTCGTCAGTGAATGGAGAGCGAAAATCTGCGATCGATTCGATGGTCTCGGCCGGCTTCTGCGAACTTGTCAGGCTCCCCAACTACATCTTAGATATGCAGGCCCAGCCGCATGACTACGTCCTACTTGGAATGGAACTTGTAGCCCCATTTGAGAACCTCGGCGCGGGCGACTGACCGCTTCAATGCCATCCGGGCGCGGACCCCATCACCAATGGAGGCTTGTTTAGTTTTCAGTTCCAGCCTGGGATGCTCCTGCCACCTACTGATTATCCATGACCCTGTTTGAACTCGTCGCTATCATACTTGTACTTGCTGCCGGATTCGGCTATCTCAACGCCCGCTACGTAAAACTTCCGACCACGATCGGCATCATGCTGCTGAGCCTGCTTTTTTCGTTGGGACTTATCTTGATAGGCGTGTTTGCCCCTTCCGTTGAGAAGATTGCCAGGGACATTGTGAGCCAGTTCGATTTTGAGGATGCTCTCCTCGATGTCATGCTCTGCTACCTCCTTTTTGCCGGTGCCCTCCACGTAGATCTCTCGGACCTGGCAAAGCAAAAGTGGGTCATCGCGCTCATGGCAACGGTGGGAGTGGTTCTTTCCACACTTCTGATCGGGACTGCCACTTTCTATCTTCTTCCCCTGTTCGGAATCGAAACCAAATTCATCTACTGCCTTTTGTTCGGCGCTCTGATTTCTCCCACTGATCCCGTTGCAGTTCTGGGGATACTGAAAAAGGCGGGGGTTGGCAAAAGTCTCGAAACCAAGATCACCGGGGAATCGCTCTTCAATGATGGAGTTGGCGTCGTTGTGTTCCTGGCCCTGCTTGGCATTGCTACCGGTAAATATGAGTTTTCTGCGGCCTACATCGGAGGACTTTTCGCCATCGAAGTGCTCGGCGGCATCGCTCTCGGAGCCGGGCTTGGATTTCTCGGCTTTTGGCTTCTCAAGCGAATCAACAACTACCAGGTCGAGGTCCTCATCACTTTGGCTCTCGTGACCGGAGGGTATGCTTTTGCCTCGCACTTTCATCTCTCGGGACCGCTTGCAATGGTGTTGTCAGGCCTCATGATCGGCAATCACGGCAGACTCCTCGCAATGTCCGACACAACTAGGGAGCACCTCGATTTGTTTTGGGAACTGGTCGATGAAATTCTCAACGCGTTGCTCTTTGCTCTGATCGGGCTGGAACTGATCATCATTGCCAATCAGTTCTCCATCCAAACCTTCGCCCTCGGTCTCATTATGATCGTCATGGTCCTGATGAGCCGCGCGGCCGCTGTTTCACTGCCAGTCATTATTCTAAAGCCGTTCCGACATTTCAGTGACGGTGCCATCAAAATGCTCACTTGGGGTGGCCTTCGCGGCGGCATCTCAGTTGCCCTCGCACTAGCCCTTCCGGTCGAAGCCGAACGGGGTATTTTCCTGAAACTGACCTACATGGTGGTCATCTTTTCCATCACAGTCCAGGGATTAACCGTGAGCAAACTTTACCGCTCGATCAACCGCACAGGCGCTGCCGTGACCAACGACCCCGGAAAGCAAGCCCCCTAACAGGAAGTCGGCACACCCCGGGCCAGTTTCACGGAGTGCGGAATCGCACCCACCACAAAGCCGAGGCATTCGACCGCACCGCTTGGCTTTCCGGGCAGAGCAATCACTAGGGAAGTATCAACGATTGCGGCGAGGCTGCGCGAGAGGATCGCATTGGGCGTGATCTCGAGGGACTGCATCCGCATGGATTCGCCAAAGCCAGGAATCTCCACACGCATGATTCCGCGAATCGCCTCCGGCGTGACATCGCGGTGAGCGATGCCAGTGCCACCGGTGGTCAGAACCAGACCGCATCCCTGTGAGGAAAACGCACGAATGGTCCGCTGGATCTGCTCGAGGTCATCGGGAATGACCGCTTCGGCGCCCACCTGCCACTCATAGCCTTCGCATGCCTTGCGAAGCGCGGGACCGCCATGATCCTCATACTCGCCGGCTGATGCCCGATCGGAGACGGTGATAATACCCACCGAAATGCCTGAACTCATGTCTGTTGGAGAACCGCCGAATCAGAAACTCGGAGTCGGGAAGCTTCCCGCAGGTGCCGTAGGAGTGGTTTGGCGAGGATAAGAAGTGGAGGACGGGTCGACTGTCGTTCCCGGGTAAACCGGGGCGGAGGACGGAGCGCCGTAATTGGTCGGAGGCGCGGGAACACTTGGGTTGGACAGCCCGGGTGCCGGTGCCGGAGAACCGTAAGCAGGTGCCGAAGTGGAAGGTCTCGGCGCACCATTCATCGCTACCTGTGAGGACTTCACGATGGGAACCTGGAGTGACTTACCGGCATAAATCTTGGTGTCAGCCATGCCATTAGCGGCCATGATTCGACTGATGCTGCTGTTGTATTTCCCGGAGATGCTGGAGAGAGATTCTCCTGAAACAATCAGGTGTGTCACCAATTCCTCGTTGTCGCGAAGCTCAAAAGGAGCCGGCTGAGGAGGCGTCGCCGCTCGAACGGACGTTCCGGCAGGGCCACCGGGAGCAGGCGCGCCTGTGGTGTCACCATAACCGACGGGATCACTGGGGTAAGCCGAAGGAGGCGGTGCCGCTTCGGCAGAAACCTCTTCGTTTTTCTTGCTGAGACAGCCTACGGAGAAAAGGCCAAACCCACAGGTCAGCGCCAAACTGAGAGACAATCGTCCGGAGAACATGGGAACCGATACCACCTCCCTGCTGTTCGAGAAAGTTAAATTTTAAAATTTCTCAATCTTAATTCTCGAATTTTAATATTTTCGCTAATTTAAGTAATCAAGCTCCAACCAGCATACGGTCGGGATTTTCGAGACACTCCTTCACCCGAACCAGGAAAGTGACCGCCTCTTTCCCGTCGACGAGACGGTGATCGTAGCTGAGAGCCAGGTACATCATGGGGCGAATCACCACCTCACCGTTCACCGCAACGGGACGCTGCTGAATGCTATGCATTCCCAGGATACCGGACTGAGGCGGGTTCAGAATCGGCGTGCTGAGCAGAGATCCGTAAATGCCGCCGTTGGTGATCGTAAAGACGCCCCCCTGCAGATCAGCGAGCCCAATCGTTCCTTCTCGGGCCTTGGTCGCATACCCAACGATGGCCTGCTCGATTTCAGCGAATGACTTCTCATCGCACTCGCGAACCACCGGAACCATAAGCCCTTTATCCGTGCCTACGGCTACGCCAATATCGTAAAAATGGTTTTCAACTATTTCATCTTCTTCGATTTGCGCATTTATCGAAGGGACGGCCTGAAGCGCATCCACCACCGCTTTAATGAAGAAGGACATGAAGCCCAATTTCACCCCGTGGCGGCCCACAAAGTCCTCCTGAACCCGCTTACGCAGTTCCATGATTGCCGTCATATCCACTTCGTTAAACGTGGAGAGAATCGCCGCTTCCTGCTGAGCATTGACGAGGTGAGTGGCAATCTTCCGACGCAACGGAGACATCTTCTTCCGTGTGGTCGGTTTTTCACTTGAGCCTTCAGCTCTCGCGACCGGACCGGCAGAGGGAGTTGTCGGGACCGGTGCGGCTGGCGCCGGCTCGGGGGTTCCCGAAGCAGCACTGACCACGTCCGCCTTGGTAATCTTTCCACCAGCCCCGCTGCCGGAAACCGTGCTCAAGTCGATGCCTTCATCGCCCGCAATTTTCCGGGCAATCGGAGTCACCTTAAAATCGCCTTCGGAAGCAGCCGGAGCCTCTGCTACAGGAACAGGCGCATCTGACGGCGCAGGTTCCTCGGCCGGGGCAGCGCCTCCGGCAGGAGCATCTCCTTCTTCAATCGCCGCAACGACCGCACCAATGTCCAATTCATCGCCCTCCGCGGCTCGATGCTTCAGGATCCCGGCTTTGTCAGTCTCCAGTTCGGTAGAAATCTTGTCGGTCTCTATCGTGAGGATCACTTCCCCGGCATTGACGTATTCGCCATCATTCTTGTGCCAGGTGCCTAGAGTTGCGGAAGTAATGGATTCGCCAACCGAGGGAATCTTAATTTCGTGGGCCATTGTCTTGGTTCAGAGGAGAGGGAAAATTGATAAATGCAGAGAGCACGTTTGCTCAGACATGGAACGCTTCTTCGATGAGTCGATTCTGCTCCATCTTGTGCACAGTTTTTGATCCGGTGGAAGGACTCGCGGCCGCATCGCGGCCAGCATAGCGAACCCGGTGGTGAAGCAGTTTCTGGAGTCGCGGCCCGATGAAGGACCAGGCTCCCATATTCAGGGGCTCTTCCTGGCACCAAACCCACTTCGCGGCGTTCGGATACTGGCTGGAGATCTCCCTGATTCTTTCGCGATGAAATGGATACATCTGCTCAACCCGAATGATTGCCGCATTGCTGATCTCGTTCTTCTTCCGATACTCGAGCAGGTCGTAGTAGACCTTGCCTGAACAGAAAATCAGTCGGTTGATTCGATCCGGCTCCCCTCGGCCCTCAGCGTTGTCATCGATCACCTCCTGGAAGCTGGTGCCCTCACCGAAGTCTTCGAGTGACGAAGAGCAGTCGGGATGAGTCAGCAAACTCTTCGGCGTCATCAACACGAGCGGTTTACGGAATTCGCGCTTCATCTGGCGGCGAAGCGCGTGGAAATACTGGGCCGGCGTTGTCAGGTTGCACACTTGCATGTTCTGCTCGGCGCAGAGTTGCAGGAAACGTTCCAATCGGGCACTACTGTGCTCGGGTCCCTGACCTTCGTAGCCATGCGGCAACAACATCACCAGGTGACAAGGACGCTGCCACTTGGACTCCGACGAGCTGATGAACTGGTCAATAATCACCTGGGCGCCGTTTGAGAAATCACCGAATTGCGCTTCCCACAAAACGAGCGTGTCCGTTGAGACCAGCGAATAGCCGTATTCAAACCCGAGAACGGCGAACTCGGAAAGGTTACTGTTGTAGACCCAGAGCTTCTGCATCTGCCCCGGCTCGAGATGGTTCAGGGGCGTGTAGCGCTCACGAGTGTCGGGGTCATAGAGCACGGCATGACGCTGGCTGAAGGTTCCACGTCGGCAATCCTGTCCTGATAGGCGGACCGCCATGCCTTCCTTGAGCAGCGATCCAAATGCAAGAGCTTCACCGAAGGCCCAGTTGATTCCCTCGCCTTTTTCGATCGCATTGCGACGAGGCCCCAGGAAACGCTTCGCCAGCTTGTCGTTCACCTGGACACCTTCAGGCACTTCGGTAATGCGAAGACCGATCTCGCGGACT
>JABSSQ010000464.1 GCA_013213905.1 Verrucomicrobiales bacterium | reverse complement strand
GGGTTCTCCTTTAAGTATCTCACTCGGGCGGCGGTTCGCGGCGAGAACTTCTTCTGAAAGCCGCGGTGGCCTTCAGCGATCAGCATAAAGATTCCCCAGACGACCACGATAATCCACTGGAGGACTGACAAGTCGGATAACAGGGCTTCCTGGGCCCGCGGGGCCAGCCGTATTATCGCGCTCGCCAAAAGCGCACACACCCCTGCAAATCCCCAAATAGCTCCCAGAACACCCATGGGCGCAATATCTAGGTCTTTCTGACTGGCTTGTAAAGCCGCCGCATAGGCATTAAGCCGCCTCGCTCACATCGCCCTCACCGTCGTAGTCGGTAGCCGACTCCTCATCGAGCCCCTCAAATGCCGCCATGCCGGATTCGATACTGAGCACCAACTCCTCCAGCGAATCCAGTCCCGAATCAATTCGCTCGAACTGATCTCCAACTTCATCACCAAGAAGGAATCGAATGTCACTTTCAGAAACTGTGACCTCCGCTTCACCCGGAATGACCTCATCTTCGATATTAACAGTAGATTCCGTTGTCTCCTCTTCTTTCGACCCTTCCGCAACCGCTCCGCTCTTCGGAACGAGAGGCTCGGAAACCATGACTGCGGTGGAGAGCGTCTCTTCCGCATCGGTCACACCCACTTTCTCACCCTCAACCTCCGGCGCAAAAACCACCGGTGTCGTCCGATTGCTGACCGGAGAGGAACGCATCAAGACAGCGAGACCTGCCGCAGCTTCCTGCAATTCATCAAAGTATTCTTCTTCCTTATTCTTTTCGAGATGTTCCTCAACCGCCACAATTTCAGCACCAACTGAATCGTTTTCAGAAGGAACAGGATCCTCCTTTTTCGTAGCAGCAAGAGCACCCTCTTCAATCACGGAAGATTCAACCTCGTCTTCCACGACTGCTTCAGCGTAATCTTCGTTCGATGCCTTACCGGGGCCATGATGAAGTGAATTCTCTCTGGAACGAGCCGCAAATCTCGCGTAAAGCATCCATGCGGCGAGCACGAGAAGCGCACCAATGAGAATCATATAGGCGAAGTTATCCATATCCGTTTCCAGATCATCAACAATTCTTAGATACTTTCAACCCTTAAATGTTGTTAATTACCCTTTCCTTTCCCCTTTTATGAGCGTTTACAACCGGGATTACATGCGAGATGACACGGGAGGCCCGACCTCGGGACATCCATCCACCTGGAGCGTGATCACCCGTTTGATCGTGATTAACTGCTTGGTGTATCTCCTTGTCCTCCTCATTGACGTTCCTCCCAGTGAGCCGTTGACGGACAATTTGTCTCTTTCTCTGAGCGGACTTGCCGCCTTCAAGATCTGGACCCTAGTCACGTATCAGTTCATCCATGGTGATCTACTCCACATCGCAGGAAATATGGTTGGGTTGTTCTTTATCGGAAGAATCCTCCTCCAGATGGTCTCTCCGAGACAGTTCATGGAGATCTATTTCGTGGGCGCTTTTTTTGGTGGAATTCTGCAACTCCTCTTCAACCTGGTAACAGGACAGGATGGGCTTATCATGGGTGCTTCAGGGGCAGTCATGGCGGTTTTGCTCGCGCTCGCGACGCTGATCCCTAACCAAAGTCTAAATTTCCTGCTTTTTTTCATCATTCCGGTACGGATGACGATGAGGCAGATTGCCACGGTGGTAATCGTCATCGACATCCTCGGCTTTCTCTTTAGCCTCTTGGCCTCCGGCGGTGAATCAGAGTCACGAGAGATGATCGCCCACTTCGCACATTTCGGCGGGATGCTGACAGGATGGGCCTACATCAAGTTCTGGTTTCCGAAATCGAAAAGCAGCTCATCGTCCAGAACCCGAAACCAGAAGCTGAAGAGGCGTTTTGGAATGAGCAAGATCCGGGAAGCTCGCATGAGTAAGAGCTCTAAAGAGAAGAAGTCGGAATCCGATACCTTCGTAAGTGGTGACGTGGATGCGATTCTGGACAAGATCAATGACAAGGGCTTCCAAAGCCTGACTAAGGAGGAACAAAAGCTGCTTGAGAAATCCAGCAAGAAGCTCTCCAAACGACTCGATAAGGATCAGGGATCCCAATGACTGACCGTATCCACACACAGCGCCGCAGGAAGACCAACAAGGGGGTGAACCTGCGCTGGTTGGCTTACCTCGCCGCTACTTGCGTCATCGTAGTTCTCATCATCTCATCCGGTCGACTCGGCATGGAAATGGCCCGGAACCGTCTCCCCGAGAAACCCGAGACACCTTCAGGGGAAGAGACCACCATCGTCACACTGGGCGCCAGTGACGCCCCGATTTTCCTGGCGGACACTCCGGAAACGCTGCGTCGTTTTTTCTCTGACCACCCCACCGGAAACAGCCGCTCCAGCGCAGACCTTACCGGACTTGGAATTCGTCGACTTCAGAGCAGTGTCGATATTGTGATTCTAGGCACCGAAGCCGAAGCCGTCGAAGTTCGGATCGCCTCCGGTGCAATAGCGGGCACCGTTTACTGGATTCATCACAGCCAACTTCCGGACACCGAAGATTTCGACCCCATCATCTCCCCGATCCCCGGGACGACGCCGAACTAGGGCAAAAATAAAATCTTTTGGGCAGTTTTTGTTTGTTTGGAGCTCTTAAATACCTAATCTGATTATCATGCTTGAGTTGGCGGTGCTGGGCAGTGGAAGCTCAGGGAACAGTGCACTAGTTTGTCTCGGAGAAACCCGGATCCTGATCGATGCGGGCCTCTCTGCCCGTCAGCTCTGCCTGCGCCTCGAAAATCTCGGCGTCGACCCCGACAGTCTCAGCGCCATTGTCCTCACCCACGAGCACGGTGACCATACTCGCGGCATCGATGTCTTCTGTCGAAAGCGCTCTGTTCCCATCTACGGGACCACGCATACCTGCGCCATTGTCCGCGAGAACGTTAAATCCGACGTTCCCTGGCATCACTTCGAAGCCGGCAATGACTTCATGATCGGCGATGTCAAAGTCGAGAGTTTCTCTGTCCCCCATGATGCGGTCGATCCCGTTGGGTTTGTCTTTCGCTGCAATCGAAGCAGTCTCGGCGTCGTCAGCGACGTGGGTCACGTCACTCGCATGATCGTCGAGCGACTCAAGGGAGTCGACACCCTCTTTGTGGAGGCCAACTACGACGAGGTGATGCTGCAGAATGACACCCACCGTCCGTGGTCAACCAAGCAGCGCATCAGCAATCGACATGGGCATCTTTCCAACGATCAAACAGCGGAACTTGTCGGGCAGATCGCTTCCGAAAACCTGACACGTGTCGTCCTCGGTCATCTCAGCAGCGATTGCAATGCGCCGGACCTGGCACGTCAGGTCATTCTCAAGAAACTCGAAGCTGAAGGCCTTAATGAAGTTCTGGTAGAGTGCGCCATGCGCAAGGATCCCCTGCCACTGTGCAAAACGGCTTCTGAATCAGCCGCTCACCCGCAAATCTCTCCGGAGGAGATTGATGAAGAAAAACCTGCCAAATCGGCTCGCGTGTGCGAGTCTACCGGCGCCTCAGCCTCAACTCCGTCCGCCTCCGTCGAAGAATGGAGCCAGACCGAGTGGGCTTTCTAGTCCGGCTGAGCCCAGCTCCCTCTGCCGATCCTGGATATGACTGTGCTGAAACCGTCCTTTGAAGAATTTTCGTCTTTAGCTGCCAGCGGAAACATGATTCCGGTCTGGACGGAACTGGCTGCCGATTACGAAACCCCGGTTTCCGCGTTTCAGAAGCTCAGCGAAGGTCACAGCGAACCGTGCTTCCTCCTCGAATCTGCTGAAAACAGCGAGCAGATCGGTCGTTTCTCATTTCTCGGCACAAATCCCCGACTCGAGATTCGAGCCTCGGGACGCGAAATCTCCGTTCGGGAAAAAGGCGCCTCAGATTTCGTAACCAGCACCCTGCCGGAGTCGCAGGGCGACCCGCTCCATGAAGTCGAGCGGCTCATGTCTGCATTTCAACCTGTCGAAGTCGAAGGACTTCCTGTCTTCACCGGTGGCGCGGTTGGTTTCCTCGGTTACGACATGGTTCGTTTCTTTGAACCAACGGTCCCCGGACCTCCGGACGAGGGTCTCGGCCTTCCCGATATGGTGTTTGTGATTACGGACAGTCTCGTCATTTTTGATCACAGGTTTAGAAAGCTCCAGGTCGTTGCTAACATTTGCACTGAGGATTTCGATTCGCTGGAAGCCGCTTACGAAGCCGGTCGCGATCGCATCGAGGCGGTGATCGACCGCCTTTCCAAACCTCAGTCTGTCGCCCCGTTCTCCCTAATGGAAGAACCGGAGAATCCGGACTCGGTAAACAGCAACACCACGCAGGAGGAATACGAAGGCATGGTGCGCAAGGCTAAGGAGTATATCCTGGCGGGAGACATCTTCCAGGTGGTGCCATCGCAACGCTTCGAGACAGACTACACCGGCCGCCCTATTGATCTCTATCGTGCGCTTCGACACGTCAACCCCTCACCTTACATGTTCTGTCTCCAGTTCGGCGATGAGTTCTCCCTAGTTGGAAGTTCTCCCGAAGTTCACGTCCAGACCATTGACGGCAATATCAAGATCCGCCCCATCGCCGGAACCCGCTGGAGAGGCAAAACACCGGAAGAGGACCAGGCGCTTGCTGACGAACTGCTGGCAGATCCCAAGGAGCGTGCCGAGCACGTCATGCTGATCGACCTCGCAAGGAATGACGTCGGCCGGGTAGCCGAATTCGATTCTGTCCAGGTGGACGAAATGATGATCATCGAGCGCTACAGCCACGTGATGCATATCGTTTCCAACGTCGTTGGCAAACTGAACTCCGACCAGAGCGCCTACGACGTGATGAGAGCCACCTTTCCTGCGGGAACGGTCAGTGGCAGTCCAAAGGTTCGAGCGATGCAAATCATCGACGAAATGGAAAAATCCAAACGCGGTGCCTATTCCGGCGCGGTTGGTTATTTTGGTTTCGACGGCAACCACGACAGTTGCATTGCCTTGCGTACTGTGGTTCTCCAGGGAGAAAAAGCTTATGTCCAGGCAGGTGCCGGTGTCGTTGCTGACTCAGTTCCCGAGAACGAATACAACGAAACGGTGAACAAGGCGAAGGGCATGATGCGGGCGATCGAACGCGCCAAGCTTCTCAAGTGAAGCGCCTCTCGCGGCGTGTGACAAAATCTCCCCGGACTTTGCTCTTGTCTTATCCGCGGCTTTCTCTCCAATGAAAGAGCCTATGGACGACGAGATTTACCGCCGTATTCGTGATGAGTTCACCGACAATTTCGACGAGGAGATGGAGCTTCAACTCGGAGAGCTCTCTGAAGAAGCCTCCGGCGATGGGCGCGAAGGTGCCCACCTGACGGACTTTCGCCGCCAGTACTTCCATGAACTCCTTCGGCTCCAGGTAGAATTGGTGAAACTTCAGGACTGGGTTGTCGCAACCAAGGAGAAGATCGTTGTGGTCTTTGAGGGCCGTGACTCCGCCGGAAAAGGCGGTGCCATCAGCCGCTTCACCCAGCGCCTCAACCCTCGAGTCTGCCCGGTCGCTGCCCTACCGGCGCCGAACGATCGCGAGAAGACCCAATGGTATTTCCAACGCTATGTCTCCCATCTTCCTGCCGGAGGTGAGATCGTTCTGTTTGATCGCAGCTGGTACAATCGAGCCGGCGTCGAGAAGGTCATGGGCTTCTGCACCGATGACGAATACGAAGAGTTCTTCCGGTCTGTCCCCGAATTCGAGCGCATGCTGGTGCGATCCGGAATACGCCTCATCAAATACTGGTTTTCCATCCAGGACGAGGAACAGAAGTTTCGCTTCAAATCGCGAATTTTTGACCCTCTCAAGCGTTGGAAACTCAGCCCGATGGATCTCGAGTCGCGGCGTCGCTGGGAGGACTACACTCGCGCCAAGGAAGTCATGCTCGAGCGCACCCACATCCCCGAGGCGCCGTGGTGGGTAGTCCCGGCCGACAACAAGAAAAAGGCACGCCTCAACTGTATCAGCCACTTTCTCGATCAAATCCCCTACCAGGAAGTGGAGCAGGACACCGTCACCCTGCCAGAACGCGAGCACTACCCGGACTATCTTCGTCACCCGGTTCCTGACAAGATGATAGTCCCGCAGAAGTATTAATCGGGCTTTTCCTCAAGCTGCCTGAGCTGAAGCGTGTCGATAATCTTGTCGTTGGCGAGAGCGTTCGTGATGACCACCAGCCACGTTCCAATTTCGACCCACTCTTTCCGCTTCAGATAGTCCATGGCCGACTGGATCGTATCTTCGTGATTCTCTGAAAATTTGATCAGGAAAGGTTCCACGCCCCACGGCAAGAGGAGCTGACGAAATACCGCTTCGTCATCAGTGAAAGCAAATATGGGAATCCCGTGTGGTCGCAGGGCGCCCAATACATACGGAAGGAAACCGCTCCGCGTGAAAACGACGATGCCGGACTCACCCAGTTCCTGGGCCAGCACGGCAGCCGATCGCAGCATCATGGCCTTGGGCTCTTTCAGGACAATGAGATCATTCAATTCGCGTCCCACCGAGGGCTCGATGCTTCCAATAATATTTTTGAAGACTTCAACAGACTCCAGCGGATAAGCTCCTGTCGTCGTCTCTCCCGAAAGCATCACGGCATCCGCCTGTTCGCGAACCGCGTGAGAAACGTCCGACACTTCAGCCCGGGTCGGCATTGGCGACTGAATCATCGACTCCAGCATGTGGGTCGCAACGATCACAGGCTTACCTTCGGCCTGGCAGACCTTGATCAACTCTGACTGAACGAGGGGAAGTCGGTGGTAATCAATTTCAATTCCGAGGTCACCACGCGCCACCATGATCCCGTCAGCTTCCCTGACGATCTCCTCCATATTTCGAACGCCGGCCTGGTCCTCAATCTTGGCAATAATTCGGGCACGTGAACCCAGTCTGTCGAGGTAGTGGCGCAGAATCTTAACGTCGCCCGCTTCACGTACAAACGACAAGGCAACGAAGTCGATCCCCGCCTCCACGCCGGCTTTGAGATCATCCTCATCTTTCTTTGTCAACGCCGGCAGCTTTACCTGGATCCCCGGAAGGTTGATATGGCGGCGTGATCCAAGCTCACCCGGAGTCAGAACTTCAAACCGAATTCTGACTTCGTCCTTCTCCTTGACCTTCAATTGTATCAAGCCGCTATCGACCAGCACCGTGTCACCGACACTCACCTCCGCAGGAAGCCCATCGTAGTTCACAGAAACTGAGACCACCCCCTCCGTGCCCTCGACAGCCTCAGTGTGAAATTCCACCTCTGATCCAGCTTCGAGTTCTATGGGCATTTCCAGTGCTCCAGTCCTGATCTCCGGCCCTTTCACGTCCATCATCACCGCAACATGGCGCCCCACCTCCTCCGACACCTCACGGACGAACCACATCGCATCCTTGACCCACTGATGGGAAGCGTGAGCCATGTTTAATCGCAGGATATCCACGCCCGCATGGATCAACTGTGCCAGCATCTCCTTGGATTGGGTGGCCGGCCCCAGCGTCGCAATAATCTTGGTGTGTCGATAGTCTTTCAAAATAGATCAGATTCAGTTCAGCAGGAGCACTTTCCGGACCAAAGACCCGGCCTACCCCCGTTCTCCACATACCGCCAATGCCGCAGGGGGGCAAGTCGACACTGCTTCTGCCCCCATTACGTTGCCGAATTTTTGCGACATTTCGTGGGATCGCTGCTATCCACTAGTGTCATGAAGAAATCCCTGCTGGCATTTGCCATATCCTTTCTTCTCGTTGCAAGCTCCGGAGCCCGAACCTGGACCAGTTCCGACGGCTCCCGATCTTTCGAGGGAGAAATTCGATCCTACGATGCGAACGCCAAGACAGTTTCTGTTCTGTCTTCGGGTCGCATGCTCACTTTCGCCGAAGACAAGTTGTCTGAAGGTGACATCGCTTACATCAAGGAATGGGAAGCAGCCAAAAACGCTCCCGATCCATCAGAAATGGTAGCTTCATCAGTCGTCGGCAAAGCCGTGCAAAAGGCCAAGCTGCACCGCCTCGACGGAAAGCGCTTCAAGAGTGCCGAGATGGAGAAGGCTCCCGAGTATTACATCATGTATTACTCTGCTTCATGGTGAGGCCCTTGCCGATCTTCTGCTCCACAGTTGGTGGAGAAATACAACACGACAGTCGCTGAAAACCCGAAGGTCGAGATGATTCATGTTTCACTCGATTCCAGCGAAGACTCTGCTGAAGCCTGGGCCGCCGACGCCGGCTTTCCCTGGCTCACGGTCCTCCCCGACGATGTCGAGAGGAGCGATCTGAAAACATACCACACCTCCGGTTCAGTTCCGTTCTACACGATGATCGATGCTTCCGGAGAAGTGGTAGCAACCGGCTCCTCAGCCATTTTCAAGAAAGTCGGAGAACTGGAGTAAATCACTCAGCCTCCCACTTTTCTTTTTTAAGAGGGCCCGGAAGTTTCCGGGCCTTTTGCATTGATAGCTCTATTGCTGCACTTCCAGCTGGGTTCCCTTCCAAAGATCGCAATCCTGGCCGAACTGCCTCAGAAAGGTCGGACCGAGAGCGCGGAAGAACACCAGCATGGGCAGGATTAAGACAGTCCCAAGGTAGGGGATTGCCATGAGGACACCTGCGATACAGCAAGTGATGAGAACGACTGCCATGATCGCAAACGACCAGCCAATGTTAAGCAGGATGTACCAGAAGAAATACAAAACAAATCGTCCTGTATACTGCGAATGCAGGCTCAAAAAGACGTGCCAGGCATCAGTCGTCGACAAACGGCGCTGATACATCAAAGGCACCACAAAATCTTCCAGCAGGACTTTGACGTAGCCGAACAGAAGGCCAAGCAAAAGGAGAAAGCCCACGAAACCAATGCCGGATCCAATCGCAACCCCTGTCCATTCCATCTCGTTGGCTGACAGCTCCTTGTAGATCATCCAACCCCATCCCCCGCCAACAACACCGACGATCAGGAGCGCGATGAATGAGAAAAGAAGCGTCCAAACGAAGAGCGAATTGCCCTCGGATCGGTATTCCTTCCACGGCTGCCCCACCAGGGCTCTGTTGTTGATCACATTGTCGAGAAACATGAGTTTACCGCGCGACTGCACCCACGTCAGCAAGACGACGACAACGACTACAACTGCGGCAATGATGGCTCCGATTCCGAATACGACCTCGATGTTATCCTGAACCCAGTTGAGGCCTTCGTTGAACATCTCCTCCACTTCCGGTTCGCTCCCCGCCTCTGATAAATCGCCGGTGCCACCGCCTCCGCCGCCGCCTGTATTTGCCTCCACCAGGGTTGCCAACCACGCGGTGAATCCCAGAACAAACCATTTCCCGATATCAAACGGGTTGAAGAGGATCTGTTTCATCCGCCACCACGAAATCGAGGTGGGAACCGTGAATCCGATATTGGCCCGCTCCATGCGAATGATCATAGCTCAACCCAACCATCATCCCATTACAAAGTGCTTACGACTTTCTATCCCCTCCGCTGACCGTCAAAAGGCCTTCAAGGCGTCCCCTTCCTTCGCTTGACCTGAAGGTGATATTAACGATGATCAGCCTCATGAGTATCCCCCATCGCCTATTCAACCGCGCCTTGCTCGCCATCATCGCGGCCGCCGTCTTTCTTTCCGACGCTATCTCTGCCGACGACAAAACGGTCATCTGCTTTGTTTCTCACAAGACTTCTCATGGATTCGGCAAACATGAATACGCGGCGGGTTGTCGTCTCATCGGTCAGTGGCTGACCGAGGCTTACCCGGACCAGAACATTGAAACCCGCTACTCGGTCGACTGGCCGACCGATCCCGATACCTTCTTCAAGGATGCTGACTCGGTTGTTTTCTTCTGCACCGGGAAAGACCGCCACCTCGTCCACAATCGCGTTCCCGAGTTCGACAAGGTCATGCGAACAGGAGCCGGGCTGGCCTGCCTTCATTACGCTGTCCACGTTAACATCGGCCCGTCAGCCAAAGGCATGCTCGCCTGGATGGGCGGATACTTCGAGGACAACTGGTCTGTGAATCCCCATTGGGTCGCCGGCTTCAATACCTTTAAAGACCACCCTGCCGCCAGTGGGCTCAAACCCTTCGAAATCGACGACGAGTGGTATTTCCACATGCGCTTCGTTGGTGATGAAAAAGGAATCACTCCGATCCTCTCCACCGCCCCGCCCGAGTCGACCATGGAACGCAAGGACGGTCCGGTCTCAGGAAACCCTGCCGTCCGCGAGGCGGTGGCTGCCGGCGAACCACAACACGTCGCCTGGGCTTACCAGCGTGGAGAAGACTACAACAACGGCCGTGGCTTCGGATTCACAGGCCTCCACTACCACTGGAACTTTGAAGACGACAATTTCCGCAGGACAGTTCTCAACGGTGTGGCTTGGACAGCCGGGCTCGAAATACCGGAATCAGGAATCGAATCGCCCAAGCCAACCCGCGGCGCTCTTGAGGCGAACATTGTAAAGTACGGCGGAGAGCAGGATAAGAACGCTCCTCCAAAGCCGAAGAAAAAGGCGAAGTAAAACGCCACTCAGTCCCGGAAGACAACCTTCCGGGACAACATCTTTTCATTGTCGAAGCGGAACCACGCACGGAACCTTCGGCCCTCAAGCATTTCCGGCAGCCAGTACTGGTCATCGGCCCACATCCGGTCGTAGGGCACCTCATCGAAGGCGAACCACTCCGGCTTGGCCTCCAGCGTTTCGGTTGGCTCTCCTTCAAACCCTTCGCTACGGAACACGGTGCAGTGCAGCTTAAGCCCGTCCACGAAGTCGAAATGGAGATCCCCCATTTCCTCAAGGCCCGAAGGAGTCACCAGCAACTCTTCCTGAACCTCGCGTATGGCCGCTTCTTCAGCGGTTTCGCCGGGTTCCAGCTTGCCTCCGGGCCCGTTAATCTTGCCAGCCCCCAGACCTGTTTTCTTGTGGATCAGTAGAACGTTTCGCCCCTGGACGATGAAGACCAGGTTAGCGATCATGTTAGGCTCCCACACCTCGGGAAATTCAGGTATAGCTGCAGCGCTCATATCCTAGCTGTCTCCACCGTAGGCCTCCATGCCCTCACAGGTGCAGACCAGGTTCCTGTCGCCGTATACGTTGTCGATTCGGCCTACCGGCGGCCAGTATTTTGAGTCTTTCACCCAGTCGACAGGGTAGGCTGCCTCCTCGCGACTGTAGCTGTGCTCCCAGTCCGCGACCAGTAGCACTTCAGCCGTATGAGGAGCATTCTTCAACACGTTGTCCTCGCTATCAGCGGCACCGGCAGCGACAGCCTCGATCTCACGATGGATCTGAATCATCGCCTCACAGAACCGATCGAGCTCGGCTTTTGACTCACTCTCCGTCGGCTCAATCATGAGCGTGCCAGGGACCGGCCAGGACATGGTCGGCGCATGAAATCCGAAGTCGATAAGGCGCTTCGCCACGTCCTCTACATCGATTCCAGCCTTCTCCTTAAAGCCCCGCAAATCGATGATACACTCGTGAGCAACTCTTCCCGCGGTCCCTTTGTAGAGAACCGGGAAACACGCATCGAGCCGTGAAGCGATGTAGTTGGCATTCAGGATGGCGACCTCGGTTGCTTCTTTCAGACTCGTCCCCATCATG
The DNA here is from genome assembly GCA_013213905.1 of Verrucomicrobiales bacterium. Lineage (GTDB taxonomy): Bacteria > Verrucomicrobiota > Verrucomicrobiia > Verrucomicrobiales > DEV007 > Arctic95D-9. Next base: position 2,385 of record JABSSQ010000464.1, on the reverse strand, counting down.
GCGATATACATCCACGAAATTGTCAGGATACTGGCGCTGCCATAAGGAGCGGCACTCACCGCATGGGTTGAAGCATCCACCCAATCCGCATGCCCGGGCAGATAGGGTGAAAGGTGCTCGGCAACACCGATAGGACCGACTCCGGGCCCCCCACCTCCGTGAGGAATACAGAAAGTCTTGTGAAGGTTGAGGTGGCAGACATCGGCACCGATCCTCCCGGGCGAACATACCCCAACCTGGGCATTCATGTTGGCGCCATCCATGTAAACCTGGCCACCGTTTTTATGAATCACCTCACAGATCTCAACCACGCTTTCTTCGAAAACTCCGTGAGTCGAAGGATAGGTGATCATCAACGCACCAAGCTTTCCAGCATGTTCCTGCGCTTTCCGCGAAACATCTTCCACATCTATATTTCCGTCTTCATCACACGCCACCGGGACCACACGAAATCCGGCCATCACAGCACTTGCCGGGTTGGTGCCATGCGCTGACATCGGGATCAGGCAGACATCCCTGTCGAAGTCTCCGCGGCCCTCGTGGTAGCGTCGAATCGCCAGCAAACCGGCGTATTCCCCCTGCGAACCCGCATTGGGTTGAACGCTCACAGAATGGAATCCGGTGATATCAGCGAGCCACTGCTCCAGTTCCTCAATCATGGCGAGGTAGCCGCCCACCTGTTCTGCCGGAGCAAAGGGGTGCATGGCGCCCACGGTATCCCAACTGAGTGGCATCATCTCAGCCGTGGCGTTGAGCTTCATGGTGCATGAACCCAGTGGAATCATGCTTCGATTCAACGCGATATCTTTTTCCTCCAGCCGACTGATGTAACGAAGCATTTCAGTCTCGGTGTGATAGCGATTGAAAACCGGCTGGCTCAGGAAATCACTTTCACGTCGCAAGGAATCCGGAAAACTCGCAGGACCCAACACTTCCGGAATCTCCAGATCGAACAGCTCAAAAGCTCTCGACCACTTACCGCTGTCATTGAGAACCTCATCGAATGAAACGCCGAGTTTACCGGGAAGATCTTCGCGAACATTGATTCCCTTTTCGCGACTGGCACGGATCAGCTCACTTCGCCTCCCCTCTTCGACTTCGAGCACGACCGTGTCGAATCGAGTCTCCCCGACCACGTCAATCCCCGCCTCACGGGCGGCCCCGGCAAATGCTCCCGCGACCGCAGCCACCCGCTTCGCAATTCGACAAAGACCATCTTTGCCGTGGTAGGCCGCGTAGAATCCTGCCATCACAGCCAGCAAGACCTGGGCAGTACAAATATTGGAGGTCGCTTTCTCACGACGAATGTGTTGCTCGCGTGTCTGGAGAGACAATCGAAGGCCCGGCTTTCCGGATGAGTCCACGGAGACTCCCACCAGCCTTCCGGGAAGGCGGCGTTTCAGCTTGCCCGAACACGCCATGTAAGCCGCATGGGGTCCTCCATAACCCAGAGGAACGCCAAATCGCTGAGCACATCCCACGACCACATCAGCCCCCCACTCGCCGGGAGGCTTTAGCAGGCACAATGAGAGAAGGTCCGCCGCGACAATGACCATTCCTTTCGCTTCGTGGCAGGCCGAAACCACATCCGAGTAATCCTTCACCTCACCCTCGTTCCCGGGATATTGAAGAAGAACCCCAATGAGTTCAGCCCCCGCTCCCTCAAAGTCGAAGGATTCCGGAGCTCCGATTTTCAACTCAACCCCGATGGGCTCAGCTCGTGTTCTGAGAATCTCGATGGTTTGTGAAAAGCAGTCTTCGCTGACAAAGAAGGTCTTACCTTTAGGATTCGCTGCAGCCGCCAAGGCCATCGCTTCGGCGGCGGCGGTCCCTTCGTCCAGCAACGACGCATTGGCTACCGGCATTGCCGTCAGCTCGCAAATCAATGTTTGATAGTTGAGGAGAGCCTCCAACCGCCCCTGCGAAATCTCTGCCTGGTAGGGCGTGTAGGCAGTGTACCAACCGGGATTTTCGAGGACGTTTCGCAGAATCACCGGAGGAGTGATCGTGCCGTAGTAGCCCCGCCCGATGAAACTGTCACAAACCTTGTTGGCAGAGAAGATCGATCCCAGTCGGGCCAGCGCACCACTCTCATTGAGAGCAGCCGGCAGCGGCATAGGAGGCTCTTCAGGGAGAGTCGAAGGAACCACATCGGCCGTCAACTGACCGATCGAATCATATCCCAGCGCCGACAGCATCTCCGCTTGCTCCTTCGATGAAGGCCCAAGGTGCCGTGACGCAAACGACGAGTCGGATTCAGGAAATTGTGTCACGGTATGCAGTAGCGTTCATCAGCCCTTCCACTTCAGCGGAATCGGCCAGCTTGACCTTAAACATCCATCCCCCCCCGTAGGGATCCTCGTTAACAGGCTCGGGTGCCTCGGC
>JABSSQ010000463.1 GCA_013213905.1 Verrucomicrobiales bacterium | reverse complement strand
GAGGTTGAGCTGGCCATCATGAAAAAGCTCCATGCCTATGACAAAATCATGAACATCCAATTGCTGCCGTCAAACGCCCGCGCGGACGAGCAGGCTGATGATGTTACCGGCGAATGGCTCATTTTCACGACCATGACCCACGGCCAGGGCCTGCATAAGCTAACACTCAAACAGGAGGGAGAGGATATTAGCGGCACCCTTGAGCAATTGATCTATGGCCCTTACCCGTGGATCGACTCCGGAGTGTTGGATCGAATTAAACCTGCCGATTCCGGAAAGTTGAGAGGGAATTTTACCGGACGATTTATCAAATCCGAATCCAAGCACAATCTGTTCTACCTGCATCGCACGAATTCCGAAGGACCTTTTGAAGCCATCTTTTCCGCAGTCCTCAGCATCGACGGACAGACGGCGACCGGGACGCTGGTAAACACAAGCGGGATGCATGGGATGATGCTGATGGTCAGACGCGAAGCCTTGAGCCGTTACAAGCACCTGTTGGAATCAGACACCGCTCAGCAAACGGAACTGACTGGCACGAAGGCCCCCTCAGAAGTTGGTGTCGATGACATTCCCCAGGGGGTCGAAGCACTGGAAGCAGCCCTCAACGAAGAGCGAATGGCGCAGGCTGTCGAGATGTTTGAAGAACTGGACACGAACAAAGACGGGAAAATCACCGATCAAGAAGTGCCGGCGAAGAAATTTGAAAATAAAGTCTGGATACAGGCCAATCTTAACGGCGACATGATCCTAACCTGGGAAGAAGAATTGATCTGGCAGTACAACTTTCAGAAGAAGAAAGCGGGAGAAAGTAAGTAACTGAGGCGGAGCCTCCAACCATTTGTGTTAATTCGTGTTCATTAGTGTCGAGCGAAGCGGATTAGTGTTAACCGCTACTCGTTTTGAAACACTAATTTTCACTAATGAACACAAAAACCACGAATCTGGTAGGCTTCGAAAACTTCACTCTAGAAGTCAAACTTCAATTATAAGACAATAAATCGCTACGTTTTGAGCAATGACCACAATCGCTTTTGACGTCTACGGAACCCTGATCAATACCGACGGCGTGGTATCCCGACTGCGGGAGTGGATCGGTTCACAGGCGGAGGCGTTTTCACAAACCTGGCGAAGCAAGCAGCTTGAGTATTCGTTTCGGCGGGGGCTCATGCAGCGCTATGAAAACTTCGCGGTCTGCACGCGTCAGGCGCTGGATTATTGCTGCGCCGAATACGACGTGTCTCTTTCCGCGGAGCAGAAAGACACGTTGCTGCAAAGCTATCGAGTCTTGCCTGCCTTTTCAGATGCTGACGAAAGCCTCGTTGCGTTGCAGGCTGAGGGGCATCGTCTCTTTGCGTTTTCCAACGGCACCACCGAAGCGGTCGAGGAAGTTCTGCGGGCCAGTGGATTGCTTAAACGGTTTGAAGGTGTGGTGAGTTGTGACGCGCTTGCGACTTTTAAGCCGAACCCGGATGTCTACCGCTATTTCATGAAGGAAGCAGGTGACTCAAATGACGCGTGGCTGGTTTCCGGCAATCCGTTTGACGTCATTGGTGCCGTCTCGGCGGGCATGAAGTCGGCCTGGGTTAAGCGGTCTGATAGAGCGGTCTTTGATCCGTGGGGAGTGGAACCCACCGTTACCGTTGCCACGTTGAGCGAACTATGCGCTCACGACTTGTGAAAGCCAATAAGACTAACAATAAACCTATGAAAACCTCAGATACCTACCGACTGATCCTCTTCGCTTTATGCGGCATTTCTTTTTGGGGCACTGCAATCATTGCGAGCGCTGAGGAAAGGTTTAAAGGCGAGATCATTAAGCTTTGGCCCAATGATGTCGCGAGTCAAGATAGCAAAGGCATGGGAACGATGAAGCCGGGTCGAAGCGAAGGCTCTCTCCGTCTCACTGATATCACTCAGCCTTACTTGAGTTACTTCCCGGCTCCCGCTCAGGAGGCGCCTCGCCCCGTGGTCATTGTAAGCCCGGGAGGAGGCTACATGCATATTGGTAGCACCACGGGGAGATACCAGATCGCCGAATGGCTCAATGATCACGGAATCTCCGCCTTTGTCCTGCATTACCGACTTCCCAAGAATCGTAGAGGTGCCTATCAGGATATTCAGCGAGCGGTCCGGATGGTCCGCTCGCGAGCCGCTGAGTGGAACATCGACCCGGAGCGGATAGGCGTCATGGGTACCTCCGCGGGCGGGCACCTCTCGGCCCGGGTCAGTACGGGTTATGAGATTCCAAGCTATGAGGCAGTCGATGAGCTGGACGGTGCCAGCTGTAAACCGAACTTCACGGTGTTGCTATGCCCGGCCTACATGAATAAGGGGGAGGCATTGAGTGAGGAGTTTACGGTTACCGATGAACTCAGCCCCACCCTGATTATCACATGCAAAGACGACGGCTTTTTTATAGGAAGTGAAGTTTACGCCAAGGCTCTGGAAGAAGCCGGCACCCCCGTTCGCACTCACTTTTTTGAGAAAGGCGGTCACGGCATCAGCATTCGGGAAGAAAAGTACCCGCTTTCCACCTGGCCGGATCTTTATCTGCAATGGTTGAGAGACATCAAGATGATTGAATAAGGAGCCGAACAAGAATGGCGCTGCTTTAAGCAATCTCTCTGACTGGAATGCCTCTCTCTTTACGGTCTCCAGTGCCCGCATGGGGCCTCAAGGAGAGGCGATTTGTAATGAAAAGTGAAAAGGGGTCAAGTGAAAAGGGGAAAAGTGAAAAGGGGTCATTTGACAAATTTTGACACAACGCAAAAAAGGGTCATTTGACACGAGTGAAAAAGGGTCATTTGACAAATCTTGACACTACCCCACTCGCTCCCCTAGACTACGCCTATGCCTCGAGCACCGCGTATCGTCTACGAGGGAGCGATATACCATATCCTGGCACGTGGGGATCGGCGGGAACCCATTGTCTTTGATGACGGAGACCGCGAGCTGTTTGTGAACACCCTATCGAAGGTGTGTGCCAAGTCAGGCTGGGAGGTGTTTGCCTGGGTGTTGATGGACAATCACTACCACCTGGCTCTACGAACTCCGGAGCCCAATTTGGTGGAGGGCATGAAGTGGTTTCAAAATACGTTCACCCGTCGCATCAACACAAAACATCGACTATGGGGGCATCTGTTTGGCGGGCGCTACAAGGCGATCCTGGTTGAGGGGGCTGGTGAGGAAGTGGGGAACTATCGGAATGACTATCTGACGACCCTGATCGACTACATTCATCTGAATCCGGACCGGGCTGGTCTCGTGGATGGAGGGAAAGGGTCTCTCTTGGACTATCGTTGGAGCAGTTTGGCTCAGGGCTATGCCGAAGCAAAAAAGGGGTCATTTGACAAATCTTGACACTCCGCTCTTCCCGCCTCTAACCTGCTTGCATGCCGCGGGCGCCACGCATTGTTTACGAAGGGGCGATTTATCATATCCTCGCGCGAGGTGATCGGCGGGAGCCCATCGTCTTCGATGATCAGGACTGTGAACTGTTTGTGACGACTTTCTCGCAGGTGTGTGCCAAGTCTGGCTGGGAGGTGTTCGCCTGGGTGTTGATGGACAATCACTACCACCTCGCCTTG
>JABSSQ010000462.1 GCA_013213905.1 Verrucomicrobiales bacterium | reverse complement strand
GATCCGCCCCTCGCTCTCTACGGGGGCGAGATCGGTACTGAAGTGATTGAGCGATTTCTCGCTGAGATATCACCGTTCCTCGTATCCGGCGGTCGCATCGCCGTGGAATTCGGGATTGGACAGGAAAAACGTCTCTCTGACGCCGCCTCGGCCGCAGGTTTGGAGGGGGTAAAAATCCTGAAAGACCTCAGCGGAATCGATCGTTTTCTTTTCGCTACAAAACCTGCCTAAACCTGCTAAGCTCCCCGCCCGGCACTGCAATTCGGCACGGCTTGTTTTCTGAACACAATCTATGGAAAAGTTTATCGTTCACGGCGGAGCATCGCTCGAGGGAACCGTTAATATCAGTGGCTCAAAGAACGCCTCACTTCCAATACTCGCAGCAACCCTGCTCACGAGTGCAGAGTGCGTCATTCGCCGGGTTCCGGACGTCTCCGATACGAACTACATGCTCCAGATCCTCCAGAACCTCGGAGCCGAGGTGGAGCGGGCCAGCGGCACGGTGGTGATCAAGTGCGAGAAACTTCACAGCCACGAGGCACCCTATGATCTTGTTCGGAAGATGCGTGCCTCGGTCTGTGTCATGGGGCCGCTGCTTGCCCGCCAGAACCGGGCCAATGTTTCCCTTCCGGGGGGGTGTGTTATCGGCGACCGCCCCATCGACCTTCACCTGAGAGGGCTCGAAGGGCTTGGAGCCCGGGTCGACGTAGAAGGTGGAAACGTAAACCTGGAAGCACGATTTGGCCTCGAGGGCGCCACCATCGACATGATGGGCAAGAACGGCGCGACCGTGCTGGGCACCGACAACGTGATGATGGCGGCTGTTCTCGCAAAAGGGACTACAGTTATCAACGGCGCAGCGTGCGAACCTGAAGTCATCGATCTTGCTAATTTCCTCAATGCCATGGGTGCGAAGATCACCGGGGCCGGAACTCCACGTATCGAAATCGAGGGAGTGACTGAGCTCGGAGGCGTTGACCACACCGTGATTCCCGATCGCATCGAAGCGGGCACGTTCCTCGTGGCCGGTGCCATGGCGGCCAAGGACAAGATCACACTTCGACGCGTCCGAAGTGACCATCTCACCTCAGTTCTTGAGGTTCTTGACCAATGTGGCTGCGAAATGGAGATCGGAGACGATACCATCTCAATTGGCAAAGCAGCTCAACCGCTCGGCGCTAACATCACCACCGAACCCTACCCCGGCTTCCCAACGGATATGCAGGCGCAGATGTGCTCTCTGTTTGCGACCACCCCGGGTCTCAGCGTGGTGAAAGACACCATTTTCCCTCAGCGATTCATGCATGCGTCAGAGATGAAACGCATGGGCGCTGACATCCAGGTCGATGATGGAACCGCGGTTATTAATGGCGTCGATCGACTCAGCGCCGCCCCCGTCATGGCCAGTGACCTTCGAGCCTCGGCGGCTCTGGTTCTTTCAGGGCTTACTGCCTCTGGAGAAACTGAGATCACGCGGGTCTATCACATCGACCGCGGCTACGAACACATCGACGACAAGCTTGCGGCACTCGGCGCCCAAATCGACCGCGTTCCGGATCGTTGATCACCCAGGTCAGTTTCTCGAGCGGTCTTGGCGAATCCGGTAATCGATATCAGCGGTTTTCATCATGACCGCTGTCGACTTTGGCTTCATCTTTACGACGACGCCCAACCTCATCGTGCTGAGAACACCGCAAAGCCGGCCCTGCTTGTCGATCAGCGGAGACCCACTGTCCCCCTTGATCATCGGGAGCGTAGTCACTACCTTGGTGAATCGACTACCACTCACTTCCGGCATTTCGATGTATTCGAGAAACTTCCCGCCCCCCTTCTCATGCATCCATCCGCCGGCGAATAAAGTCGACTCCGTAGTCAGCTTCTCCTTGCGGTATTTCAGGTATCGAGGTGTCCGAATATTTGCCTTCACGATTGCAAAATCAGCTTCTACGTTTCGATACACCACCCGGATCGGGGCATAATCGATGTAGGTTTTTCGGCTGTCTGATGTCGCGTAGAGGACATACGAATCATCATGGGCAAGGACGTGCGCGGCCGTGAGAAAATAGCCGTCAGCGGTCACCGGAGCACAGCTTCCAAAACCGGATCCGCCCTTCGCGATAGGTACTGAGAAACCAAGTTCGAGAACGCCCTCCTCATTGCCGCGGCTCGTTTCGAGCTTCTTCTTGAAGTCCGCATCAAGGTATTCACCACTCACAATCAGACCAGAATGCAGGGTCAGGAAATCAGGAGCAGAGAATCCCCTGTCACTGCTGTTCTCCAGTTCCGGCAAACTTACCGGGGCATCGATTCCCGTGGCATCGTATTTCGCGAGCGAACGCTTCTGATCCCAGTGCGTGTTGGCTGGCAGCACCATGCAGGAGCAAAATGCAAGAGTAGCCGCGGGCGAGCATCGGAGGAGGATCCGCGAGAAAGTCTTGAAGAGATCAGGCAACCGCATGTGAAAAAGTAAGGAGGACGACACCGATACGAGACGGTCTGGCCCCTGGAAATATAGTTCAAATCAGACCGGCTATCACCTTACAATACAGGAATTGTCCGCTTTTCTTTCACCCCTTCGAAAACCCGCAAATCGACCCGTCGACACTGGCCCGCAAGTTCTCAAGTTCCTTCCTAAGCTCACTGAGGCAGCTTTTACCGTCCTTCCACGAGGATGCTACAATCTTTCCTTCAAAGCCCAATGCTACCAGTTGCTGCAGCAGCCGCCTCAATTGAT
>JABSSQ010000461.1 GCA_013213905.1 Verrucomicrobiales bacterium | reverse complement strand
GAGTTCTTTGAGCTCGAGGGGATTGCCCCGCGCCGCTTCCCAGAAAAAGAAGAGTGCCACCAGAATAGCGGTGGAAAGGAGAAAGAAGAAAAGTCCAGAAATCCAACCCGGGGTCAGGAAGAGGCCGAGCCAGCGGGTGATGATGTTTTTCGAGAAAGGTTGCAGGACCCTGGTAAAGACAGGGAGTGGTTCAGTCAGGGCGTCAACAGTGGCGATGCAAAGGATGATGCTGACTACCGCGGGAATAATATCGGCGTCATATTGAAGGGCGCTAAGCCCGAAACACAAAGCCACCGTGAGCAGGGCGGCCAGCCGTTTCCTCGTCGCATGATTCTCGGAGAGCGGAGAAATGCGGCTCGCGCCGAAGGCGAGGAAATAGTAGCACCCGAACACTCCGATCAGTGCTATCACTCCGAGACCCTGCCATTCCAAAGCACCGGGAGCGCTGCTGCTGAGGAGTTCCCTCGAAACGGAGTCTCCAAGAGCGGACAGCAGGATGGCGAGAGCAATGCAGGCAGCTCCTCGAAGAAGAATGTTAGGAAAGGCGGAGCAGCCGATCGTAATCGCGGTGGCGAGCGCTGATCCAATCCCGATCATGATCAGAGCAATCAGATCGACGATGAAGTTCACATTTCCGAGGAAGTAGCGAATCACAAGGTAGGGGAGAACCCCGGTCAGAAAGAGAAGCCCCTGGGCATTCAGGGCAGTCCACTTGCCCAGGGTGATTCTCCACCCATTCAGCCTCGTCATGTGGATGAGGTCCATGGTGTTGAGTTGATATTCCGAACTCAGTGCGCTGAACCCCCGAAGTGGCTGAACGAACAAGAGCACCACGACGATCACGAACCAGAAGAAAGCCTCTGAGTCTGATGAGCCCGGATCGCTCATGGCGGTAAGCAGGCACAGCATCATGAAGGTGTGCAGGAGAATGAATGCGACCGCGAACATGTTGGTTCGCATGCCCTGCCGGAGCTCCTTCACCAACATCGGGCTGAGGCGCGGCGAAAAGTCCCCCATGCGCTTGGCGAGGCTCTCGGGATCAGCTGTCGGGGTATCACTCATTCAAAGTTAGGCACGGGGGCGCTAGTTCACGACCGGGGTGCCTGATTCCTCAATCTCTCCGAGAATTTCGATGAAGGCGTCTTCCAGTTTCCGTTCCTCCTGGTGGAAGTCGGTGATGTTGAGGCCATCCTTGATCATGCGGCGCAGAATTTTCGCAATGTCCTCGTCTTCCGCTGGCTCAATTTCAATTCGTCCGCCGGTCTTGGTGGAATCAACAAAGGTCACGCCGGGAGCGAGCATGGCCCATTCCTGCAGCTTCTCAGGAGGGTCTGAGAGTTGCACTTCGACGAGGCAAGAACTGGAGTTGCTCTTTGTCAGGCTGTCGGCATCGCCATGGTGGATAATCTTTCCGTGGTTAATGAAGAGTAGCGAGTCACACATCTCTCCCAGTTCGGACAGGATGTGCGAGCTGATAAAAACGGTCTTTCCGTCCTCGGCGAGGATCCGGATGAGGTGTTTCAATTCGACTCGCGCCTTGGGGTCAAGTCCTGCGGCCGGTTCGTCGAGAATGAGTACGTCAGGATCGTGAAGCAGGGCGCGCCCCAGACAGAGACGCTGTCCCATCCCTTTACTCAGTTTGTCGATGAGTCGATCCGAGAGAGGAGTCAGGTCGGTAAACTCCATGACCTCGACAATGCGATCGATTCTTTCCTGGCCTTTGTAGCCGAGGGCTCGAGCAAAAAAGTCGAGATACTCGAGCACTGTCATGTTGCGGTAGGTACCGTAGTGATCCGGCATCCAACCGATCTTTCGACGAACTTCAGCGGGGTATTCGATCACATTGATCCCGCAGACCTTAGCCATCCCGGAATTGGGGTAGTCGAGGGTGGCAAGAATGCGCATCGTGGTGGTCTTGCCGGCTCCGTTTGCTCCGACGAAGCCAACAACCTGTCCGCGTGGAATGGTGAAGGAGATATTGTTTACAGCGTGGACACCGTTAAACCAGCGGGCCAGGTTGGTGACCTCGATAGCGGGCGGTTGAGGCGGCGGTGAAACCGACTCAGTATTCTCCTCTTCGGAAGTGTCCTTAGTGTTTTTGTCAGGATTACTCATTTCCGGCGGCGGGAACAGGATTTACGGCGATGCCAGTCAAGAGAACAGGCTCACGCGCCCACCGGATCGAGGGATGCGAGGCCACAGCGAAAGACTCGGCGGATTTGGGAAGGGCAAAGTAACGCGATTGGTCTTCGCCAAGGTTGCGAATGCGCCTGGCCAGCGCCTGACTGAAAGTGACAGAGTTGGTTTTGAGCCACTCCTTGTATTCATCGGGATCTGCCGCCTCGAGAGGGATCGGGCTGCCGGGAGCGACCACCGTATTCTCAGGCGCCCGCCAGGTTTTTCCGTCATCGCTGCGGTAGTAGAAGGCCGAAATCGCGACAGGAAGGCTGGAAACCAGGCTCGGCGGAGAGTCCTCCCTGGCGGGAGACTTCACTTCCACCCGTGCCCGGGTGGGTTGTGACGTTCGAATTGAGAAACCCTGCTCTGAGCGACTCCTGAAAAATCCTCCGCCGTAGTGTTGCTCGTAGAAGTGATAATTGGTCGTCCGGTTTGAGGCTTCTGAGAGAGGATTAAAGACACTGCGGGGAAGGTTCACCGGGTCCATCACCATCTCGATATCCGATTCGAAGCCGGAACTGAGGATCACGCCGGTGCGACTCACTTGCTCCTGCGTCACATAAAGTCGCATTTCGCCGGACTGCGATTGTATGTCTGCTAGTATTGTTCGGTGGCCCTTTCCGCCGACACCGTCTTCGAGGAAAATGATGGCGACGATGATGAGGCACGCGGCCACGGAAATGATGGGTGTGGTGAAGAAGAGGCGGTGTCGTTTTCCCTTCTTGGCAAAGTGGAAGAGGTTGACCGGGGCGACTACGATCGCAAAGATGAGCAGAGGGATGAGGATAATGGCAGGGTTAAACTTCTCGTCGCCGAACTCGCGATGCAAATTCCAGTCGCGACCGAAATTATTTCCAAGTTCTTCCGAGCGCCGCGGGGTCTTCTGGATCTTGGTGTAGTCGGAGACAATGGCGACGTCGAGGCTGTCACCGTCCCAGTTTTTCAAATGGATCTGGCCGAGGCTGAACCGGCCGCTGCCGGGGGTTCGCCTGAGCGGCTGGATGCCGTCGATTTTCAGGTCGCGGACGGCGAGTTTCTTGCCGTTCGGTGGTTGCTCTGTCGTGAAAATGTCGAGACGGCCACCCAACCGAACCCATTCGAGTATTCCCCGTCGTTGCGCGTCGTCGAGTGCTTCCCAGGATTTGTGATCGATCAGGAGCGCATCAAGGGCGGAATAACCTCTCCAGTTGATGGGGAGTCGCTCGGTAAGATAGGGCAGGGCGAAACGGGTATCGCCGGGGGATTTGTTTTGCACATGGTCATCCAGGTCGGACAGACTTCTTCGCGCGAGAACCTTGCTGATCGCCACAGTCGGAAAGTCGTCATTTGTTTCGTGACCGACAGAGCGGGAAATCGTGTCCAGTCCGGATGAGGAGACTTCCACCCTCGTGTTGTGGTAGTAGGAGTCGGTGGTGAAGAGTGGCGCTATCGGAAGATACAGTTCCCGGGTTACGACGGCTCCGTTTTCGACCGATATGGTGACGGTGATGTCTGTGGAAAGAGTTCGGTTCGTGTCGCTGATCGTGACCTCCCACGTCCTGTCTTTGCCCGACTGGTTGGAGATGGTGACCCGGAAAGGGATCGAGCCCTGCTGGGCCGATGGCGCAAAGACTGCTTCCACGTTGACTGAGGTCTTTCCGAGATTCCGGTAGGTCTCGTTGAGAACCTGGACCTGGGCCGAAGCCGTCGAGGTGAGCAGGCAAAAGACAATGGCGAGCAAGGGAACGCGGAAGGGCGGCATATCTCGATGTGGTCTTCTCGAAAGGATACGGAGTCGATTAAGGGATCTTTCAGGCTTCTTTCAGCGTGGCGGGTAGATCCATCTCCTGCCGCGGGATCTCTTCGAGCAGCGCCTCAACAATCTGACGGTTGGTCAGGCCTTCAATCCGGGCTTCGTATTCGAGAATAATGCGGTGCTGAAGAACCGGAATGGCCACATCGGCCACGTCTTCGAAACTGGCGTTGATTCTTCCGGCCATGAGGGCCCGGGCCTTAGCGGCCGAAGCCAGACCGAGAGCGGCTCGCGGACTGGCGCCAAATTTGATCGAGTTGGCCGTTTTCGATACCCCACGGTGGGTGCCGTCAACGAGGCGGGAGATGTAGGACGCGACCACATCAGGCAGGTAAATTTCACGAACGGCGTTGGTAATTGCTATCAGCTCATCGGCAGTGAGAACCTTGTCGACTTCCGGTTCGACGCCCATTTCGCGGTTCTGAACAATGGTCTGGAGGGTTTCGGCGGAGTTCCGGCGAACCTCCAGCTTGAAGAGAAATCGGTCGAGTTGGGCCTCGGGGAGGGGATAAGTGCCCTCGAGCTCGATCGGGTTCTGCGTCGCGAGCACGAAAAAGGGAAAGGGGAGTTCATGAGGGTTGCCGAGCACGGTGACGCGGCGCTCCTGCATAGCTTCGAGCAGGGCCGACTGGGTTTTCGGGGACGCCCGGTTAATTTCATCGGCAAGGACGATATTGGCGAAAATAGGGCCTTCCTGGAAAACGAAGCGCCTGCCTTCCTCCGTATCCTGGAGGACGGGATTTCCGGTGATATCACCCGGGAGGAGGTCCGGGGTGAACTGAATCCGCTTGTTTTCCAGCTCGAGAGTCTTTGCCAGCCCTTTCACCAATTCGGTCTTCCCAAGGCCGGGGAGGCCCTCAAGCAGGATGTGCCCTCGTGAAAGCAGGCCCGTGAGGACCATCTCAATCAGGTTTTCCTGCCCGAAAAGCACCTCGTTGAGTGACTTCTGAAGGTCTTTTACTTTCGAGGCGTGGGCTGCGATATCGGCTTCTTCCAGCGGCATGCGGGCATTCAACTAGGCCGCCCAGAATCTGCCAAGAGAAAACGAAGCTTTTGATAGGTGAATATTCGACAAACTACTGTTTGATTTTTCTGGAAATGCAGTTAACAAGTTCCGCTCCCCGCGAAAATCGCGGATTTCCCGTTTTCGGGAGCTCACTAAAGGACAAGGCAAAATGGTTAAAATCAGATTGAGACGCGAAGGATCCAAGGATCGTCCCTACTACAAGGTGGTGGTGACGGACAGCCGTGCGCGTCGTGAAGGAGCTTACATCGAGCAGGTGGGCACCCACGACCCCATGAAGGAGCCGGAACAGACAAGCCTGGATCTTGCAAAGGTGGACGAATGGATCGGTAAGGGTGCACAGCCCTCTGACACCGTGCGCAGCCTGATCAAGAAGGCTCGTCAGGCATCCGCCTGATCTTCGCAAAATTGAATTGAGGGGGAGGTGCTCGACACGGGCACCTTTCTTTGTATACCGGAACGATGGAGGCAGAGCTCGCGATTCAAGAATTCCTTGAGTACGTGGTGGTGCAGCTGATCAAGCATCCGGAAGAGGCGAGTGTGATTCACGAAAAGGATGGCGAACGCCACCTTTATCGCATCCGCCTCCACCCCGACGACGCCGGTCGCGTTATCGGGAGAAATGGCAAGACCATCGGGGCGATTCGAAGCCTCGCCATTGCCTCAGCTCAGCGTCACGGCATTCGCGTCGATGTGGAGCTCGACGAGAAGGAAGACTAGAAGCTCTTCCCAGGGCCGGCTGTCTGACTCTTGATCGTTGAAAGCGCCATTTGAGGGACCTCCGCAGGCCGACGCGGACTTGGACTCGAGAGAGGGTGAAAATTACAGAAATTCATCGAATTTCTTGCCAGTTTGATGCCGGTTTCAATTCGTTGATCTAAATATTTTAATTTGGTTGACCAAACCTGAGGAACCGGTAAATCACAGCGCAGATTCCTCGGTCTGGAACTCCTTTTGGGGCGTTTCAGACCCAGTATTTTGCCGGGGAGACTTTGGCAAGTTGCTCAACCGTAACGGCAGGGCGTTCAAGGGATCAAAAAAAGTGAACTTTGGGCCGATTTGGGTCTTTACGTGGAAGAAAACTCTGTCGTAGGATCGCGGCCCTATTGTGGGGAAGTGCCCCCTGATGCTAACCTTACTCGAGTGAAAACCCATATGAAAACTTTCCTGACAACCCTCGCAGCGCTTGGAATTCTGGCACTCAGCGCGAATGCCCAACAGCCCGTTCGACTCGAGGTCGGCGATGTCGATGTGAAGTCGATGGATATCGAATCCCAGCAGACTCCGGAGTTTCAGGCAAATGGTCCCAAGAGTAAGAACATCCCGAGTCCGCGCCAGTGGCTCGAGCTTGAAGTCGAGTTCGAAATTGATGGCCCTAGGGATCAGGTGGTTCCGGAGCTTCTTTTCCGTTACTACATTGGGATGAAAGACCAGAATGGTCAGTCTATCGTCCTCACCGGAGACGTGACTCACCTCAACGTTCTTTGCGGCGAGAAGAGCTATTCTGCCGTTTACGTCTCTCCCAACACTCTCGGGACTCTAACAGGTGACTATCGTCGCTTCCAGCCCAGCGCTGTTTCAGCGGTTGGCGTGGAAGTTTACTACAACGGCGTCATCGTTGGTGGAGATTCTACTCTGAGCGGTTCCAACGCTAAGTTCTGGCAGGCGCTTTCAACCCGCCCGGGCATTCTTGCCAAACACGAAACACCGTTTGCTCTCCTTTGGCTGGATCGCTACGCTGACGTGAAGAAGAACTAATCGAGTATTCTTTCTTTCCTCCTCTTTTAACCAATTATGGCTGACGATCGTATTATCACTTTCAACCTCGGCTCCCAGCAGGTTACGGGAGCGGTGTTCTCGAAGACCGCAGGAGGCGGTCTTCGCCTGGACCGGGTTGAGAAGAAGGAGTTTACCGGAGATCCCGCCGACGACGATGCCGTGGCACAGTGCGCTGCATCGCTTAAAGAAATCGTTTCGAGCCTCAAGGCCGGCGGAGCCAAATCCACCTACGTGGTTTCCTCGTTTCCGGTTCTGATGAAGTTTGCGAGCCTGCCTGCCCTTGATGGCGAGCAGGTCGATCAAATCGTTGAATTCGAGGCCCAGCAACAGGTGCCTTATCCGATCAACGAGGTAGCCTGGGGCTACCAGTTGATGGGCGATCCGGACGATATTGAGGTCGAAGTGGTCCTCGCTGCTATTAAGTCCGAGGAGCTGTCCGAGATCGATGACATGGTCAGCGGGGCAGGGCTCAAGTCCCTCGGTGCTGAGGTGGCTCCCGTAGCACTCTATAATGCGCTGCGTTTCAACTATTCCGACACCGAAGGTGTCGGGCTGCTGGTCGATATCGGTGCACGCACGACCGACATGATTTTTATGGAGGATAACAAGTTGTTTATCCGGACCGTGAAGATCGGTGGTGCCGACATCTCCCGAGCCATTTCCAAGGAATTTGGAGTCGACTATGTGGCGGCAGATCATCGCAAGATCGCTGACGGTTTCGTCGCCCTGGGTGGTGCTTACGCGGATCATGAAGATCCCGAAATAGCAGCGATCTCGAAAGTGGTCCGTAATTCCCTGACACGTCTCCATTCGGAGATCATGCGGACGATCAATTTCTATCGCAGCCAGCAGGGCGGTTCAGCGCCGACTTTCGTTCTCTTGAGCGGTGCCACTTCCGGGCTTCCCTTCATTCGCGAGTTCTTTGCTGAGAAACTCAGCTTGCCGGTGGATTACTTCAATGCTTTCCGCAATGTGACCGTGGCAGGATCGGTTGATCAGGATTTCCTGGCTCAGAACGCTCACACAATGGGCGAACTGGTCGGAAGCGCGATCAACCAGATGGGAGAGGCTCCGGTCGAGATGGAGTTGATTCCCGAGTCGGT
>JABSSQ010000460.1 GCA_013213905.1 Verrucomicrobiales bacterium | reverse complement strand
TTTCCGCAATGTGACCGTGGCAGGATCGGTTGATCAGGATTTCCTGGCTCAGAACGCTCACACAATGGGCGAACTGGTCGGAAGCGCGATCAACCAGATGGGAGAGGCTCCGGTCGAGATGGAGTTGATTCCCGAGTCGGTAAAAGCTTCCAAAGATCTCGATAAGCGTAAGCCTTCGCTTATTCTGGCTCTGGTTGCAGTCGTTGCCTTGTTAGGTGCGCTTGGGTTCTATTTCTCAAAGGGAGCGAGTATAGCTGAGGAGAAAGCCTCGGGGATAGAGGTCAAGGCTGATGAACTTGCTGATAACAATAGAGCCATTGAAGATTCCAAAGAGGAAATTGTATCAATCGACGGTAAGAAGGAGCCGTACGTCGAGGCGATTCGTCACCGCGTTTACTGGGTCCGGGTATTTAACTACCTCGGGGAAAAGATGGACAGTGACGTAATGTTCATGACGGTGCTGGAGCCTTTATCTGACGGACAACCCGTAATTCCCGATGAAGACGGGGGTTTAATCACTGTGGCAACTGGTTCAGAGGCGACGATTGATTCCTTTGCAATTCAGGGTCTCTGGAGAGAAAATTCCCGAGGTGCCGAGGTGGTTTATGACTACTTTAAGCGACTCAAGGAAGATGCAGTAGCAGAATCAGGATCTTCATTTTTTGATCTCGATGACGTTGATATCAGCGAAGTCGTTCAAGTGAACGCGGGAACTGCTGATGACCGTTTTGCTTATGACTTCCGCATGGTGCTCCCTCTTCCGGAGGCGAATCAGGTCAAATTCACCAAGTAACTATCCCGACAAACTATATAAATGAATCACAAAGCTTGGTTAATTGCTTTTGGCGTCATTGCCTTCCTCCTCATTGGAGGGGGTGCATTTTACGCGATCTCCAGCTACGGAAAGTATTCGGAAGAGCTGTCGGGATGGTCGTCCCGCGTGGGAACGATAGAGAGTTTAGAAAGGCGTATTCCGTATCCTAACAAGGCTAACGCAGAAGCCCTCGCGGAGAAGGTGGAGGAATATGAAGCGTCGGTGCAGAAGCTGTATCAGGGCCTTAATTCGTTTCAGCGCCCCTTAAATCTTGAGATACAAGGGACGCAACTTCAGCCGAAGATTAAAGAGAGCGTTCAGGAGTTCCGGGAGTTCGCCAAGGCGGGCGGACTTGTTATTGAGGGGACCGAGGAATTTCAGCTTGGTTTTGATGCCTACGCTTCCTCATCTATCCCAGCTCCGGATGTAGTTCCGATTTTGGACTATGAGCTGGAAGCCATTGAGCACCTTCTTCGTGAGTTAGTCACTTCAGGTGTCTCCTCTCTCAAATCATTCGAGCGTGATAGTATTCCTGGAGAGGCTGGGAGTTCGGGACAATACGAGAGTGGGGTGGTGCATAAGTATCCCGTCCGTCTGCGGTTCCAAAGCCCATACGCAGCTTTTCAAAAGTTTGTGAATCAGATTGCGAATGATAAAAACTATTTTTACATCGTGAGGGTTCTAAAGATTGAAAACGAGGCCACTGATGGGCCGCCCAAGCAGACTCAAGATGTAGGGTTCGGCGGTAGTTACATCCACGCCGCGACTGGTGAGGAGCCAACAGAACAGGAGCGGATAGCATGGGGTTACGGGGTGGCGCCCGAAGAAGAGGTCGCAGAGGCAGCTAGGGCGGACGGTTTCGTATCAACTCAGCAGGATGCTCGAGTTTTGATGGGGCAGGAGTTGCTCGACGTCTACATGGTCGTCGATATCGTTCGATTTGTGGACCCAAGCGATACCGCAAGTGGCGATACGGATAAATCAAAAGAAGAAAATGTTAAGAAACGATGAATAGCAGCGCCTGGGATAAATTTCTTTTGTTAGGAGCAGCCGTTGCTGTGATAGGACTGTCAGGTTTTTTTGTAATGAAGGCGATGGGCTTTGGGGAGACTTTTAAAATGGCCTCAGCCGTACCTAATGATGAATTGCCTGATACTGATCAGAAAACGGCTGAGATTGCCCGAAGCTTTGTTGAGTCGGATATGAAATGGGAGACGCAGGTTAAGGGGGCCGCTCCGAAGCCTGTGCCGTTGTTTGTCTCAATTCCAATCGTTGAATCAGGCGGCAAACTGATCGATATGCTCGATCCGAGCGCCCCGAAGCTTCGCGAGCCGGTTACCAACGCGTGGTTGCTTGATAATGGGCTCGATTTCCTGAATTCCGCTGTGCTGCAGCAGGATCCGGACGGTGACGGCTTTACGAGTCTCGCAGAATGGGATGCCAAGACCGATCCGGTCGATCCCGCTTCGCACCCGCCGTATGCTGACAAGCTGGTGATGCATTCCCGCCAGAAGCAGGAGTATAAGCTTCGTTTCGCGGCTCGCCCTGATCCAGAGCGTTTCCAGATCATGCGTCTTCCGTCCGTGAAGTGGCCCCAGAGGGACAACTTTTACCTCAAGGTGGGTGAGACCTCCGGAGACAAGCAGTTTCGCCTCGACTCTTTTGAGGTGAAACGTGCGGTGAATAACGTGGGTATCGAGGCTGATGCCACCGAACTGACTATTACCTACCTCCCGAAGAACGAAAAACACGTAATCACCCGAAACCAGGACTACGGCGTTCCCACTTATTTCGCGGAACTGGAGTTCCTCCTCGCTCCCGGAAACAAGTTTTACGTGAAAGAAGGGGATACCTTCCCCGTGGTGCAGGATCCTGAGACGAAATACAGGGTGATAAAGGTGAACGAAGACTCCGTCGTCATCACCTACCAGACCGGCGTTGAGCCCGAGCAAACGGTCGAAATTAGGAAGAAGTAAAAGTTGACATTGAAGGAATATTCTGTTTTCCATGTCGGTTCTGCTGAGAACGGCGATCCAACGGAAAACGCCTGAGCTAGACGAGTTTATGAAGAAAAGAATCGCGATTACACAATCCGCTCCCCAGAGGTGGATGGTAGCCGGTATCACCACGTTGTTGATCGGCGGGCAGGTATTGGAAGCCGGCCCCGGTGGTTACGGCTATGGAGGTGGTGTTACTTCGATTGCAGAAAGTTATGTGATCCGTTTGCAGGAGCGCGTGAAGCAAGCCGATGAGGCTGCTCTTCGCGGGACCCAGCTGATGGCTGACGGTGACTATCAGGGCGCAATTGATCAGTTCCACGCTGCGCTTGATTTGCTCCCGGAGGCTCCCATGACTGAAGAGCGCCGTCGTGCCTACATTTCCCAGTTTTCCCGTGCCAGTGTGACCCTCGCTCGTCAGCGCGCTGACGAAGGGCGTTATCCTGAAGCGATTTACCTCGTTGAGGAAGTGCTTCAGCCGACCATGGACCCCGACAATATCGACGCCAAACGTCTGCTCGAGCAGCTTAACGACCCGGATTATTACTCTCCTGCTCTGACTCCTTCCCACCTTGAGCGCGTTCGCCGTGTGAAGTTGGCCCTCAAGACAGCTCAAGGCTACATCGATCTCGGTGACTACGACCGTGCGGACCGTGAGTTCAACAAGGCTCTCAATGACGACCCCTACAACGAGGCTGCCCGCCGCGGAATGGAGGAGAATGAGCGCCACCGCATGAACTATTACGATGCGGCTTACGATCACACCCGTGCCAAGATGCTTCGTGAAGTGGCGGAGGGTTGGGCAACCCCTGTGCCTGCTTCCATTGAGAGTGGTCCGATCATGGACATTCCTCAAGACACCAGCACGACCAACATTCGTCGCATCGAAGACAAGCTGAAGAACATTTTCCTTCCCAGCGTTGAATTCGTAGACACGCCTCTTCAGGATGCTCTCAATTTCCTGCAGCAGCGCAGTGTTGAACTCGATATTAATGAGCCTGATCCCGCCAAGAAG
>JABSSQ010000046.1 GCA_013213905.1 Verrucomicrobiales bacterium | reverse complement strand
GGTGAGATCGCTTTCCGCCGTCTCCAGATCCAATTCAAAGTCTTCACTGATGAGTTCTGCCAGGATTTGTCCTTGTTTGACCACTTCTCCTTCCAATACGCCGACACATTCGACCACCCCGTTCACCAAGGCGGTTGCTTTGATCGGCAGAGGGTCCGGTTCTATCCAGCCGGAAGCCTGGAACAGCATGCCCGCTTCCCAGGGATTGCTGGTCGGGCTCCCTTCGGAAACTTGCCCGCTTATAGTCCGGTCCACGGAACGTTTCAGAGTGACGACCGATTCCACCTGGACCGGGTTCGCTCTTTCAAGGCGGTCGCCAAAGAGGATCCAGGCCAGGCAGAGAAAGCCAACCAGTAGTAGCCAGGGAATCGTCGTCGCCAGCCTTCGCTGAAAGAGAGCTGCTTTTTGAGTATCGGGCCCCTCACTTCCGGGACCTATAATAGAGTCTAAAGATGATGTTTTCATTTGGATTCGAAGTTTCGTCGTGGATTATCGGTGCCACCGGAAAAAAGGCGGCGACCGGGTAGAGCTCCGCATCGGGAGCGTTAACGGAACGACGTCGAATCAAATGAGGAATCTCTGCACGACTGTCAGCAGAGCGCGGCCGGACAACAAAGGCGGATCCAGGCCGGTAAAATCCGGGGAACAAAAATCTCCCGAAAGAGTAGACAAAAAAAGAGTTGCAGGTGACTCCACCTCACCAAGCGGGGACACGTTTACCGGCTCTGCGTGAGTCGGCAGAGGAAACTGCATACCGTTGTCGGGAACCTCGACGCAGCAGTCTGTCGGAGAAAAGTCGCAACAGTGGCTTTCAACGGCCGAACAACAACTCGAAGTTGGATCGAGGCAGATGGAAAACGCAGAAGCAGCCTGAACCTGGAACGCCAGGAACGTCAGGATGCACAGGAAGAGGCCTGTTACTCGTTTCTCCATCAAAACCACGGTAAGGCGAACTAGGAGGCCTGTCAAATGACGCCCTTGCGCAGGATCAGCTTCCCGGCGCAAAATAGTGCTTCACCAGAGACGATTGAATGGCCAGAGCTGCGTCGTCACTCAACGCTGCGGTGTAGACGATAAACTCAAAAAGATGATGAGTGCCTTTTGCGTCGGGCTGAGAGGCAAACGCCCGGTTACCAATGCAAATCTTCTGCATGGGGAGCGCTCTCAACGGACTCGCCAACGCGACCGGATCTGGAAGCGTTCCGTTGGCGCGAATCCCTTCCGCATGAACCACCCCACTCTCGCTGTTGAAGCGCAGGCAAATGACTCCGGCAGTGTCCTTTCCCCACTTGAGAGACGCCTTAGCTAACTCCCCCTGATCACGAATATTGAGCGTCAACTGACCAGTGTTACTCGATGCCAAATCAAAAGACAAACCGTTGCCTGCGCCCTCATTCAACCTCAACAACTTTCCACCTCCCGCACCAACTCTTGCCACAACGATGAGTGTGAACTCCGGCTGGCTTCCGAGGTCAGTCCCCGCAACATTCAATGCCGACTGCGAATTCAGAACCACCGCTTGACTCGACTGCCGAAGAACCTCAATCTGCTCTCTGGTCACAGTCGTGAGGAGAGGAAGGTATAGCCCCTTCTTATCACCGATATCCCGAACCATAGACCACTTGAGGTTGCGCATCACCATATCACCCCAGGCAGCAACCTTATCACCAGGTTTGGCGATGCCCTGGTAGCTGCGATTCATCACGAACCGATTTGCGGAAAATCGAAGCAGCATTCCCTCCCCATCAGGAATGACAGCGACCGGAAGATTCCCTTCTCTCCATACCATTTTCGAGGGCAAAGGAAGGGGGCCGTTAGTGGGCGTTGCCGCAGCTTTCCCACTCTGGGTTGCTCCGGCCTGTTTTGGCTTTGCCGGTGCTTTAGGTTTCTGTCCTGAAACCTGAGACTGTTTTTGCTGGGGCGGCGGCAAATCCTTCGGTCGATTGATCAGTGCAATCACACTGATCAAGACAATCAGAACGCTACCTACAACAAGCGGAATAACAAAACCCTTCGCAGGCGACTCGGGCTGCTTGGCCCGCTTAACCGGTGGACGAGCCGGCGGCGTCGGGACAGCTTTTTTCGCAGGCACTGTTGCCGCTGCTGTTTTGCCAGGCACCACCATCTTCGGTCCTTTGGGGGCTCTCGACTTTTCCGGTGAAGGCGTTGTCAGAATCTTCGGTTTAGACGATTCCACCACCTTAGCCACGGGTATCGCCTCCTCACCGGGGGGCAGGACATCATCGACCGGTGCCGGAGTCGTCGGGGCTACCTCGCCTGTGGCGATTGGTGACGGTAATACGTTGGAAGTTCCTTCCCCCGATTTTCCAGTTTCCTTGTCTTCGCCCCCGTTGAGAGCCTGCTGCAGGTCCTCAAGAGCCTCAGCGGCGTCCCGAGGGCGGTCCTCGACTTCACGGGAAATCATCCGCATCAGCCAGTCTGCCACCGGCCTCGGAACATCGGGACGCAACTCGCTGATGTGAACACACTTGTGCTTCAAGTGGTTCATCGAGGTCCTCGCGGGATTCCCCCCAGTGAAAGGAGCCTTCTGCGCGAGCGAGTAATAGAGCACGCAGCCGAGGGAATACAGGTCGGTCCTTTGATCCAGCGGCTTGAGCTCCAGTTGCTCAGGAGCGATGTAATCAATCGACCCCAGGAAAGATCCCTTCTGATCCAGGGTTTGCAAAGAGGGTTGCTGGCTGAACTTCGCCAAACCAAAGTCGAGGATCTTCACAAGAAAACGATCCGAAGGCGTCATCGTCAGCATGATGTTGCCGGGCTTCAGATCACGATGCAGCAGATTAAGTTCTGAAGCAGCAATGAGAGGCTCCAGACACTGAGGTGCCACGTCTTTGAAATCCTCCCACGATAGAGCACCCTCCTCCATCACCGCGTGGAGATCCTCGCCCTCGATCATTTCCATGACAACGAAAGGACCGTCCTTGTCCTCTTCCATCGCGTAGATCGTCACGATGTTGGGGTGTTGAAAACGCGCCAGGGCTGCGGCTTCCCGTTCGATCAAATTTCCTGCATTCTCGTTGAGATTCGTTTCTTCAACCGGCAGGAGACGCTTGATCGCGACGTCACGTCGCATCACGGTATCATAAGCCCGATAGACCGCACTCATCCCTCCACGGCCAACTCTTCCTCTAATTTCGTAGCGCTCAGACATGTTCAGGAGGGAAAGCCTGCACTAGTGATGCAGACATCGTTTTCATACCCACAACGAGGGCTGAGTTCAATGAACAATCGCTCGACACGCGCATCCGCGGACCCTAGAAAAGTCGCTAATCTGCAACACCTGACTACAATGGCGTCGCAATCATGAAAATCCCTTCAATATTCGCCTTCATGGCCCTCTCAGTGGCGTCTTCAGCCTTGGCCGATCCTGCCTTGCTCCCGGAGGACAACTTCGACCGGAATGAACTTGGAAAGGGATGGACGGTCTTGAACGGGGCCTGGGAACTCCAGGATGGCAAGCTCCACATTACCGAACTCAAGGCGGACGAACATGCCGCTTCAGGACGCAGAGTGCTCGAAACCACCGACGCCACTTTCAGACTGAGGTTCGCCATGAGCGAAGGCACCAAAGCTTTTCACCTTGGCTTTGATCCTGCCCGCGGAGAACTCGACAAAAAGGGGCATCTCTATTCCGTCATCGTCATGGCTGACCAATGGAGAATCATGAAACACCTCGACAAAAATCGCCCCAAAGAGGATCCCAATGAAATCCTCGCTCAGGAGAAACACGATTTCCAGACGGGACGCTGGTATGACCTTGAGGTC
Source organism: Verrucomicrobiales bacterium (assembly GCA_013213905.1). Taxonomy (GTDB): domain Bacteria; phylum Verrucomicrobiota; class Verrucomicrobiia; order Verrucomicrobiales; family DEV007; genus Arctic95D-9. The sequence goes on along the minus strand of JABSSQ010000046.1, from coordinate 745 downwards.
AGCGTGCGAGGTGCCACCGTCACCGCAAAGATCGACAGTGTCGGCGAACTGGTCGCGACTCACCCAACGTTCACGGTGAAGAAACCAACTATCGTACTCCGAGTATCCGGTGATACAACGCAAGTCGATGAACTCCAGGTAACGGGGATGAAAAAAACAAGTCAGCCTGCGAACTGACAATGGCCGGAATCCTGCTCTAGCGTTACCGAAAGAAAGTCCCGGTTCTGCTGATGTCATCAATCCCATCCGATTCCCCTCTCCTTGCCGCCATCGAAGCGGGAGGTACCAAGTATGTCTGTGCCGTTGGCTATGACCCGGAAAAGCCAATCGCCGAAGTCCGTTTTCCCACCCGCAATCCGGAAGACACTCTGTCGGAGGCCATTGCTTTCTTTGAAGCCCGCTCCTCTGAACTTGGCCCCATTGCCGCCATGGGCATCGGAACCTTTGGACCTGCGGTTATTGACCCGACTTCGCCCGAATACGGGTCCATCCTGACTACGCCGAAGGCGGGCTGGAAAGGATTTAACGTTGTCTCCGCGATTCGCTCTGCGCTGGGAGCAGATCTCCCGGTCAGTTTCGATACTGATGTGAACGCAGCAGTGCTCAGCGAAGCAGCCTATGGCGCCGCTACGGGTAAGCGCTACGTTGCCTACATCACAATTGGAACGGGAATCGGTGCCGCTTACCTGCACGACGGCAAGCTACTCCACGGCCGTCAGCACCCCGAAGTCGGTCACATCCCGAT
>JABSSQ010000459.1 GCA_013213905.1 Verrucomicrobiales bacterium | reverse complement strand
CAGCTCGTCAGGATCCTTGTCGAGATCGTGCAACCACGCTTCGTCCTCATCCGAAAGGATGAGCTTGTGAGTGGGTGTCACCGCCGCAATCCAACCCTTGGTGTCCTCGGAGGATTTGTTAGTTCCGCGCATGAAGGTGACATCAGGCCCCTTAAGTTCTTCTCCCTGGAAGACCCCACTGAGGTCACGTCCCTCTTCCACGCCGGAATGCTGAGCCCCCATCATCGTGAGAATGGAAGGCATGAAATCGGTCGTGTTCATCGCGTGATCAATCTGCACTCCGGATTCAATATGCTCGGGCCAGCGGATCACGAACGGAATCTTCGCCGAAGCCTCCATCGGCTTGCCCTTGTTCTGCAGACCGTGTTCACCACGAAGGTCTCCATGGTCCGCGGTGAAAATGACGATGGTGTTGTCGTAGAGCCCTCGCTCCTTCAACGCTTCGATGAGCTTGCCCATGTTGTCGTCGATGCACTTCATCATCCCGTGGTACTGAGCCATGGGATACTTCGTGTTCTTCGCAGGCTTGGCCCAGCTGGGCGCTTTGTCAGGGTCTTTCCCGAAAGTGCGGGGCGCTTCGATCTTGTCGTCGCTGAACATGGTGTCGTAGGGGGCGCGCACCGTGTCAGGTCCATGAGGATCCGGAATGCTGACCATGTAGGCAAAGGGGCCGTCCTTGTGCTCATCGATGAACTCGATGGTGCGATCCATGAGCCAGTCCGTGGCGAAGGACTCTTCGTCGGCACCGTCCACACTGTAGGAAGGCTTTCCACTCTTGTCGCGGGCCTTCACGCGCGGGCCCTCGTCGGTCAGCTCGAACTGTTTCCAGTGACCGCGGTTAAACATGTAGCGATTGTCGTCGAAACCAAAATTGCGCTCCGGTCCCCACTGCGGCTTTCCATTGCCGTCGAGGTGCCACTTGCCGGCGTAGCCGGTCGCGTAGCCGGCCTCGCCGAGTTTGTGACCGAAGGTCACGATGTCATCGTTGAGGTGCACATTATTGTTCGTCACCGGCGTGTTCTGGGGATAACGCCCCGAGACAAAGGAAGAGCGCGAGGGTGAGCAGACCGGCGTCGCGGCATAGAACTTCGTGCACAAGGCTCCCTCCTCAGCGAGGCCATCGATATGCGGCGTGTCGCAAACCGCATGCGGCCCCCACATGAAGGCCTGCTCCGGCGGCAAGGTGTTCCGGTAAGCTCCGATGGTTCGGAAATTCAACTCGTCGCAGTGCACCACGATGAGATTGGGCTGCTTGTCCGAAGCAGCCTGTCCCATTCCGGCACCCACCGCAGCGGCAGAGGTGGCGGCTCCAGTTGTTTTGATAAACTCGCGTCTCTTCATTTCAAATCAGTTGCTCTCCGATCACTCAGGCCTGCCATAGTGAAGGATCAGGGCATGTCCGTCAAAACCGCAATTCCGGACCGATTGCCCCGATAGCAAATCAGATCATTCCCCGAGAAAATTTCGTGAGATACTGCCCTTCAACGCGGTATCTTACTAACGCTATGAATCGCGACACGGAAGAATTCATCGAGCTGCTCACCGGCGCCCAGAGCGCCGTGTTCGGCTACATCATGTCCCTGGTCCACGATCCGACCAAGGCTCAGGATGTCCTCCAGGAGACCAATATCACTCTCTGGAGGAAAGCCGAAGACTTTGAACTGGGCACCAACTTCACCGCCTGGGCATGCCGCACCGCCTACTTTCACGTGCTCAATCACCGCCGCAAGGCAAGCCGTGAACAACTCGTCTTCGAAGACGACGTCCTCGACTACCTCGCCGAGCGGCAGGAAGAACGCGCCGAGGAAACTAATCCGCGCATCACCGCTCTTCGCAGTTGCCTCAAGAAGCTTCCAGAGAAACAACGCTCCCTCATTGAGCATCGCTACCGCCCGGGGGCTTCCGTCCAGGGAATGGCGGCCGACTCCGGCAAATCCGAAGGAGCCATTTCCCAATCACTTTACCGAATTCGGTCTGCTCTGCAGCAGTGCGTCGAAAAGAACCTCGCCAGGGAGGGCATCGCATGAAACAAGAAGACCGACTCAACCGCGTCACCGAGCTCACTTCCAGGCTCATCGACGACCTCGCGACTCCCGAAGAGCAGCAGGAGCTCAATGATCTGCTCAAAGGTGATCCCGATGCGTGCGAGCGCTACCTCGACGTCACTGAGACACACGCCGTGCTGACCCATGAGCACCTCGCCGACGACCTCGCTTCCGCAGCGCAGGCCATCCCGAACAAGCACGACGGCGGACGAAAATCACGCGTCATTCCTTTTCCCCGATCCACTCGTGGATGGGCCGCCCTCGCAGCAGCGGCTGCCATTGCCTTGCTCTTGAACGCCGTCGTGATCCAGTCCCTCACCTCGCAATGGACCGCCGAACCCACCGCAAATGATGAATGGGTGGCTGTTCTCAGTCGCCTCGTCGAACCGGTCTGGGAAGACAAGACTGATCGCCGCGAACAGGGAACGCCGCTCGCCTCCGGAACTTTCAAGCTGGAAAGCGGTCTCGCCCAGATCGAGTTCTTCAGCGGTGCCTCCGTCATTGTGGAGGGCCCGGCCGAACTTGAACTGGTTTCCCCGTGGCTCATCGAATGCCGGAGTGGAAGACTTCGCACTTCAGTGCCCGAACCGGCCCAGGGATTCACCATCGAAACCCCCGACTACAAAGCCGTCGATCTCGGCACTGAATTCTCTCTCAGCGTTTCACCCGATGGACAAAGCGAACTTCACGTGGTCGAAGGTGAAGTCCGCCTCGACGACAAAGCCGGCAACGAGTTGAAGAATCTCGTCACCGGAAACGGTGTCCGCGCCACAGACGGCACCTTCGAATCCGTCACCGGTGGAGGCACCGATTTCGTTGACCGGGAAACCCTGCTCAACCTGTCCCGCGTCGACCGGGCCGGGCGCTACCGCGAATGGCTCGCCAGTCGAGACGCCCTCCTGAGCGATCCTGACACGCTGATCCTCTTCGATT
>JABSSQ010000458.1 GCA_013213905.1 Verrucomicrobiales bacterium | reverse complement strand
CAGGCATCCGGTCCGGTGGCCTGGGCGGTAGGAGGTTTCTATCTCCTTTGCGTAATTCAGACTTTGTATCTCTTCCGACATGCCGGAAACTTCAGTCCGATCGGAGCGATCCTCTTTCCGATCGGATTGTGCTTTTACCAGGGGCTCTTCTTCCGGGCACTGGGCCGCAAGCGGGATGGAGGGACTGTGGAATGGAAAGGGAGGCATGTTAGTTGAGCTGTCTCCTTTATGGATTGCCTTAGCCAATGTGATCGCAGTTCCGGTCATCCATTTTGGCCTGTCCTGGCTTTACACGCGAATGCCGGTGGGTTGGTTTGACCCGAACTCCGCGATCTTTCGGGATCGCGGCTGGGAGTCAGGCGGTGAGGTCTACCAGTCGGTTTTCGGTATTCGCAGGTGGAAAAAACATCTGCCGGATGCAGCACCTTGGTTCGGTGGTTTTGCCAAAGGCAGTTTGCGAGATAAGGATCGAGGCCACCTCGAGGAGTTCATCGTTGAAACCTGTCGGGGTGAGGCGGCGCACTACGCACAAGTGGTGGGCTTGTGGGTCACAGTGGTTTGGAACCCGTGGCCGGTAGCAGCACTGGTAATGATCGTCTATGCGGTTCTTTCAAACCTGCCGTGCATTCTACTTCAACGGTTTACGAGGGCCAGGCTGAGGCATTTTCTCGCTAATCTGGATCGATTGGGAAAAGAAAGCCAAGGATCTTCCGTGGCGGACCGTTAGAAAGTTAGCCTCATTGAGGCGAACTCCATTGATATGAAAGCAGGTATCGTTTGTTCTTTGTTGGCGCTGACGGGCGCCTCCGTAGCGGTTGAATTTGAAGATCCGGTTAGGTTGAAGGCTGATACCGGGCCTATCCGGGTTGAGAGCCCGGGATATGCTTCACCCAGTTTCGCTGACATCAACGGCGACGGAAAAAAGGAGCTCCTCGTTGGTCAATTTTCGCGAGGCAACATCTGGGTTTATCCACAGGAACCGGATGGCAGTTTTGTCTCAGGCGCCAAGCTCATGGTCAACGGGACTACCGCTGAAGTACCGGGTGTCTGGTGATGCACCAGCTCGACTCCACAGGTTGTGGATCTGAACGAAGACGGAAACCCTGACATTCTTTCCGGTTCCTACTCCCGATCGGGACAGGATATGGCCGGCCTGTTCCAGGTGTTATGGGGAAAGGGTGAAGGGCAGTTCATCGAAGCCCAAGCTCTCAACGGGACAGACGACAAACCTCTCATTATTTCTGTCGCCAGTGAGGACGACCGTGTGAAGAAAATCTGTACCCGCCCTTGGGCTGTTGACTGGGATCACGATGGTGATCTCGATCTGCTCGTAGGCAATTTCAAAGGAACCTTCTATCTCTTCGAGGGCGAAGGAAAAGGGAAGTTCAAGCCGGAGTCTGAAGTCGTCATGACGGAAGACGGTGCTGAACTCCAGATCGATGGAGCTCACAGCGATCCCATGACGGTGGACTGGGACGGAGATGGTGATCTCGATGTTCTCAGTGGTACGAGTAAAGGTGGTGTCCAGTGGGCCGAGAATACGGCAGGCCCTGACAAGGTGCCGAGTCTAAAAGGCTTTGTGTCCCTGATCGAGGGCAAGGGCTACCCGGCAATGGGGGCATTGTTGAGTGAGGAGGATCTGGATGGCCCGAGTAACTCGTCCCGCGTCTGGGCCACTGATTACAACGAAGATGGAAAGCTGGATCTGCTTGTAGGTGATAATGTTACCCTGACGAGTCCGGCGGATGGCCTGAGCCACGATGAATTCGAGAAAGCCTTGAAGAAATGGAAGAAGGATATCGAGAATCTCGGGGAGTATCCTTCCAGCGCTGGCGAGAAAGAGCTCCAGAAGTGGCAGAAGCAGATGACGCAATTGTATCAGTCACGCGGCGATATTCTCAATGAGCAGCGCACCGGCTATGTCTGGTTGTTTCTGCGCAAGTGACGCAGGTAGTTGCATCATGACCTGTTGCAATTGATTGATCGGGTCTATGGTGAGCCCGTCTGCTTTCCATGACCCGAATACCTCCGATTTTCGTGGTGCTCTTCTTTGGAGCCCTCGCGGCCTTCAGCGTGATGAAGGTGAAGTTCTCGGCCAGCCTCTACGAGATGCTGCCGGCGGACTTGCCCGAGGTGCAGGGGATGGATCAGCTGAGCCGGTTTTTCAATCGCGACGGTCAGCTCGCCATGACGGTGAAAGCCAGCGATTCGTGGATTGCCGACGAAGCATTGATTTCTCTCGTCGAGAAACTGGAGCAGCACCCGGAACTGTTTGGTGAGATCCACCGAGAGCTTGGTCTCTCGGAGCTCGTCACTGAGGGTGGCGGATTGATTGCGTGGCTCTGGTTGAACTCCAGCTACGTCGACGATGTGATTGAGCGTCTAAAACCGGAGAATTCTGAAGCAGCCGTTGCGGAATCGATGGCCTCGATCCAGAGCGGCTTTTTTGACGAGTCCACCGTGATCGACAGCTACGACCCGCTTGGATTGTCGCGTGTGGCTGAGATCCTGCGCGATGACTCGTCAGATGACGAGGGCCAGGGACCGGATCCGATGCGTTCAGAAGACGGCACCTTCCAGCTCATCTATGTGGAAGGGGCCGGGGTGGATTTTTCCAATTATCGGGATTCAGCCGTTTGGTTGGATCAAGTTCGACCACTGGTGTCTGCATGGCGTGAAGACTGGCTCGCCACGCAGGAGGAGGGAACCGAACTGGAAGTGGGCTTAACTGGAACACCGGCCTTCATGGCTGAGGTCGGGGCGGAGATGGAGAGGGACATGACCGTATCGGTCTTCGCTACGATCATCCTGATTTCGATCCTTTTCTGGATCATGCACCGGCGGACGAAACCCCTGTCCTGGCTGGTCTCGGCCATGGCAGCCATCCTTGCGATTACTCTGGGCATTGGCGGCCTGGTCTTCGGTGATCTCAGTGTTATGAGCGCGGGCTTTGCCGCGATCCTCATGGGGTTGGCGGTCGACTACGGCATCGTGATCTACCGGGAGGCGATGGACAGCGGGCTGGATGCCAAAGGGTTGCGCCGTTCGGTGGGGCCTGGGGTTCTCTGGGCGGCGGCAACGACCGCCGTGGTTTTTCTTTCGCTGAACCTCAGTTCAATGCGCGGCCTCGCGGAGATGGGCAACCTCGTCGCCATGGGGGTGATGATCGGGGCGCTGGTGATGCTGTTCTTCTTTGCTCCGATTGCGGTGCAATTTAATTCCGAACCGGTGCAGCGGCGCGGAGTCCAGTTGAGTGGCGGCGGAGTGAGAAGCCGATCCGCAGGATTCGCTGCGGTGTTGATTCCGGTTGTAGCTGTAGCATCAATGTTAGTCGGAGAGATGCCGCGCCTCGAACCGAATTTTCATCCTTTCCGAATTAAGGAAAGTCCCTCGATGATCGCGTGGCAGCAGCTGCAGAGTGAGCTGCGGGGTCGTGAGAATTCAGTTCCGACGGTCGTGACTGCGAATAGTGCTGAAGAGTTGGTCGGGAGGCTTGCTGAGGTGGAGCGTCGAATGGAGTCGAGTATGGAAGTCGGTCTCCTGAATTTCTATAGGATGCCAACGTCACTGGTTCCAGATCCGGCGAAGCAGGCGGAAGGGTGGCAAAAGATTCAGTCGATTCTGGGGGAACGTGATCGGGTGCTTTCCGAGATCGCTGGTGCAGGATTCTCGGAAGATGGTGCCGCCCTGACCCAGTCCGTTTTCGAGGCTTGGGAGGACTACGGAAAACAACTTGGGGGGCGCTCCTTGGCCTTGCCGACCGGAAAGTTGGGGAGGTGGTCAGTCGATCGTTTGTTTGCCGAGAAAGACGGAACGTATGCCGCCCTCGCTACCGTGAAGCCGCAGAATCCTCAGGATCGTGAGTGGGTCGAAGCCGTTTGTGATGAGCATACCGCCGTGGCGAGTCTGGGCTCGCTGGGGACAGCGCTGAACGAACGCATGCAGAGAGACCTGGTGAAGGTGTTTCTTCCTATGATGGGACTGCTCACCATGATGTTGATCGTGGTGTTCCGCTCCTGGAGGGATCTGCTTTTGAGCCTTTTCTCGCTCATGTTTGCGGCCTCCGCTTTGATAATTCTCACGGTCTGGACGCCCTTGAGCTGGAATTCATTTAATATCTGCGGCCTTCCGTTGCTCTTCGGAACCGGTCTCGACTTCGGGATCCACATGATCTTTGCCTTGCGTCGTTCAGACGGTGATGTGGCGAAAGCTCGGGCGGGCATTGGTAAAGCGCTGGTGTTTTGTGGTTCTTCCTCCGCGATCGGTTTTGGATCTCTCGCCATGGCTTCGGCCTACGGCCTCGCCAGCCTGGGAATTGTTTGTGCGACGGGAATCCTGGTGAACATGCTTGTCGCGGTTTGGTTGCTTCCGCGGTGGTATCGATGGATTCACCGAATACCGGCTGACAAGGCTGCATCGGCGGCGTAACCTCCCATAATATGGGTTCATCAAAATTCGTAGCGGCCGTGGCAGCCGCCTTACTTGCCTCAGGATTTTCCGGAGCATTTGCGGCTGATTTGTCGATTGTCGAGAAGTGGATGGGCAACAATTCCGGTGCCCGCACCTTGAAAGTCAGCTTTTCGCAGACGCGCACGATGAAATCTATTCGTGTGCCGATTCGTCAGTCCGGCACGTTGTGGATCGACTACGGGCGCAGCCGTTTCCGCATGGAGATGGGGAATCCTGCGCAGACCATCGTGACGAGGCAGGGCAGTTCGATGGTAATCACCCGGCCGCTAGGCAAGAAGTATGAGAAGCGAGCCTATGGATCTGGAAGCGATCCTGCGATGGCTTCGCTCTCCGGGGGGGTTCCCCGCAGCATGTCGGAGTTCAAACGCAAGTACCGCGTGATTTCAACCGACTTAAAAGGCAGCACCTATCACATCGTGACCCAGCCTTTGGGATCATCGGGCCGTGGAGTCAGCACATTCACTTTCCTGGTGAAGAAGGACAGCTTCAACCTCAGCGGGATGGAGATTCGATTGAAGGACGGGTCCTATGTCAGTACCACTTTCCGAAGCGTGACTCCGAATGCTTCGATGCCTTCCAGCCTGTTCACGCAAAACCTCGATGGCTACACCCAGACCAAGTTCTAATCTACTCGGCGGGTGCTGAATCGGAGGTTTCGGGTGTGGCGTTTTCCAGAGCTCCTGGCTCGTCCACCTCTCCTTCTACCGCAGCCTCTTTCTGCAACCCGTTGACCTGTTTGACGAGCGCAGCATTTTTCTCGGACAGGGTGCGAATCTGGTCCTGAAGCTGAATCAGCAGTTTTTCGTCCTGGCTGAAGGCGTCACCACTGGCGATCTTTTTCCAGTGGATGCCGTAAAGCCATCCGGCCGCGGCGATACCAATGAGGACAAGGAGTGCGAGTGACTGGCCGGGCGTGAGCTTCATGGAGCCAGCACCGGGACTCTTACTTGCGGTTGCCGAAAAGGCGACCCAGCTTGGATCCCATGGAAGGCTTGGCGGCAGCTTCCTGATTAGCACCACCGGCGTGACCGACCATCATGTTGCCGGCGTTCTGCTGCCGGGGCTTATTGCGACTGAAGAGTCCGCCACGCTGAGGTTGTTGCGGCTGAGCCGGTGCTGCGGCCTGCTGAAGGGCGGGATCTTCGCTCTCGCGAGTCACCACGAGCTGGAGGTCATTCGGAACGTTGTCAACGTAGTCCCAGCTGCGAAGCGGGAGACGCTTACCTTCGGAGGAGTATTCCTGGACCTTGCGGCGGATCAGGGTGCCGTCGGAAGAGAAAAGGTGTTCCTCTGAGAAACGGCCAAACTGGTCGTATAGGTGCTTACCGCGGTATTTGAGCTTCCCGTTTTCGCCGCCGGCATAAATCATCACTTCGTCAGGCATACCGCGTTGATCGAGGGTGATGGAGCGACGTTGGATTTCGACGCCGTTCTTGCTGTAGGTGGTCTGCTGAAGGAAAGCGTGGCCCTCGTTGTGTTCCTGGGACTCGGTGTAGGAACCGTCAGAATGGTAAATGGAACGTCCCCAGACATCGATATCGAGGTCCTGTTGTTCGCTCATCTGGAGATCATACTGGCTGTAGGCGGCCTTCTGGGCCTCCGACATGAAGATGGTCGAACCGCCGTTGAAGCCGACCTGGGTGTTTCCGTGGGCGGCGACTGCAGCCTGGGCGGCGGGCGTCGGGGCTACGGTGGTTGCGGGCTGAGAGCCAGCGGGGCGGTTGGCATTGAAGTGAGCCTGCGCCGAATTAAGCGCGTCCTGATTGTAGGCCGCGTGACCGGTCATGGAACGGCTGTGAAACTGGGCAAAAGCGCCAGAGGCCAGGAGTGAGGCCGCAAGGATACCGCAGAAAAGGCTCTTCATAGTGAATCAATCCGCCGGAAGGAGGATCGTAAGATACGGGAAACGGGCCATCCCGCAAGCCATTACAGCCCCGGAATTGACCCGTTTTAGTTAAGGAAAACGAATTAAGCCTCCCTTGCCGCGATGTATCGCTCGGCGTCCAGGGCCGCCTGGCAGCCGTTTCCAGCCGCTGTGATGGCCTGGCGATAAACGTGGTCAGCGACGTCACCAGCGGAGAAAATTCCCTCAATATTTGAGGTGGTGGAATGGCCGGCCTGCAGGATATAGCCGTTTTCATCCACATCGACGCCGGAGCCTTCGAGGAAGCTGGTGTTGGGATCGTGGCCGATCGCAACGAAGACGCACTTCACGTCCAGTTCGGAAGTTTCGCCTGTGACGGTGTTGTTGAGCGTCACGGCGCGCATGTGACCCTCGTCGTCAGTGAGGTATTCGGTGACCTGGCTGTTCCAGACCGGCTCGATTTTCTCATTGGCGAGCACGCGGTCGGCCATGATCTTGGACGCGCGGAGCTCATCGCGGCGGTGGACCAGGTAAACCTTGCTGGCAAATCGCGTCAGGAAATCAGCTTCTTCACAGGCGGAATCACCACCGCCGATGACGACGACAGGAACGTCGGGGTAGAAAGCTCCGTCGCAGGTGGCGCAGGAAGTGAGGCCGCGGCCGATCAGTTCCTTTTCGTTGGAGAGTCCGAGGTGACGTGGGCTGGCTCCCGTGGCAATGATGATCGTCTGAGTCTGGTAATCGTTACCGCCGGCGGTCTTGAGGGTGAAATTGCCGTCTTCGGTCTTTTCGACGGAAGTGACCATGTCGTATTCGACCCGGGTGCCGAATTTCTCGGCCTGCTGCTGCATGCGCATCATGAGATCCGGACCGATGACCCCTTCCGGAAACCCGGGAAAGTTTTCGACCTCGGTCGTCGTGGTGAGTTGACCGCCCGGTTGCTCACCGGCGAGAACGAGAGGATTCAGGTTGGCGCGTGCGGTGTAAATCGCAGAGGTCCAGCCGGCACAGCCGGTTCCGATGATAATGACGTTCTCCATGGCGCGGAATGTGTGTGGTTTTGAAGGGGGAATCAATGCTAAATATGTGCCTGGTTCCGGTTTTTGATTTTTCCTATTTGTCGCTGCTGGGACGAAAACATGACAGTGTTTTTGTGGAATTCGGCTGAGGTGTCCCCCGGGAGTGTGAAAAGGACTGGGGTGGAACGTGCATCAAAAGGTCTCAGTGATTCTGCGGGCTGCGGCGAGGCCGGTTTTCAGGGCGCCGGGAACCCTTCCTTTTCCGACAAAGGCGTCACCCGCAAAGAAGAGACCGAATTCCGCAGCTTCGGCGGTGTCTTCGATTTTCGCTGGCGCGTAGGGATGGGCATACCGCCACCTCTGAGAATCGCTCCAATGCAGGGTCGGCAAATTGTCACCGAGAAGCGAGCTGACAGCCTGGTAGGCGGCGGAAATGATGGAGGCTGGAGAGTCGTCGTAGTGTTCCGCGCTCCAGTTCGGGCTCATTTGGGCGACCAGTAGTGTCTCGCCCTGTGGTACATGGCCGGCTTTGTGACCTTCGTCGCTCAGCCACGCGAGCTGGTGTTCCCGGTCGGAGTTAATGAGCGCGAAAGCTTTGTTGGGGAGGGCAACATTCGCATTAAAATTCAGAAGGACGGAGAACTGGGAATGGTAGGGAACTTGTTCTAATACGCCCACCATTTCTGCGATGATCGGGGCGTCAGCCTTTGTATTCACAAGAAGCCCAACGGTTTGCGGAGCGGGTGGAGTGAGCAGCAATACGTCAAACGGTCCTTTTGTTTTTCCTTCGGCATCAATCAGGCTCCATTGAGTCCCTTCGCGGGAAAGGCTCGAGATGAGTGTTTCCCGCGAGACGGTAAAGTTCCCGGCTTCGATCAATAGTTTACCGAGGGTGCTGATACCGCTGCGGTAAGTCCATTTGGACTCGGCATTCTGTTCCGGGTCGCCTGAACTGATGCGGCCGTTTCGATCGAAGGTCGAAATGTCCCCGGCGATTCGGCACAGGTCATCATGAGGGAGCGCCTTGAACAGCAGTTCGGCAACTTCGTTGGACTCCGGCTTCAAGTAGTTAGCGCCGTGATCATAGCGGCATCCATTGCGGCTGCGTGAAGCCGCGCGACCGGAAACTCCGCGACTTTTTTCAAAGACGCAGACTTCGAAACCTTCCTTCGAAAGTTGAAATGCCGCCGCGAGCCCGGAGGCCCCGGCGCCGATAATGGCGATACGAGACATGAGGCGGGATGCGTTACGCATCCCACCGGAGTCAGGTCGCAGGGGAATCTGCGAAAAGCGGTAACCCGACTAGTAGCTCTTCGCGAAGATCACGCGGCCTTCGGCTGGCTTTCCAGTGTAAATGCAAGTTCCGGCTTCGCCGCGGAGTTCGGGATCCTTGGGAATGCAGCGCACGGTAACCTTGAGCTCTTTCTGGAGGGCTTCCTCGTCTTCGATGCCGCCGGCCCAGTGGACGAGGGCGAAGCCGCCGTGGATCTCGGGTTGGTTCTCATTGTCGGGAGTGAAGAATTTCCGAAACTCATCCATGTCACTGATCTCGGTGGTGTGTTCGTCGCGGAAGGCAAGGGCACGCTGGAGCAGGGTTTCCTGGATGGACTGCAGAGTCTCGACAATACCGGAGACAGCTTCTTCGGTCGGAATGAACTGCTTGTCCTTGGGGCCCTGATCTCGACGGACCATGGCGACGGAACCTTTCTCGAGGTCGCGGGGACCGATTTCAATCCTGACAGGAACACCCTTCTTGATCCATTCCCAGGTCTTGACGCCGCCACCGAGATCGCGCTTGTCGATCTCGACGTTGATCTTCTCTCCGTGGAATGATTGAGCACTGATTTCGTCCGCCAGTTTCTGGCAGGCTTCGAAAACGGGCTCCTCATGTTCGGGTTTGGGGGTAACCGGGATGATGACGACCTGGGTCGGAGCGACGCGAGGCGGCAGGACGAGGCCATCGTCATCGGAGTGCGCCATCAGCAGGGTTCCGATGAGGCGGGTGCTGACGCCCCAGCTGGAAGTCCAGGCAAACTCACGCTTGGACTCGCGGCCTTCAAATTCGATGCCGGCTGCTTTTGAGAAATTTTGGCCGAGAAAGTGAGAGGTGCCGGCCTGGATCGCCTTGCGATCCTGGACCATGGCTTCGACGGTGAAAGTGTTGAGTGCACCGGGGAAGCGTTCGGCTTCGGTCTTTTCACCAGCGATGACCGGAACGGCGAGGTGATCGGTCAGGAAGCGCTCGTAAACTTCGTGCATCTTGGTCGTTTCCTCCATAGCCTCTTCGGCAGTCTCATGGGCGGTGTGTCCCTCCTGCCAGAGGAACTCCGCAGTACGGAGGAAAAGGCGGGGACGCATTTCCCAACGCATCACGTTGGCCCATTGGTTGATGAGGAGAGGCAGGTCGCGATAACTCTGAACCCAGCGGGCGAAAGCGGCACCGATGATCGTCTCGGAAGTCGGACGGATCACGTAGGGCTCGGTGAGTTCACCGGACGGAACCATTTTCCCATCCTTAAGCTCGAGGCGGTGATGAGTGACGACAGCACATTCGGTCGCGAAGCCCTCAACGTGAGTGGCTTCTTTTTCGAGATAGCTCACCGGAATGAGCAGGGGGAAGTAGGCGTTCTTGTGTCCCGTGTCCTTGAACCACTGGTCGAGCTGGCCCTGGATCTTCTCCCAGAGCCCGTAACCCCATGGCTTGATAACCATGCAGCCGCGCACTTCCGAATTTTCGGCAAGATCTGCGGCGCGGACGACTTGTTGATACCATTCGGGAAAGTTTTCATCCCGGGTGGGTGCGATCGCGTTTTTTTGTCCTTTGGCCATGGTGATGAGTGACACGGGGTTTTCTGTGTCAGCCGGACCGTATCCATGCCTGAGCGAATTGCCAGCAGGGAAATTTAAACGTAGTCTAGGGTGTGAAGATTCTTAACCTCTATATTTCGCCGGATCACAACTACTACGGTCACTACGGTAAGCCTCCGGGAGAGAACCCCATCATCGAGGTGGAGGAAATCAAATGCGTCGCCGGTAGCGGGATCAAAGGGGACCGCTTTTTCGACTACAAGGAGGATTACAAGGGACAGATCACGTTCTTCGAGATCGAGACGCACCGGGATCTCTGCGAACGGTTCTCTGTCTACGACAAGGGGCCGGAAACCTATCGCCGCAACGTCGTCACTGAAGGACAGGATTTGAATGATCTGATCGGCAAAGAGTTTGAAATCGACGGGGTGCGTTTTCTCGGAACCGAAGAAGCGAGCCCCTGCTTCTGGATGAACCAGGCCTTTCATGAAGGTGCCGAGGAGGCCCTGGCAGGGAAAGGTGGCCTTCGTGCCAAAATTCTCGAAGGCGGCGTTCTGAAGAAAGACTGAGCATCAGATGACCCTGGAGATTTCCACGCCCGCGTTGCTCTTTCCGGCGGTCAGCCTGTTGTTTCTCGCTTACACGAATCGCTTTCTCCACCTCGCGGCGCTGGTGCGCAATCTGCATCGCGACTGGGTGGAACTTAGAGACGAAGCTCTGCGCGCCCAGATCGATAACCTGCGCCGCCGTCTCAAACTGATTCGCTGGATGCAACTGCTCGGAGCGGTGAGCCTGCTGCTTTGCGTCATCTCGATGGTGGCGGTGATATTTGGCTTTCGACCCCTCGATACGATCTGTTTTATCGCTGCTCTTGTGCTGATGGGTGGTTCTCTGGTGTGCCTCGCGCTTGAGATCTGGTGTTCGGGAGGCGCTCTTCAGATTTTGATGAAGCGGGTGGAGGAAGAGTGATTCCTCACTCTGCCGAAGAACTTCCGTGAGCGTTCTTGCGAAGGTCGTTGGAACGATCCAGAGCCGGGCGGTTTCCGGGCGACTTGCTGGGTGGCAACTGAGGGGACGGCAGGTCAGTCGGTTCGGAAGTTTCCTTTCCGGCGAGGATGTCCGTGGTGAGCGCATGGTGAGCGGAGCGTTCCTTTTCGGGTTTGGCAAAACCATCGATCCAGCTTGCGATACGTTCGAAGATTTTCTCCCGTCCGGGTTCTTCGATCATCCAGTGTCCGTTGTCGGGAAACTCGGCCAGCTCGGCGTGGGGGTAGAGCTTTTTGAGAGCCCGGGCCACGGGGGGCGGGGTGATGACATCTTTGTTTCCGCTGATGATAAGGGTGGGAACGCGGGGCCGAAAAGGAAGGCGCGAAGTCCGGGTGAAATCACAGAACCAGAAAACGAGTTCGCCAAGGGCACGTCCGGATTCGGGACGGAAGGATCCCCACAGTTCGCGGGCGCGGTCTTCTTCGACGCAGTTGAGCAATCCGTAGCGTGCCGATTCCCAGTCGGGCTGGTGGGATTTCTTCCAGAAGAAAGGAGTGAGAAGAATGCGCCAGGTGGTGCGAAAGGAACCGTAGCAGATGTGGTTCACGCCGGCCGGGCCGGCCGAGGCGAGCAGAACGATTGGACCGCTTTCCCGCTGGGAGGCAATCATCTGGGCGATGAGTCCTCCCATGGAATGACCAATGAGAATGGGAGGTTGCTCGAATTCGCGCGAATCGATGAAGCCACAAATGGCGTCGACGTAGTCTTGTAAAGAAAGATGGTCAACTCGTGATCGCGTGTCGGAGCGGTGGGCAGGCAGAGTGGGGCAGTGAACGACATGTCCACGACCTTCGAGGAACTTGCGAAGTGGGGAGGCGACGCGACCGCTGCCCCACATTCCGTGGATGAAAACGATGTCCGGAGAAGAGGGCAAGTTGTGAGGAGGGGGAGGCCCGAAGGGTATTGGATTTTACCTTAGAATCGGCGGCTGTAGCTCAATGTCAGGACGTCCCACGCATAGGAATACACACCGTTGAATGCCGGAGTGATGTTATTCGTAATCGTGGAATCGCTCATGTGAATGAGACTGTAAGCAAAATCAACGGTGTTCACTTCGTCCCAGGTGTAGCCAAAGCCGAGGCTGAAGATGTGGCGGTCGTCAGCGGGAACTGCGGGGTTCGAGGTCGGGTTGGACATCGGGGAGTCGGAGTAAAGGTAGCCGGCGCGGAGGGTTAACTCTTCGGTCCAGTCATACTCGATGCCGAAGCCGAGTGAGATGGAATCTTCCCAGGCTAGAGGAACAGCCGTCTTACCGGCGAGAAGCGGCTGATTCGCTCCGATGTTGAGCGGAACATCGTCGTGAGTGGAATTCTGAATCCATTCAAAATCAACGCCGATGGTAAGTTGCTCAGTGGCGTCGAAGGAATAGCCGACTCCCACACTACCGGGGTGCTCGATTTCAGAAGTGAAGGGACTACTCGGAAGGGCAGCGCCGGGGGCGGGGATGTTGTTGATCGTGAAAGTGCCCTCATAGTCGACGGACACGGGTAGGCGACCGGTGACGGCAAGGCGATGGCGGTCGCCGAGATCGAAGTTGATACCGAAGTAGGCGCCGATGCCCCAACCATCTCCTTCAAAGTCCATCGTGCCATCGGGAAGTCCCGGGGCTACGAGTGCCCATGGGAAGCGCTGCTTCAGCATGAGATCGGAACGGTAAATGTCGAGACCGACACCAATAGAGACGTCATCGTTGATCTTGAGACCGAGCGCGGGATTGAGGGCGATGGTTTGAAGCATCACGTCGGAAGCACCGAAGTAGCGGAAGGCACCCACGTCAGGCCAGCTGATAGAAAGACCGAAGGGAGCGTTGACTCCAAAACCAAGAGTGAGGTCTTCGTTCAAGGAATGAGCCATGTAGAGGCTGCCGGTCAGTTTCCACGGATCGATCATGGAATCGGATTGACCGGAAGCTCCGGCGAAGTCCGTTTTTCCATGCCAGGGCTGAAAAGTCACCGTCAAGAGTGTATCCGAGATATCGGTCAGGGTGGCCGGGTTGTGGCGTGTCACTGAGGCGTCGTCGAGGACCGCGAGGCGGCCACCTGCCATACCCATCGCTTCTGCGGTGTCGGGAAGAGTCCTGAGACCCTCCGCGGCAAAAGCCGGAATGGAAAGCAGACTGAGAAACAATAGGGTGGCTGGTTTCTTCATAATTCCAATAATTCAAGGGATAGTTGATATTCAAACTTCTCAAGACCTGTCTGTCAACGCTATAACCGCGAAAATTATAAAAATTATAAGATTCTGCACTCAATTGAGGCAGAATTGATGCATTTTGGTCGGCCGAAGCTATTTTTTGACCGAAAAGAGCACGAAATTGACCGAGGCGGGCTCGTTCTCGGCGAACTCTTCCCAGTGGAGATGGAAGTCGCCATCCTGGTCGAGCTCGGAGAAGGAGTCGCCGAACTGGACGTGTTCGCTGATGTAGAGGATGGCTTCCTCCTGGGCGACTTTTCCGTCGCTGTCTTTATCCAGCTTGTTGAAGAAGGGATCGTCGTCACCGGCGGAAGGTTTTGCCAGCGCCCACTCCTGAGCGGAGATGTAGTTGTCCTCGTTGAGGTCAAACTCGGCCAGGGCTTCTTTGTGCAGGTGACCGGCCAGTTCCTCTTGAGACAGTTTGCCATCGGCGTTTGAATCGGCTCCGGCAAAGGCCGCTTGATCAATGATCGTAGCTTCCGCCTCAGAGCTGTCCATGGTGCGGCAACCGGGAAGTGTCAAAGCGATGCCTGACACGGCGGCAATGCATAGGACGGATTGGGCAATGGATGAAAGGCGACGCATGAAAGTGGCGATTCCAGAAATTATAATCGAGAATTTGGAATCATTCAACGGCGTGTCTTGGTAAGGTGGGACGGTCGGTTTGACCGAATCGTGTTGCTGCGAGGCAACTCATCCGCTGGTCATTTCGGCTTTGTTGCGCGTCACTGCGGGCTCTGCTTGGAAGCGGAGATGATGGCAGAGCGGGAAGACAGCAGTTCGGATTAGGAGTTGAGAATTCCACGACTGACCCGAGATTGAAACCGTCGGGGCGTTCCGCCGTTCCTGATGCACACAAACACTACAGACTGAATGATTTTGGAGGGGAAAAATGGGTCTTCCCGTCGGTGGCGTCACGTTGCGTGGCTTGTTTTCCCGCCGTTGGTGCTTTTGTCAGCCTCGTGTTCGACGGTTAAGTCGAAGCGTGATTCAAGGGATGTCACTGAGACGGGTATCGAGTCGGCTCGCGAACTCGAGGGAATGGCCAACCTGCTCGAATTGCCGTTTGCTGTGGTTGGCGGTGTGGCGACAACCTCGAGCGAGCTGCTTAAGTCTGGCGAGCGCTTCTCCAAAAAAGGGCAGAATAGTGATGCTGCCGGCAACTTCCTTCAAGCTGCCGTTGAGAGTCGTGAGTTGCTTATCTCGCAAAATAAGATCCCGCGATCAGAAGCTGAAAAAGCACTGCTGACGTTGCACAATTCCTCTCTGGCTCGTTTCGCCGAAGTTTGGGGAAATGATCCCCGCCGGAGTGGACCGGCGCCCTATCACCTTTCCAGTGGCGAAAACCACTACGAAATTCGGCTTGATTCGACTTCAGCTTTCGCTGCTGATTTTTTCGATGAGGCCATTTCGGCTGATGCAGTCAAGGGAAAGGGAGTCAAAAATATCAGTCGGGCGGGTCTGGGGGCACCGCTTGTCGGGATTCGCCACCCCACCCCTGAACGGGCAGAGGAAATGTCGAGCTACCCGCCCAATGGGCTTCACATGCCGTTTACTCTGACAATATCCGCTACCGAGGAGATTGGGGAGGGGCCGGAGCGACGAACCGTTGTTTCGTTGAAGATTCATGATCCTACGAAACAAGACCGTGTTCTAATTGCCGGGCACAGCGTTCCGCTGGCCGCTAATTTTTCCGCCCCCATTCTGATTATGGCGAGTGGAGAGAATGAGGCACTGGTCGGATTGTTCGGATTTCTCAATGCCCGACAGCGTGCCAAAGATTCGGGAATCTACCTGCTCGAGCCTTATGATCCCAACCGTATTCCGGTGTTGTTGTCTCACGGTCTCGTCTCGGCTCCCATTATCTGGCGAGAGATCGTACCTGAGTTGATGTCAGAGCCTGACATTGCGCGTTGTTACCAGATCCTGGCCTTCCGTTATCCTACTTCGTATGCCATCGCTGAGTCGGCAGAATTTCAGCGGGATGAACTTGCGAAGCTTCGTGAGCGCTATGACCCGGCAGGCCTTGATCCCTTGTCGAGAAACATGGTCGTGGCGGGTCACAGCATGGGTGGCGTTCTATCGAATATTTTGATCACTGATTTCGACGATCGAATTTGGCAGGAGATCAGTGATGAGCCTTTCGAGGTGGTCTCAGCAGATTGGCCCAATAAAGAAGCAGCCAACCGTCTGCTATTTTTCGACTACGACCAAGCAACTAAGCGGGCGATTTTTTTCTCCGCCCCACATCGGGGAGCCGACATGGCAACTTCGAGCCTGGCTGGGGCCCTGTCTCAATTAGCTAAGATGCCTTCTAATGTTCTTCTCAGCACGGCAGAACTCATGGCGCACAGTTCTGATGAGAATCTCAAGTATCAGCCGACGCGGAAGAAGATGACCAGCGTCCAGTCCCTGAGGCCGGATTCGCCGATTCTCCTCGCGATGGACAAGTCCCCTCACAAGCCGGGAGTGAAGTATCACTCAATTATCGGAGACCGTGGTAAAGGAGACACGCCTGACAGCTCAGACGGTATCGTGGGTTACTGGAGCTCCCACCTTGATGGGGCCGCCTCTGAGCTGATCGTTCCGACGGATCACAGTTCATATAAGGATCCGGATGCAGTTGAAGAATTGAAGCGTATTCTCCGGCTTCATGCCGGGCTCTAACTTTCACCAGGATCGCTATTACCTGCTCAGTGTGGCGGAGGAGGTGTCATTCCTGCGAGGAAGCTATTTCCCCGCTAATTTTATGTCATCGGTCATCAGATGCTGCGATTGACTCGACGGTGCTGTCCCGATCCAGGGAAGACGATTGGGTTACCCGCTTTGACTGGCTCTCGGCGGCTCTTACTCTTGGGGTTCCGGGTCGGTTCGCCGCCGTCCGCCGTCGTTTGCGAGGTGGCTTGAAGGCGAAACCCAAGCTGGGTTGGATCACCCAACTGACGCCCTCCCGCCCGGGCCCAGTAGCTCACTGAGCAACGTCGGACTTTTACCAAAGCACTTTTGGAATTCTTCAAGCGTTGGTTGCAGACGGACGGCTACCTTGGACTCGTGATTGAGGGCAATCGCGGAGAGCCGGTGCTCGAGGAAAGGATTTCTGAAACGGTCAAGTGTGGATCGAGCGAAACCGCTTGGATCATCGCAGCGTTCCTCAAGCACGGGGACGATTTCTTCGAAGAGTAACTTTTCCAACCATGGCCCAAGTTCCGGATGATCCAGGCAGTCACGGACAGTTTCGATTCCCGGCGTGCCGACGGCGCGGCTTACCAGAGCACTGTGAGCCCCGTTGAGAATCCGGACCTTCCTCAGGGTGTAGGGCGAAATATCAGGGGCCGCCACCACCTCAGGATGGCGAGTCAGGGGGAAGTCAGGGTCGTCGGTTTCAACGGCCCAGAAGCAGAACGGTTCTGCGCTGAGGAGGAGGGGATCGGTTCCGAGCATTTGATGCTCTTCAGGAGGTCCGGGGACAATGCGATCGACAAGCGTGTTGACCCAGCGGCATTCGTTCCTGAGCCACTGTTTCAAATCCTCTGGGGCTTTCCAGAGGGCTGCCTGTTCGAGAACGAGCTCGCGAAGCCGGTCTGCGTTGGACTCGATGAGCTCGCAGGGAACGATCCAGGGGGCTGGTTGCCCCGCTTGCATGCGTTCCGCGAGCACACCGAGCAGCTTGGCTGGAAACGAACCGGGAACGGCACCGGTGAACGTAGCGTCGGCAGGGTCCAGGGCCAGGCCAGCCTCAGTGGTGTTGGAAAGAATGATCTGAAGATCGGGGCGGCGCCCTTCTTCAAGAACTTCGCCCCACTGGCTGCCGGCGTGCAGAGCGCGACTGATCGAGGTGACTTCAATCGTTTCGTCGATGGTGTTTCCGTTCTGGAATCCCTGGATCGCGACATGGTAGTTGCCGTTTGCGGCGTTGATCGCATCAGCTCTCTCTTTGCCAGTGGACTGGACGACAATAACTTCTCCGAGCGAGTCTTCGGTAATGAGGTTGAGTTGGTGGACGATGACGTCAGCGAAGGCTCTCAGGAAATTTCCGGCTCCAAATTGAAGAATCATACAAGGGGATCATCCCGCTTGTCGTCGTCAGTGGCAATGGTTGATTCGTCCGGATTTATTGACCGCAAGAATCGGGTGTAGCGGGCACTTGTGAACATTCCGAGAGGGAGGCTCATTTCCTATTCGGACCTCGCAGAAAAAGTGGGTAACCCGCGTGCGGCCAGAACGGCGGGTTCAGCTTGCGGAAAGAATGCGATCGGATTCCTGATCCCTTGTCATCGCGTCATTCGGGAGACCGGAGTTGTAACCGGATATCGATGGGGAGACACCCGAAAGCGCGCCATCCTGGCGTGGGAGTCACAAATCTAAGGTGGACCTGAACCCTAATGCGCCGGTATCATTTCCGAAAGTGGGAGGCGGCTTGTTAGTGTCATCATGTTTCAAGAAATCGAAGTGATCCTCGGAACCGGGTTGTCGGTGCTTCATGTGATACTGGCGATCGGAGTCACCTGGCATGCCGTGTTGCACAAGCCGGAGAGCCGAACTGTCGCTTCCTGGGTAGGCCTTGCCTGGTTGGCACCGATTGTTGGATCAGTGGCCTATGCCTGTCTCGGGATTAATCGGATCGAAAGGATGGGTGCCTCTCTCGATATCGAGGAGGCCCGTCGCAGTGTTTCGAGAAGCGGTATCACGAAAGACGACGAAAAGCGTGCCCAACAGTTCGGCGAGAAGCATCCTGCCTTCATTTCGCTCGCCTATGCCGGTCGGGCGATTACTGGAAGGCTGATCGATTTCAAGAACGATATTCAACCGCTCATTGACGGGGATGAAGCCTACCCAGAAATGCTCAAAGCGATCGATGAAGCGAAGGAGTCGGTCGCGTTGCTGAGTTACATCTTCGACAACGACCGGGTTGGAGAGATGTTTTTCCAGGCTCTCGTTAATGCTCACGAAAGAGGGGTTTCTGTCAGGGTATTGGTTGATTACGTTGGTTCGCGTTACAGTCCGCGTCCTACGATTGTGAAGCGGTTGCATCAGGCTGGGATCGATGCTTCGGCATTCCTGGAAACAGGGAAGTTTGGGAAACTGCGATATGCCAACCTGAGAAATCACCGCAAGATTCTTGTGGTGGACGGTCGCATCGGATTTACCGGCGGAACCAACATTCGCGAAGGCCACTGGCTTTCGATGGAACCGAAGGAGCCGGTTCAATGTCTCCATTTTCGGATTGAGGGGCCGGTCGTTTCCCAGATGATGGAGGCCTTTTCCGTCGACTGGGATTTCGCCACCGGTGAGAGGCTTGTCGGAGAACCCTGGTACGCTGAGGTCGAAGGACAAGGCACAGTCGCTGCGCGGGGAGTGACGGATGGACCGGACGAGGACCTCGACAAAATGTCCCGCATGATCATGAGTGCTCTCTCGGTCGCGACGAAGCGGGTGCGCATCGTGACGCCCTACTTCCTGCCGGACGAAGTGATCGAGGGAGCTCTCAAAACGGCTTCTCTGCGAGGTGTCGAAATCGATGTGTTGTTGCCGGAGAAGAACAACATTCCGATCATGGACTGGGCCACCGTGCCTTCGCTTCCGCCGCTGATTGAAAACGGACTGAAGTTTTACCGCACCCCTGAGCCGTTTGATCACACCAAGGTGATGATCGTGGACGGAGCCTGGGCGCTGATCGGTTCTACGAATTGGGATGCGAGGAGCCTTCGCCTGAATTTTGAGTATAACCTTGAGTGCTATGGGGAGGCATTTGCCGGTAAACTCGAAGCGATCGTTGAGAAGAAGATCGAAGAGGCCCGGCCGGTGACCCTTGAAGAGATCAAAAATCGAAACACGCTGCGCCAGGTGAGGGACGGCCTCGCCCGTTTGTTCTCACCCTATCTTTGAGGCGTAGGGAGTGTAGGCATACGAAGTCGTCGCCGCTTCGAGGGCCGGCTCCGGTTTTTCCGGAGCCGGGGTCATGAGAAACAGGGTGTTCTCAAAGGAGTCGCAGGCGATCAGCTTGCCGTAGATTGGGAATTCATTGCCAACTTCGGAACGCATCGCGCCCAGCTGACTCGCATCGTGCAAAGCAGCGACAAGGGTGAGTGTTTCGCCTTCACCGGTTTCACCAAGTTCGAAGGTGGCCCGGATTCCCGGTCCACGCCCAAGGAGGCGATCCATGGAATAGCGTTCCACTCCGGTCAGGTGGAGGACGCCTTCGTATTCCGTGTCCTTGAGTTCTTCATTGAACGCCTTTTGGAATTCGTAGCGGTTCGAGACATCGGCAAAGGCAGCGATGACGCTCTCGGTCGGTGTAAGTTTCACTTCCGGAACGACAGGAGTCGAGACAGCCTCAGGTTCGGAGACGGGGGCTTCTTCGACCGGGCTGGACTTGAGAGGTTCGGGAACCATCTCTTCGATTTCGGCAGTGTGCTCCTTGATGATTGCAGCCGGTGTTTCAGCCGGTTCGGTGATATCTGCTTCGGTAACCTCCACGGGCACTTCCGGTTTCTTCTTGTTCTTTTTCTCTTCCTTGGGAAGGGGCGGAGGAGTTGGCTTTTCGGCGCCCTTTGGTTGGGCCAGGAAGATTTCCCGGGTGTCCTTCACCAATCGGGTCATGTCCCGAACAAGTCGGCTTTCGTCGGCTTGCGGAATGTGGCGTGAGACGACGAGGCCGGCTTCGGTCAGGGTGAGATCGTCGAAACGCTCGAAGAGGTTGCGGAGAAGGTTGCGCTTGTCGCGGTCGAGGAATGCACGCACGGCTGTGGGATCGCGACTCTCCACGATGAATTCAGAATCGAAGGCTCGATCATCCATGTTGAAGCGGTGAGCGGTTCGGTTCTGGACGACGGAGGAAAACCTGGAAGGCGTGATGCGGATTTCAAAGGGGAGGGCCTTGGGCAGCATGGCCGAATAGCGGATCGACGGAGCCCTTGAATTGCCTTGTGTGGAAGGGGCCTGTTTCGCCGAAACCTGGAGACCGTTGATGATTCCGCTGAGGGTGTGCCACCCACCCTGAGACTTCTGAAAACTCAAGTCCATGGCCTCTGCAGCCATTTCCCAGCTCTCGGTGGTTTTTTTCCCTTTGCTGACTCCTTTGACGATCAGAATGATAATTCCGATCACGATGAGCAAAAAAATTTCCATGGCAGAAGCATGCTGCCCGAATCAGCTAGGGATGGCGATTCCAAAGCCAGCGCAATTTTGGAGTCGGAAAGGGTGAAGGGAAATTCTGCGCAGCCGGATTACTCCTCGAACACCGGTTTCTTCCAGATCGGGACGGTCTGCTTGATGCGCTTCAGGTACTCGCGATTGATCTCGAAAGACTCGGCGCTGTGGGCGGTCTGGATCCGAATGATGATCGACGGCTCACCAGCGGGGACGAAACCGAGACGGTGATGAATGTGGGCGAGATGCTCCGGATATT
>JABSSQ010000457.1 GCA_013213905.1 Verrucomicrobiales bacterium | reverse complement strand
TTCACCGTCTTTGGTGACGGCTTCGAAATCGACGGGGAACGACTTGACGTGGAGGATGTGAAGAAGGTTTCGGGCAAAATCACCAAGGCTGTGGTGCCGCGCGAGGCCATGGGCTACGGCGATGTGAAGTTTGTCGCTATGATCGGAGCCTTTCTCGGATGGCAGGCCGCGGTTTATGTGCTTTTTGCGGCCTCCATCGTCGGAGCCATCGTGGGGCTCTTCCAGAAGTTCGTCGCCAAGGAGGAGTGGTCACGACCACTTCCGTTCGGCCCTTACCTGGCCCTGGGCGCGTTCCTTTGGATTTTTACCGGCCCGGCGATCTGGATCTGGTATCTCTCGGTTCTCCGCCCCGACCTGAGCCCGTTCTAGAATTTTGCTATGCTAGTCGACGGCACTCCTTATCGAACCATCTGGTTGGGTGAAGACGGTGAATCCGTCGAAATCATCGACCAGCGAAAATTGCCGTGGTCCCTTGAGGTCGCGACACTGAGGACGAGTGACGATGCCGCTCACGCCATTTTCGAAATGCTGGTCCGCGGGGCGGGGTTAATCGGGGCAACGGCTGCCTCGGGGATGTTCCTCGCTGCGCTGGAGTGCCGCAACGCGGGCGGCGATAAAGCGTTCGATAAAAAGTTTGCCCGGCTCGGGGAGAAGCTGAAAGCGACCCGTCCCACCGCCGTGAATCTCGCCTGGGCAGTGGATCGCCAGTGCGCCGCCGTCGCGGCCGTGTCCGGAATCGACGAGAAGATCGCTGGGGCCAGGCACCTCGCCGCTGAAGTGGCCGATGAGGATGCGGAGTGGTGTCGCAGGATCGGTGAACACGGCTTGCCTTTGATTCGGAAGATTCACGAGAACAAAGGCAGCAACGAACCGGTCAATATTCTGACTCACTGCAACGCCGGCTGGCTGGCCTTTGTCGACTATGGGTCGGCGACTTCTCCGATCTACGCTGCTCACGATGCCGGGATCCCCGTCCATGTCTGGGTGGATGAGACGCGTCCAAGGAACCAGGGAGCCCGCCTCACCGCCTGGGAACTTGGAAAGCACGGCGTTCCGCACACGGTGATCGCTGACAACACCGGGGGCCACCTCATGCAACACGGCATGGTCGACATGGTGATTACGGGGACAGATCGCACCACTCACACCGGCGATGTGGCCAACAAGATCGGCACCTACCTCAAGGCCCTGGCCGCTCACGACAACGGGATTCCTTTCTATGTGGCGCTGCCCTCATCGACCTTCGACTGGGAAACGAGGGACGGAGTGAAGGAGATCCCCATCGAGCAGAGAAACGGCGACGAAGTCAGCCGAATGGGAGGGGCTCCTGACGCTGAATTGTCCTCAGAGCCTGAGATCGAGGTGAATGTGGTTGCGCAAGGCAGCCCCGTGGCCAACTATGCCTTCGATGTTACGCCGTCCCGGTTGGTCACTGGTCTGGTCACCGAGCGCGGGGTGTGTCCGGCCACTGAGTCCGGCATACACGCACTTTTTCCGGAGAAATAATCCGTTTTCTGGCGTAAAGGTCTACGCAACTATTCCGACTGTCTTTTCATGCCTGTAAAGATCGATCCCAACCTGCACCAGGATAAGAAGCCCCCGTGGATTCGGGTGCGGCTTCCGAACAACCCTGTCTTTTGGGACACCAAAGGGATGATCGAGGATTTGAACCTCGTCACCGTTTGCGAAGAGGCTCAGTGCCCCAACCGCTGGGAATGTTGGGGCCAGGGCACCGCAACGATGATGATCGCCGGTGAGCGCTGCACTCGCGCCTGTGGTTTCTGCGCGGTCGACACCCGTCGCCCCATGCCGCTCGAGGCTGACGAACCGGACCGCGTTGCTGAGGCGGTTCGCCGCATGAATTTGAACCACGTCGTGATTACGGCCGTGGCTCGGGACGATCTGCCTGACGGTGGAGCGAGCCACTTTGCCAACACCATTTACAAGACTCGCGAGGTCAACCCGGACACGGTGATCGAAGTTCTCGTGCCGGATTTCATCGGCAAGGATGATTGCCTCTGGGTCGTGATGGAGGCCGCCCCTGAAATCTTCAATCACAATCTCGAGACCGTTGAGCGACTCACACCTGTGGTTCGTTCCCAGGCGGAATACTGGAGGTCCCTGCTTGTGCTCAAGAGGGCGCGGGAAATGGCGAAGGAGATGGGCAACCGTTGCGCCACCAAGAGCGGCATCATGCTCGGTCTGGGGGAGAAGGAAGACGAAGTGCTCAAGGCGATGGATGACCTGCGAGATCACGACGTGACCGTTTTGACGCTTGGCCAATATCTGCGTCCGTCGCCGAAGCATCTTCCGGTGGTGGAATACATCGAACCGGCTGCTTTTGACCGCTACAAGGAAATCGCTCTCGAGAAGGGATTCCGTCATGTGGCCTCAGGTCCGCTGGTTCGCAGTTCTTATCACGCAGCGGATTTCAAACCGGAGCTCGATCCGGACGCCTGATTCGGTTTCCGGCATCAGAATTCTCAAACGGGAGAAAATCTTCCTTCCGGTGTGATTGCGGCGAGGTTTCCAGTTTTGTCGGGAAGGATCTGTGATATTCTTCGTCTGCGAAGCAATCGCTCGTAGTGACCCCCGAAAACCAACCCGAAATTGTGAGACCCTAGGTAAATTTGAAGTAAGAAGATGAATCCTGCCGGTTTCCTGTTCAGAACCCTGCTTCTTGCGCTGTTTACGCTTTCCCTGGTAGCGGGCGCCATCATCACCGACTATTACCTGCGTCACGAGGTCACCGGAAAAGCTTCACGATACCTGGCTTCCCGCGGAGTGGAGGTTTCCACAAGCAGCGCCATTGAGGCGGCAGAAGACGGGGAGATGGGGGTTCTGCGAAATCTTGAGCGAGCCGGGATCGACCTCGGCCATTCCGATGCCCGGGGTTTTACCCCCTTGTTGGCAGCGGTTCGTTCCGGCAATGATTCCACGATCCAGTTCCTGATGGAGCGTAATGAGGTCGTCGAGAACATCAACACCTTCACGGATCCAGAGAGAGAGACGCCCCTGAGTGTCGCCCTCCGGGAGCGGGACTTTGAGTTGGCTTACAAGTTGATTGAAGCCGGTGCCGAGATTGATATGGATATCGAGGCGGGACGTCCCTTTCTGATCGATGCCGTTGAAAAGCAGGACAGGGAGATGCTCGATTTCCTGTTCAGTCATGGCGCGAACGTCGAGTATCGCGGGGCGTTCCCGATCTCTGCTCTCGCCGTGGCCGCCAGTCGCGACGATTTCGAGTTAATGCGACGCTGCCTCAAGGAAGGAGCCGCCGTTGATACGCGCGGTGAGAGCGGCAATCCACTGCTGGTCGAAGCCGTGATGGAGGAGAATATCGAGAAGGCCCGCCTCCTGCTCAAGAACGGAGCTGACGTCAATATCCGTTGTGGTGAGAACGAACGCATGGAACTCACCGCGCTCAGTTACGCGATCGACCTGGGCTCACTGGAAATAGAGAGCCTCCTTTTTGAACACGGCGCCGATGCGAATGTGAATGGAGTGTCCGGCGAGCCCCTGATCGTTCAGGCCATTGCTGAAGGTGACCTCGTTGCTGCTCAGCGTTTCCTCGACGAGGGAGCCAATCCCGACGTGATGAATGAAGACGGCTACACGCCGCTCAGCATCGCTGTTGCCAGAGAAGAGCTCAATGCCGTCGAACTGCTGATCGAGGGTGATGCCGATCCGTCTCTGAACGGTGCCGGGATGGACAGTCCACTGTTGCTTTCGATCGAGAACGGTAACATCGCGATCGCCAATATGCTGATTGTGTCCGGTGCCAAGCTCGACAAGCAGCAGATGCTGGCTCGGGCCTACAGCGAACGCAACACGCCACTGATGAGCTTGTTGCTCAATGCCGGGGCCGATCCGGAGTCCACCGTTCCAAAAACCGACGAACGGGTCTTCGACGTCGCTGTCCGCGACGGAGCCACCGGTGCGGTCCGAACTCTTCTCGATTCCGGTGCCTCGATTGGCGACAACCTCTGGGCAGCTCTACTCTCCGACCAGGACGAACTGATCCGTTTGATTCTCGATGCCGGTGCCGACCCGCGACAGCTGGGCCCCGGAGGTGAAGACCCCCTCGATTTCTGCCTCAGTCGCGGTCGATATAAGGCGGGCGGCATTCTCCTGGCCGGTGGTGCCAACCCCAACGCCCGCTACGACGGCTCGGAGTCCTGGCTTTCCAAGGCCGTGAGGGAAGGGGACGAAGACCTCGCGCTTACCCTGATCAAAGCCGGGGCTGAGGTGAAAGCCATGCGAGCCAAGGACGGGCATACTCTTCTCGGTTGGTCGATTGCCCACCAGATGACGGACGTGGTCGAAGCCCTGATCGAAGGTGGCGTGGATGTCGATGCCGACGAGCGCGCTCCGGCCCGGTCAGAATTCCGCGACTTGTTCGAAAGCAAGACCTTCAAGTATCACCTCCAAGTGGACCGGAGAATTCGCCCGGTCATGATGGCGGCCGCCCATCGCAACAAGGAGATTGCCCAGATGCTGATGGACGCCGGTGCTAACGGGCGGGCCTACACGCCCAAGTATCTCATGGCGGCGATCATCGGCTCCTGGTACAAAGACACTGATATTCAGCAGATCGTTCTTCTTGGCGAGATTCCCGACCCGCAGCCGCGCAAGGTCGTGGTCGACCTGTCCAGCCAGCGGGTGACGTTGTATGAGAATGGTGTGGCGACCTTTTCGACTCGCTGTTCCACCGGGAAATCAGGGCATCGAACCCCGGTGGGCGAGTATGTCATTAGCGACCGGCACCGGCACCACACCTCTTCGATCTACGGATCGAGCATGCCCTACTTTCAACGCTTCAGCTTCAGTGCTTTTGGCCTGCACCAGGGATATGTTCCTAACTATCCCGCCTCGGCCGGTTGTATACGACTCCCCTACGAGTCAGCACGGCACATGTGGGGCAAGCTTGAGGTAGGGGATTACTGCGTCATCCAGCAGTAGCACGGTCGACTTCTGCCGGAACTGCCGGACGACTATTGAGTCAGCCCGGTTCGCATCCCCTGGATAAATTCTTCCCAGGGGATTTCACCCATCAGCATGGGAGCCATCTGCTCTAGCATAGGATTGACTTCTCCATTGGTCTTGAGCAGGCCATCTTTCAGTTCCGCGTCCATGGTAAATGAGGAACCCTTCTGGACGATAGAACCGGTCGCAAGAAGCGGCATCATCTGCTCCTGAAGCGCTGGAGTGCTCTCGATGATCGCTGACGGCAGGTTGAGTCCGGCCTTGATTTCGAGGGCCTGGATGAGCTCAAGAATGGTCTTCTGCTCAATCATCGGCTTGGCACCCATGTAGCTGACGTCAGCGAGGACAGAAGTTTCTGTTTCTCCACCTCCAAGACGGACTCCAAGGCCGAGGCCGGTTCCTTTCGAAACTGATTTGATGGCGCCTTCGATCATTTCGACCAGCTCCTCTTCCAGTTCGGGCGGGAGATCACCGCTGGGATTGGAAAACTGGGCCTTGTTGGCCTTCTGTTGAAGCTCGGTCAGGTCTTCCATAAGTGAAATGGGAAGTGTAGCCTGGAAGCTCATCTCAGCACCTTCTCCGGCCATGTCAGAGTAGAGTTTGAACTCCTCCGGGATCGGCATGTCGGTGGTCACGCCTCCGGCGGAATAGATCACCTCGGCGGTCATCATGCTGCCATCGCTGGTTGTATCGGTGGTTACGGCCAGATTGTTGATAGAGAAATCGAACTCTTCGCTGGAGCGGAACTTCACGTTAGGGACAGAGGCGCTTGAGGTGCCAAGCATCAGGGTTGAGCCCTCGGAAATCGGGGTCTGGCTGGACTCCATGGTGAGTTCGCCCATGGAGATTGTGAACGGGTTCCCATCATCTTCGTTGGCAAAACGCCATTCAAGACCGCCCATAACACCTTTGCTGGTAACGGTATTGTCGCTGGAGCTGTCGATCGTGAAGGTGCTGTCCTTCAGGCGAACGATGAAGTCCTCGGAATCCACTTCCGAGTCGTTGCGAAGGGAGAATGCCGTGAAATCAAGATTCCCGGTGGTGATACCATTAGCGTTGGCATTGAACTGACCTTCGCCGCCGTCGAAGCGAAAAGAGATCGTGTCCTTCTTGTAGTCGACTTCGGTAATGTCGATGTCGATGGCCTGGCCCCCGGTATAATCAATCAGGGAAGTAATGATAAAAGGTTCCTCTTCGCCGTAGATCTTGTTGATACCTTCATTGAGCTCATCGGGGAAAGCTTCGCGATTGAGAGTCGTAATGACATAGGCGTATCCGAGCTTCACCCCGTGAGGCGTGAAAGCTACCGGACCGTGGTAGACGGTGTGGTTCAGGGCGAGGCTCGAATCGTCCTCCTCTCCTTCAATGTCCAGTCGCGAGACAATCTCGCTGGACATCAGCCCCTTGTTATAGACAGGGAGTGAGAGTTCTCCGATGGCCGGGCTGATATAGGCATTTGCCTCAGCGACGGCTTCTTCTGAGTAACTTTGAATCGAGGAACCCAGGAAAAAGGCGCCTCCGGGCACAGCAATCACGAGAATGACTGCAACGATCGATAGAATAATAGCGGTTCGTTTCATAGAGTTGAGGAAGGTTGCGGAACCATGCTCAACCCAAAGGCCATACCGGCCTAGTATAATAATTTAGCTATGTTATAACGATGTCACGCGCCCCCATATATAGTGGAAGCCGCTTGCAGTATCGTTTCTTCGCCCAGTGGTTTGCCGAGGAGTTGCAAACCAACCGGAAGATCCTTGCCATCTTTCGTGATCGTTCCGCAAGGAACGGACACGCCGCAGATCCCGGCCAGGTTGGCGGAGATAGTGTAGATATCGGCGAGATACATGGAGAGGGGATCGCTGAGTTTCTCGCCAATCTTGAAGGCAGGAGTGGGTGAAACCGGCGACGCAATCACATCGACCTCTTCGAATGCTTGGTTGAAGTCATTGCGAATGAGGGTGCGAACTTTCTGAGCCCTAAGATAGTAGGCGTCGTAGTACCCGGAGCTCAACACGTAGGTGCCGAGAATAATTCGGCGCTTCACTTCGGATCCCAGTCCTTCGTCTCGAGACTTCTCGTAAACGCTGAGAAGATCATCAGCGCTTTCGGAGCGATGCCCGTAGCGAACACCATCGAACCGGGCGAGGTTGGCGGAGGCTTCCGCTGTCGCAATCACGTAGTAGGTCGCCACGGCGTGCTCGGTATTCGGCAGGGAGACCTCTACCACTTCAGCTCCCTGGTCGGTGAGCTGCTTGATGCCGGCTTCGACCCGGGCCTTAACCTCGGGATCGAGACCTTCGGCGAAATACTCTTTGGGCAAACCCACCTTGAGGCCTGCCACCCCCTTGTCGAGGGCAGCCATGTAGTCTGGAACTTCAAGGTCGAGGCAGGTGGAGTCGCGTTCGCAGGAGCCGGATATCGCGCCGAGCAGGAGAGCGGCATCTTCGACGGTCTTGGTCATCGGGCCCGCCTGATCAAGGGATGAGGCGAATGCCACGAGGCCGTATCGGGAAACGCGCCCGTAGGTGGGTTTGAGGCCCACCACACCACAGTGGCTGGCCGGTTGTCGAATGGAACCACCAGTGTCCGTGCCGAGAGCGGCCACCGCCGTATTGGAAGCAACGACTGCCGCGGAGCCACCCGATGAACCGCCCGGGATTCGCTCAGGGTCGTGGGGATTGCGACAGATCTTGATGCCGGAGTTCTCGTTCGATGAACCCATCGCGAATTCATCCATATTGGTCCGGCCAAAAGGAATCGCGCCCGCTTCGCGGAGTTTGCGCACCACGGTGGCATCGTAAGGCGCCGTGTATTTCCCGGTAAGCATCTTCGAGGCACAACCGCAGGGCTGTCCTTCCGCGTTGATCAGATCCTTGATCGCGATGGGCACACCGCCGAGAGGCAATGAGAGGTCTACTTTCTCGGCATCGGCCAGAGCCAGGTCGAGATCGTAGGAAAGGTAGCCGCCAATATCACCATCTTTGCTATCGATGGCTTCGGCGATGGACTTAAGGGCATCAGCGGGCGTCAGGTCACCGGACTGGTAGGCCTGTTTCAGCTGAGTGATAGTAAAATCCGCGGCTTTCAAGGGAGTAGGATAAGTAAAATTGAGAGTAAAGAAGACGACTTGGACACAGACCTATTCGATCACCTTCGGCATCTTGATCTGTTCGTGAGCGGTAGCAGGCGCGTTGGAAAGGACCGCCTCCTGGCTGAGGCCGGGTCCGTTGGTCTTATCTTCGCGAATCACGTCAAAGACCGGTGCCGCATGAGCCGTGGGTTCGATGCCCTCAACGTCGATCGCATTGAGCTGCTCGACATACTTGAGAATGTGATCCATTTGCCCCTGGTATTCCTCAGCTTCGGCGTCGGTGAGTTCGATGCGGGCAAGGTGGGCTACTTTGCGGACGTCCATGAGAATGATTGAGTGCTGCTGCCGCCGGAGTCACCAGCGAAATTTCGGGGCAATCTAGACATGACGCACCCATCCGGCAAGTTTGAGTTGGCTTGCACGGCAGGTTTCGTTCAAGTTGGCGCAAAATGCAGATTCACACGATCGATCTTGAGTTTCAGGACACCCGCCACGCCATCGCTGCTTTCCTCGTCGAGAGCGGTGAAACAAAGGTTCTCATCGAAACGGGGCCGGAATCGACCCGGGATCAACTTCTCGGAAAACTGACCGAACTGGGATGTCCGGCCAGTGACCTGGATGCAGTTTTTGTGACCCATATCCACCTCGATCATGCCGGGGCGGCCGGCTGGTTCGCCAAGGAGGGCATTCCGCTCTATGTCCATCACAAGGGCGCCCGTCACCTCGTCGATCCTTCCCGCTTGATCGAGAGTGCGCGAATGATTTACGCGGAACGCTTCGACTCACTGTGGGGTGAGATGACCCCGGCGCCGGAAGAACAGGTGCATTTGCTCGAGGGAGGCGAAACGATCGAAGTCGGAGAACTCGCAATCGAAGTTCTGGAGACACCTGGTCATGCGTTTCACCACCATGCTTTTGCGGTGAATACGGTCTGCTTCACCGGCGACGCGGCCGGGGCCCGGCTACCGGGCAGTGAGTATATCTCGGTGACCTCGGCGCCTCCGCAGTTTCACCTGGAGCACACCCTCGCTTCCGTTGATATGATCGCCGCGCGGGAGTTCGAAAAACTCTACCTGACTCATTTCGGGGCCATCGACGATCCCTCAGGACACCTGAAAGACTATCGCCGCGCCGTCGAGTTGAACGCAGAGTTCATTCGTCAGCGACTCGAAGAGCAGATGGATCCCGACTCACTGCGCATTGCCTACCAGGCCTTCTGCATGGAGCAGGCCTTTCGGGTTGAAGCGCCGAGGGAAATCTGGGAAACCCTGCAACTGATCAACGGGACCGACATGTGTGCGGACGGGATCCGGCTTTTTTGGGAAAAACAGCAGGGGGAAGGCGCTTGAATTGCTCGGGCTCGCAGTGTTGATTAAACCTCCGCATCCATTTATGAAAGGCCTGCCCGTCCTGCTTCCATTCCTGCTCTTGGCCGCCCTCTCGCTTCCTGCGACCAGGGCCCAGGAGGAAAAAGAACCGGAAACACTCTCCGGTCGTCCGCTCTCGCATTCGAACCTGGCGCGGCTTCCATACCGCCAGCTCATCAAGATAGCCCAGAGCGACTCGCGTTCTAAGCCTGAGGCCGAGAGTTACCGACTTCGCATCCAGAGCCGGAGTTCACTGGTTTCTTCGCGGGATATCGAGCTTTACCTCGATGTGAAGGACGCGCCGGTCATCCTCGTGGTGGATAATGACGGATTCGTCGAGGTTCCGCACCATAAAAAGCTCCTCGATTTGAATCCTGATCTCGTCGCGAACCAGCCTCGCGGAACGCTGAACATCTTCGTCGACCTCGAGCTACCCAAGGTAGACCCGCCAAAGATTAAAGGAGGCAAGGTGGAATACCGCGAGCTCTTTCGCCCTCTCATGACGATCCAGGAAGAGATGCGCAAGGTGGACCCCACGTTCGGCCTGACAGGACAACAGCAGTTTGTCCTGGAAGTGGAGACCGGTGGCGAACCCCTCAAGATCACGCGCGAACTTGGTGCGAGGACCTTTACCCCGAATGAAGACGGCAAGGTCTACATGATCATGGAGTCTTACCTCTTCGAAGAGAATCCCATCGTCTCGATTCCCGACGATGCCGAGATGCAGGTTCTTCCGAAGTCACCGGAACAGATCGAAGAGATCCGCTCCAAGTAACAGTTCCCAAACTTCGGTCAAACTTCGGTCAAACTTCGGTCAGGCTTCGGTCAGGATCTTCGGCTGCCCTTTTCCTTTTTGTCGCCCTTTTTGTCCGAGCTGGTGCGGGAACGCACCCGAAAGACGAAAGGAAGTCCCTCCATCGGGTATTCCTTTCGAATCTGGTTCTCAAGGAAACGCTGGTAAGTGCGGGTCAGGAGTTTGGAGTGATTCACGAAGAGCAAATACTCCGGAACCGGGACGGGTTGAGGACGATCGCTGCGCTTCTGGGTTGCATAGAGCAGCTTGAGTCGCTTGCCATGGCGCACCGGCGGGGGATTCCGCTCGATGGATTGCTGGAGGAGACGATTGAGCACTCCGGTGGATACGGGATCCTGCGCAGTGGCGACGACCTGCTGGACGTAGTTGAAGATTTTGCCCAGATACTGTTTCTCTTTCGCTGAGATAGCGACTTTCGGGGCGTAAGGGAGAAAGAAGAGATCGTCGCCAAGTTCTTCACGGAAGTTCTCAATCCGGTCCTGGAAATCGGCACCAGGGTGGTAAAGATCGAACTTATTGAGCAGAACGATACATGGCTTGTGAGCATCAATCACCATGCGGGCAATGCGGCGGTCCTGGCTCGTCACTCCTGAGACAGCATCAATGACCAGCAGGCAGAGATCGGCGCGCCGGATTGATTTCTCCGAACGCATCACCGAAAAGACCTCCACCGAGGTATCTCGCTTGTTGCGCTTACGAATTCCGGCGGTGTCGATGAGAATGTATTCCTTGGCGTCGCGGGTGTAGGGGACATCGACGGCGTCGCGGGTCGTCCCGGCAACATCGGAGACAATGCTGCGCTCATCGTTCATCAGCGCATTGATGAGCGATGACTTACCGACATTAGGACGGCCCACGATGGCAATCTTGACTGGAGGAGGCCCGTCGTTCTCCTCGTCGTAGTTTTCAATCCCAAGCTCATTGAGCTCGGTTTGGATCAAATTCTCGAGACGGTCAAAATTGCGACCGTGAGCCGCGGAAGTATTGACCTGGTTTTCAAATCCAAGCCCCACAAACTCCGCCGCATCAGGCTCCTGCTTAGGCGTATCCACCTTGTTGGCAAGAAGAACGACCGTGGCCCCGGAGTTGCGCAGGACCTTGGCCAGCTCGCGGTCGATCGGGTGGATCCCGGTCTGAACGTCAACAACAAAGAGAATCAGGTCGGCCGACTCGATCGCGATGTCAGCCTCCATCCGGACCTGCTCGCCGAAACCGTCGTCGAGGACGGCGCCAATACCACCGGTGTCAGTCAGCTCGAAAGAAATGCCCTTGGGGCGTTTGCACTCCGTGGCGATACGGTCGCGCGTCACGCCGGGCTGATCGTGTACGATCGCAATGCGCCGCTTGGCGATGCAATTGAAGATGGCGGACTTCCCGACATTGGGACGACCGACAATGGCAACCTTGGCTAATTGTTTACGAGACATCAGAATCTGGCGTGGTATGCCCGTGTTCCCGCATTTGGTGAATGCCTTCCACGATATACTGGTAGCCGGAGATGAGCGTTAACGCGGCAGCCAGGTAGATCAGGATCTCCAGGGGAAGCGGTCGGGCTTCGACGCTCCAAAAGTCCACCAAAACCCAGCAGACGCAACTTAACTGTAAGAATGTGCAGATTTTACTGGTGATGATGGGCCGCATTTTCACCTTTCCGATGGTGTAATGGATGATAATGACCCCCGCCACAATGGTCACATCCCGGGCAATGACGAGGACTGCGAACCAGATCGGAAGCCCGGAGTGCCATTGGGTCACGCTGAGCATCACGACTCCGGAAAGCAGCAGCAACTTGTCCGCCACAGGGTCGAGAGCACGCCCCAGCTTGGTGCTTTGGTTAAAGTTCCGGGCAATGTAGCCATCAAGCGCGTCACTTAGCGACGCGACAGCAAAGGTGATCAGCGCGGCGACACGATACCAGACGACCTCGGCTCCATCGACAATACTCTGGCTGTAGTAGGCCGCGAAAACGATGAACACCGGGATGAGCAGCAGGCGGGTAATCGTGATCTTGTTAGCCAGCGTCATTGAGGTTCAGTGTAGTGGGCGATTCCGAATCGGCACAGCATAATGATTCGACAATGTTGCCCTGTCTGGTAAATTTCCTGCTGTCTGCCTCAACCTCTTCACCGCTTAACCGAAACACGACGGACCATGGCAAAAGTTGCAGAAACATCGCAAGAGCTACTCGATCAAGCCCTCGAAGCGAAAGAGCTTCGCTTTTTCACTGCCAGTCGTGGCGCGGCCCGGGGCAAGACGGGGCCGGAGGACACGGCGGCCTTCGCCGATCATCTCATGGCTCTCCAGGAATGCGCACTCCTGCTCGGTGAAACGCTCGAAATGGATGCGGTATCCAGCGCAATCAGCGTGCAAGGGGACGAAACGGCCGGTTTTTGCTTTGATCCTAACTCTGATCCACAGGATCCGGTTATCGCCGGCGCCATCGTAAACCGCAAGATAGAGGTCAGCGAATTTGTGAACTCCATTCGTGAATACATCGACTCCCACTGATGACTCCGGAAACTCGCACAGCCACTCTCAAGGCCCTGAAGAAGGCGGGCTCAGTCTACGGCGTCATGCTCCAGCGGGAACACGACGTCATCTTCAGCGACCTGTCCTTCGATACGGAAAAGGTTAAGGAGCTTTCCGGTGTGATCGACGACATCGTCTACTACTTCGCCCAGGAGAACCGGGTTCCTGATCAGCTGGCGTTTCGTTATGACGGCGGCAACCTCGT
>JABSSQ010000456.1 GCA_013213905.1 Verrucomicrobiales bacterium | reverse complement strand
TTCTCTACAACCGTCGCCGGCAACGTCAGGATCTTTACCACGCTTTTCTCAAGCACGACGAGAACCGCGAACGAACCGTTGCTGAAGTGGAAGCAGACTTCGAAGCTCTCACTCCCAATCCTCTCAAAGCCTTTAAAGGGCGGTGGAACAGCGTGCTCGGCGAAATGGGAATCACCTTCCGCCCGACCAAGGAACCGTCACTGATTTCCGCACACACTGGCGAAGAAGTCTCTTTTTACTCGCTCAGCCCCGGTCTGCAGAGCTATCTGCTTCGCATCGCGTTGGTGTTTTGCCAGTATTACAATCAACCGGAGCGACGCGGCTTCGTATTTCTCGATCTGCCGGAATGCGGGCTCAGCCCCGAACTGGCGATCTCCCTGGTCCAGTTTTTCCAACCGAATCAACCGGAACATCCCGGCCAGCTTTTCATCGCAACGCACGAAACCGAGGTGGCCGTGCAATTTGAACCGCAGAGCCTGATCAATCTCGAGTTCGACGAAGAGACCGGCTACGTCTACCACGAGCGCATCGAAATCGAGGAAGAGGCAGCCGAGAGCGAGCCGGAAGAGGAAGCAGAGGAAATCGCCGAAACAGAGAACAACAAGACGGAGGAGGATGCTCCCGCGACGATCCAGAAACGCGCGGCAGCCAATCGCTACTCACGCCTGAAACGCCAGATCCAGAACCTGGAAGACGAGAACAAACTGGCCGATCTCGTCGATGAGGCATTCTCGATCCGGAAATTTTGATTCGATGAAAATCCTCATCGCCTGCGACAAGTTCAAAGGGTCCCTCACCGCACCGGAAGCCTGCGAGGCTGTCGCCAGCGGAATCAGTGACGCGCTCGGCTCCGGCGCCGTCGAAATGCGCCAGCTTCCTGTCGCCGACGGTGGCGACGGAATGGCACTTTCCCTCACCGTTGCCGGAAACGGGGAATGGATCACTCACCAAGTCAGCAATGCTCTTGGCCAGCCCGTCGAAGCCGGCTACGGCATGATCAAAAACGGGCGCGTCGCGGTCATCGAAATGGCTGAAGCCTCCGGCCTCGCCCAACTCGATGCCACTTCATTGGACCCGTGGAACGCCACCACCTTCGGCACCGGGGAACTGATCCTTGATGCTACCAATCGAGGTGTCGAAACAATCGTTCTCGGCATCGGAGGCAGCGCCACCAACGATGGCGGAACCGGAATGGCCAGCGCCCTCGGGTTTCAGTTTCTCGACGAGACCGGCCACGCCCTGGACGCCATCCCGGCCGAACTCGAAAAAGTGGCAAGCATTGTGGCTCCGGACAACCCCGACCTACCGGAGATCACCGTGGCCTGCGATGTCACTAATCCCCTGCTGGGACCGTCAGGATGTAGCTCCGTCTACGGTCCCCAAAAAGGAATTTCACCGGCCGACTTGTCCCGCCATGAGAAGCGCCTTTCGCATCTTGTAAGTCTCACCAATGAGCGAGGTCGCATCGCCGCAGACCAGC
The DNA here is from genome assembly GCA_013213905.1 of Verrucomicrobiales bacterium. GTDB lineage: Bacteria > Verrucomicrobiota > Verrucomicrobiia > Verrucomicrobiales > DEV007 > Arctic95D-9. The sequence goes on along the minus strand of JABSSQ010000456.1, from coordinate 276 downwards.
CCGGTGCCGGCGCTGCCGGGGGGCTTGGATTCGGAAGCCTCGTCTTTCTCAATGCCCGACTGGTTCCGGGTTTCGATCTCGTGGCTGACATTCTCCAACTCGATGCCGCAGTGCAGTGGGCCGACCTCGTCATCACCGGCGAAGGGAAGCTCGACAGCCAGTCCTGCCAGGGCAAAGCGCCTCACGGCGTGGCTCAACTCGCCAAAAGGCACGGCAAATCTACGGCAGCTTTCTGCGGTCTCCTTGAAAGCCGCGAGCTCGAGAGCGAATTCGGCC
>JABSSQ010000455.1 GCA_013213905.1 Verrucomicrobiales bacterium | reverse complement strand
TTACCAGCGGAAGTGAGCGAAAGCGCGGTTAGCCTGCGCCATCTTGTGAGTTTCATCCCGCTTGCGAACAACAGCGCCCTGATTGGTGCTGGCGTCCTTGATCTCGTTAGAGAGAGCCACGTGCATCGGAGTGCCACGCTTGGAGCGGGCAGCATTCACGATCCAGCGCATAGCGAGGGATTCCTGGCGATCGATGGACACCTCCAGAGGAACCTGGTAAGTGGCACCACCCACACGACGGCTTTTCACCTCGACGCGCGGCTTGGCATTCTCGATTGCCCGGTTCAGAACCTCAACAGGATCGACGGACTCTCCACCTTCATTGGCACGCTCAATCGCTGCATAGACGATGCGCTCTGCAAGAGCACGCTTGCCCTGCATCATGACCTTGGAGACCAACTTGGCCACCAGTGGACTATCGTAGCGAGCGTCGCGCCGTTCCGGCTTGGTATAGACTCGTTTTCTTCGGGACATAGGATTATTTCAGTCGGTTGCTAAAACATTCGTATCGCCGGAGAAATGACTTGAGCAAAGCTCAGATCATCACCCCTTAGGTCGTTTGGCACCGTATTTGGAACGGGCCTGCTTACGACCTTCGACACCCAGCGTATCCAGAGCACCACGAACAATGTGGTAACGGACACCCGGCAAATCTTTCACTCGGCCACCGCGAACCAGGACAATGGAGTGCTCCTGGAGGTTGTGACCTTCACCACCGATGTAGGCGATGACTTCTTCACCATTGGTAAGACGGACCTTAGCTACCTTACGAAGCGCTGAGTTCGGCTTCTTAGGAGTTCGCGTGTAAACCTGGAGACAAACTCCGCGACGCTGCGGGCATTCATCCAGAGCAGGAGACTTGGACTTTACGACCTTGTCCTTGCGACCGTGGCGAACCAGTTGGTTGGTAGTAGGCATAACGTTACCGTTGGTTTTAGTAATTCTTCGGTGCAAAAGCAGGTCGTAGACACTCCCATCGTAGAAGCTCTTAAGACCAGCGAACCCTCCAGCAGAGCACCGATTGCTGGGCGGGGGCGGGGAATATAGACGGTCCATCCAAGGCCGCAAGGGGATTTATGGCAAAATTTTAAGAATTTTCCCGAGCGCCCCGAAACCTTGAAAACAATCCCTGCCATAGATGCTGAAATCCCGAAAAATCTAGGAATTCGGATGATGACAGGAGAATTTCAACAATTCCTGACTTTCACCCCCACCGGGGGTGGCTCCGGGGATCCTCGATCATTTGGATTAAACCCGGATTTTTCCGAAAAGTGGTAGCACGAGGGAGATTTGAACTCCCGACCTTAGGCTTATGAGTCCTCTGCTCTACCCCTGAGCTATCGTGCCATTCCACCAGTCGGACACCTTGCGGTGTTCGTCCCGCTCTCACGTGTTCGTCCCGCTCTCACGGTCTGCGAGCGCGGGCCGCTTCAGCGGCGGGCGGTAAGAAACTTTTCTTCTCACAATTGTCAAGCCTGTGAATCGAGAAATCAAGGATTCACCCAGCTCAAACCCCACGCGATCACGAAGGGAATGGAGACCAGTCCCACGACGGACGTCGCCAGCACCACCTGGATGGCGACCTGGGGCTGCCCGCCGAACAGGCGGGCCAGGGCAATGGGAAAGACCGCGGCCGGCATTGCTGCCTGGATCACCAACAGGCGTTTGAGATCCGCCGAAATCGGCAGAAACCGCGCCACGCAGAGGATCAGTAAGGCCGTCACTACGAGGCGCGCCACCACGCTGGAGGCAGCGACCCGAAAGGCGTCGCGGAAAATACCCGTCGTCGCAAACCGCCCGATCGTGGCGCCAATCATGAGAACCGCCATCGGCACCGCGCATCGGCCCAGCATTTCCATGGTTGTCAGCAGGATATCCGGGATCCAGAGATACGAACCCGTGTAGTTCAGGATGAGGGCCAGGACTACCGCAATGAAAGGCCCGTTGATGATGGAGCGGAAACCCGCTTTCCCGCTCATGATGGAGAGCCCGATGGTCCACATGGCGAGCTCCACCCCCACCCCGTGCACAAAAACCAGTCCGGCCGGACCGGAATTCCCCGGAAACAGCGATAGGGCAATCGGCAGCGCGAGAAAGCCGTAGTTCTGGATTCCCGAGCAAAGCACGAAGGTGCGCAGGCCCTCGCCCCGTTTGAATCGGGCGACCCAACCCACCAGCCAGGCAATCCCGAAGCCGGCCACCACGGTGCCAAAACCGATCCCGATGGCCCAGCCCGCTGTCGAAACCTTTTCCAGCGCCGGATTGCCCGGCACTAGCGAGAGAATGTAGCAGGGAAAGAGCAGGTTCAGTCCCAGCTTGATCATCCCGACCTCGACCTCTTCGCTCAGCCAGCCCCGCCGGTGAAAGAGAAAGCCCACCCCGATAATGAGGAAAACCGGCAGCGTCGCGCCGAGAATGGTGACAAAGGAGGGCATCGGAAAATGCTGAAAATTGAAATTAGGAAATAGCGAAATAGGAAACCGCTAATGGACGCTGATCTTCGCTTATTCTTTTTCGGCCAGCTCGACAAAAATTCGTGATAATTCGTGTTCCATTTGTGAAAACGAAGCGCATTCGTGTCCCATCTCAATCAGCGTCTATAAGCGCTCATCGGCGACTCACTCCGCCTTGCCACTTTGCTTATCATCCAGATACCCGCGCAACATCAGGCCCAACCCGCCGGCGATGAGGACGATCAGGATGAACAAGTGCGTCGCCTTGATCTCCATGACCGGACGAAAGCGACTCACCACTTCCACTGCCAGAATCACGAGACCGATTCCGGTTAAGACCCAGGCCCACATCTTTTTCACGTCGAAGAACAAGGCTACCACCCCGATGAACAGAGGCACCAGGACCACCCCCATCGAAGTCGTTTCGGCCAGCCTTCCATGACGGCCGCCCGAAATGGCTCCGGAAACCAATCCACCGTATCCGGTCGTGAAACGGACTGAATCGAAAAACAGCCACACACCCGCGATCAGCAACAACACACCAATCAACACTTTCACTTCGCCGCCGGGACGGCCTCCGGGTTCCAGACTCATGTTAGAGAGTAAAACGCAGTCATCGCCACGATTCAACCCTGTTAAGTCCATGCCCCTACCCTGTTAGACTTCGCTCATGCGCGCCCCAGGCCTCCTCATACTCCTGTTTCTCTGCGCCCCCTTGTCGAGTTGCGTGCAACTCCGGGTCGGGGGTTTCTCGACGACGAACGAATCGGCGACTCCTGAAGAGGCTGCCCTTCAACCTGAAGCTTCCAACACTTCCTCCACCCCGCGTGATCTTTCCGATTTCCGCCAAAGGGCTGCCGCCTCAACCCCAGCCAGCACTCATCTCGGCTGGAAACTCTATCACATGGACGGCTATGTCTATGGACGCAGCGATTCGGCTCCGGACCAGGAATTCCTCACCCGGAAAGTGGACAAAGAACCAGACAGCCTCGTCCTTGTTGGAAAGTCTTGTTGGAAAGTCTTGTTGGAAAGTCTTGTTGGAAAGTCTCTTGTCATCCATCAGCCTCTGAAGCGATCCCGGTCCTTTCGGGCAGCCGAGCGATCGCGAACCATTCTGAAAGATGGGAAAATCACCATCCAGGGATCGGAGCAAAACAACATTCTTCAATTCCCGCTGGAATAGCGATCATCGATGACGCCTGGCCCGCCCTCTATGCCGGCCTTGAATTTCCCGGCCCTCTGGCGTTCTTTCACCACGTTGAAAAATTCACTTCATCGACTCGTCCTGATTTTGCTGTTCAGCACCATGCCGTTGCTGGCCGAAAATTCTCCACCAGCTCTCGTTGAGACAGCGACCGCTCAGCTCAAAAAGGAGCTGACGACCGAACTGAAGCTCACCGGCACCATCGTCTCCCAGCGCCGGGCCGGAATCTCAAGTCGAGCCGAGGGCCTCGTCGAGGACGTCATGGTGGATGCCGGCAGCCACGTCGAAAAGGGAGACCTGCTGCTCACTCTCGATACCAGGCTCGCAGAACTCGATCTCGAACTCATTCATGCGCTGATCGCCACCTCCGAAGTCCAGGTCGCAGACGCCAATCGTGAGCGGGAAGAAGTCATGGGTCTGATCGAATCCGGCGCCTTCGCCAAGTCAGAGGCGGCCTCACGCGTCGCCAACGCCCAGATCAAGGAGGCGGAACTTCAT
>JABSSQ010000454.1 GCA_013213905.1 Verrucomicrobiales bacterium | reverse complement strand
TCGCGATCCCCGAGTGGTCGGTGGGGTGGCGGATTGGGATTACTATCCCTACTACGGTTCGAGAAAGAACAAGGAGTGGACGGTGGATCCGAAGCCCTGAAGTTAAGTCGGGCGATGGAGCATTTCGGGGCATTTGCACCGAAGTTTGAAACCGAAGCTGTTATTCGGGGTTGAGAAAATTCAATCCAAGGCACTTACATGAAGCCACTGCCCATTTATCTTCTCGCTGCCACCATGGTCTGCAGCACCATAACTCTCCAGGCACAGCTTTCGGACGAAGAGCGAAAAGCCCGGATGGAAGAACGCCGCTCCAAGGGCGGTAAGAGTAGAGGTCGTGGTGAAGACAAAGCGCCAAAGGTGGGAACGCAGGCTCCCGACCTCGGGGTTCGTAAGAAGCTGAATGGGGAAGAGATCAATCTCTCGGATCCGAACAGGATTTCGGTTCTGGTCTTCGGCAGTCATACCTGAGGCCCGTTCTGCCGTGAGGCCGTGAGTCTCCAGAAAGCCTTCGAAAAGCACGGCGACAAAGCTGACTTCACCTGGATCTACATCAGTGAAGCGCACGCGATTGATGATCGACGTCCTTCTCAAACGGTCAAGATCAAGGAACACACCACCCTGGAAGAGCGAACCGAGGTGGCGAAGAATGCCGCTGAATCGCTTGGGTTGACGATCCCCCTCCTGATCGATGACATGGAGAACACGATCGACTCAGCCTACAGTGCCCACCCGGATCGGCTCTTCATTCTCGACGCGAAAGGTAAGGTTGCCTATGCGGGGGGGCGTGGCCCCTGGGGATTTGATGTTGCTGAAATGATCTTGGCTCTCGAAGCGTTGATCGGTGATTCCTAGCATGGGTAAGTTTTGCATCTCTCTCGGTCTCATGGTTCAGTGCGATCGCATGATGCTCAGCCACCTTCGACAATGTCTCGTGATCTCGGTGTGCCTCAGTCTCGTGGCAACGGTTGGCAGCGCCTTAGGTGAAGACGAGGTGCTGTCTCGTCTGCGGATTGATTTTGAATCGGTGGACGAGGGTGCGGCCAGAAAACTTTTGTCGCATGCTCGAATTTCCTTAGCTGTGGGTGAAGGGCCGGATGGTTCGGATGCGATTCGCGTGGACTATGTGGCCTGCCCTCGCGGAAGCGAGCGTGTAGTCGCTTCGTTTCCGCTAGGGCAGGGAATGAAAGAAGCGACGCTCTTGTTCGATGTGAAGTTTGGGGAAGACTTTCAGTGGACGAAGGGCGGAAAACTGCATGGGCTCGGGCCGAAGAAACCGATCACAGGAGGGGCGAAGCGTTTACCCGAAGGATGGAGCGCACGCATCATGTGGCGGGAAGAGGGGAAGGTGCAGAACTATCTTTACGATCAGGATCAATCCAAGACCTACGGGATTGGTGAGCGGACGAAGAAAGGTGTCTTCATGCCGGGGAAGTGGCACCGCGTCGTCATCGAAGTGAAGCTCAACGAGCCCGGTAAGAAAAATGGCTTCACCAAGACCCGCATCGACGGGAAGGAAGTGGCGAAGACTGAAGGAGTCGAGTTCCGCGGTGAAGGCGGAGACGAAACTGGAATCCAGCTCTTCATGTTCAGCACCTTTCACGGAGGGCATTCGACGGAATATTCTCCGGTCGATTCAAAGGGAAAGTTTACGACCGTTCATGCCTGGTTCGACAATTTCGAGGTGGTCGAAGGTTTGCGCGATAAGTAGCAAAGCGGTTTTCTGATCACTGGCGCGAACGCGCTGCCCGGTAGCTGAGAAAGGTTATGCTATTTGATCGAGGGTGTCTGCGATGCATGACACCTATCATCGCAATCCTCTGCCCGTGATCGTGGGATTCCTGGTGTATCAGGTGTCGGGGTGGTTCGGAGGAGAAAAGATTTTCGAGAGCACCAACGCCGAAGCGATGCTCTTTGCTTTTCTTCTTCTGGCGACGGGAGTGTTCGGTTGGATCTTTTTCACCACTTCGTCTTATGACTCCAGTAAGTCTAGCATCAACCGAAAGGTCGGCTTCGGGTTGATCGCAGCGTGTGCCGCCCTTGGGCTATTGATCGGATTGGGGACCTGGTAAATAGCCCGGAAAGAGACCTGTTGATCCAATAGGACTTTTACTTATCCGACGGTAGATAAGAGCGAAGTTTAGCTGGGTGGATGGACGTCTCATCCAGCGGTCACGGAGGACCGTGCCCCTCCATTGTCGGTATAGACAGCGGCTTAAGAAATGAGATGCCGCGAGGCATCTGGAGGGTCGCGGTCCCCCGCGACCGCGAACGTTCAAAAGGTTTCGTCGGAGATTTAGTCTGATAACTATTGTTAGAGATTGATGCATAAAACCGCTCTGAGCGGCTCACGTAACAAAAGCCCCCGGTTCCGCCGGAGGATCATTAATCACCCACCGCAATCAGCTGCTCCGCGATCCGGATGACGAATTTTCCGGGCGCGACAGCGAAGCCGTAAAGCCGGTCGCCTTCTCCGAGAGTCAGTGGATTGGTGGCGAGCTCTTCGGAAGTCTTGGTCACGTCGAGCGAATGCACTGCTGTGGGACCTTCTTTGCAGAAGAAATAGAGTCGGTCAGCGGCAGCGAGCGGCGAGGCCCAGGTGCTTCCGGGAAGACGGCGCTCCCAGAGGACGGATCCGTCCTCGATACTGGCCGCCTGGAGTGCTCCGGCGCGGTTGACGAAGAAAACGGTTTCACCGTGAATGAGAGGGGAACCAAAGCTGGAGGTGACGCCCTGACCGGCGCGCCATTTCACATGAGATTCAGAAATGTCGCCCGAACCGCCCAGGGTGATGGCCATGGTCTGGGTGGGTTCCGAGGAACCGATAATAACGATGTCGCCGTTGGTGGTGGGGGCGTTGACGGTGTTTTTCTCGATGCCTTCGATCCACCATAGCTTTTTACCGTCTTTGAGTCCGAAGGCGGCCGCTTCTCCATTGGAACTCACGATGATTTGCTCGATGTCGTTGTGCACCAGGTAGAGCGGCGTCGCCCATGAGACGCGGGCTTCGCGGTCGATCTTCCAACGGTTTTCTCCCGTCGCTTTGTCGATGTTCAGCAGATACGACGGGCCGTCGTGATCGATCAACAAAACGATGGATTGAGGAGTGATGACAAGGGAACTGCCGACTCCGTGATTGCCGAGAAAGTCGCCGTATTC
>JABSSQ010000453.1 GCA_013213905.1 Verrucomicrobiales bacterium | reverse complement strand
GCTTGTGAATGTTCAGGTGGAAGTGCCGGTGAAACTTAACAAGAAGCAGGAAGAACTGCTTACCGAGTTCGCCGAGACAGTGACCGAAAAAAACCACCCGGTTGGCGAAAGCTTCTTCGCAAAGGCGAAGCGATTTTTCACCGGTTGAGTCTGAATTGGAATCCCGTTGCGATCATACAATCCTCCCCCTGGAGATCATTGAAATGGATCGCGATTGAGACATGGGGCCGATAATACAATCGCCATGAGGCCGTCTAAAACCGGAGCGGAAGCGTTTCGTTTTGTGAGAGGTATTTGGTTTGTATTCTGGTGGTGCTGGCGGGATTGGCTCAGTGGGGAAGTGCAAAGGTGACCGTGAAGTTTTCGGGTTTGGAGGAGTTCAGAAACTTTTCGATTTCGGGAGGTTCCAAAGGGCGTGCCGCTCAGGTTTTTAAGCGGAGTTGAGCCGTCAAAGCAGGATCCGTTCATTCGTCGGTAAAGAAATACTTGAGCTGACTTTCACCGATATCGACATGGCTGGTGACACCAGGGAATTCCAGGCGAGAACTGGATCCAATGTCCGAATCATCAAAGATGTTTATCCACCCAGATTGAAGTTTAACTATGTCCTCCGGAGTGCCAGTGGTTCGAAGGTCAAGAGCGGGTCAGCAAGCCTCAAGGATCTGAACGATACGAATCGAAGTCGCGCCGGTTCAAGTAACCGCAATTTCTATTTCGAGCTGACGATGCTGGAGCGGTGGGTCAGGCAAACCTTGCCTGAGTAATGGGGCGACTTCGTTCTCTCCAGACACTGCAGAAGAATCAGAGAGGTCGACGAAATGATGAGATGCTGGATTCGAGGCCTACGTCTCCGCGGAGGTCATCCTCTTTCAGTTCAGGATCAACTTCAAAGACGACTTCGATTCCCTGGGTTTTCCAGCGATCCGAAATCAATCGTTCGATTTCTTCAAAACTTCTCTCTCGTAGAAGGAACTTGCGCGACGCTTCTTGAGCATCAGTGCCGGTCATGACGGCTTCGAGGTAGGGCCGCAGGTAGTTGCTGTCTCCAAAGGTAAAGAACTCGGTCAGAACGAGGGCACTGCAATAGTTCTGGAAGCCACCGTCTTTCGACTTCGCTGTGATGCGGTTGAACTGATAGAGGGAGCGGTCGAAATAGTTTTCCAGCTTCTCAAGGCGGAGAGTCCGAATCTGGATGAGACCATCGTAGGCGAGATGGCTCGTTAGATGATTTCGGACACTTGCCTGGACGTTCTGGAACGAGTAGTAACCGATGGTGTTCTGGGCCGCACTGAACATTTCAGCAATACCTTCGCAAACCCATGCGTGGCAGTCCGAATGAGACAGCCCGGCCCCGGCTTGATGGACAAGTTCGTGGACGAGTAGATCGAACTGCTGCCTTCGGGAAAGCTGGTACTGACCCAAAGACTGTCGCATATCGCTTTCAATCAGGTGACTCAATCGGATGTGAACACTGCCATTGCGGGGATCGAAATGGCCGGCCAATTCTCTTGGCCCGCCCGCGGCAAAGTATTCTTCATCGGTGTGGTAAACCTGGATCACCCGGCGGGCCTTCGGAGATCTGCCCCACGTTATAGGCAGCGGAACACTTCGAACGGCACCATCGATCGATTCACAAATCAGTGCGAGGCTTCTCAGCGTCTTTTCGTCGAGTTCGTCGGTTGAACGAATGTCATAGGATTTAGTTCGCCAGTGATTCAAACTTCCCGTGGCGGCCGGTGAGGCCGACGCGGAGGAGTTTCTGCCGTCATAGGTAGTTGGCCATCGGTCCGGAAGGTGGGGATACTGATCGTCACCTGCCATCGCCCCAGTGGCAGTTCGAACAAAAGTCTGATCATCAGTAGAGAGCTTCTGCAGGGGGAGTCGGTAGATCCGGTCATTGGAACTCACCTTGAGAATGATTTCGCTCTCGGTGGCTGATATCAGTTCTCCTTCGAGAGTTCTTCCCGTCGCATCCGTCCAGATACGGGATCTGCCACCGGCACCCCCGGAGGGCAACGTATTTTGAATTGAGCCGAACAAGTCGTTCACTGCACCTCGGGATGACTCGAGCGAAGCAAAGGCGCCTTGCTTCGATTTTTCGATCGTGGATTCAGTTAGAAACCCGAGCCGCCAACTAACAGCGATTGCTGCGATTGATAGCAAAATCAGGACACCGATGATTTTAAAGAACCTCATTCAACCGAAGTGGGTCATCTTTCTATTGCCCACTTCGAGAAATCTGTCGATCAAATTTCTATCATATAATGTTAGGCCGCCATCATCTTTCCAGCCAGCGCCAGGGTCTCCGGTGCGACACCTCCTAACATGCGAGCCAGCTCCTCGGTCCGCTTGTCTCCGGAGATTTTTTCCAGTCGGGAGTTGGTGACCTGGTTCTCGACCTCTTTGGTGACGAGGAAATGGCGGTGGGCCAGTGCCGCGACTTGTGGCATGTGGGTGATGGCGATGACCTGGTGCTGTGCCCCGAGGAAGGCCATCTTGCGGCCGACGGCTCCGGCGATTTCACCGCCGACGTTGGCATCGATTTCGTCGAAGACCATGAGCGGGATTTGATCCTGGTCAGCGAGCGCGCTTTTCACTGCAAGCATAACGCGGGACATTTCACCGCTTGAAGCAATGACTCGCAGTGGCTTGAGCGGTTCGCCCGGATTGGGACCGAAAAGGAAGTCCACCGCTTCGAGGCCGCGTGGGCCCGGCTCTGCGAGTTCATCAAAAGTGATTTCAAAGACCGACTGATTGAAGCCGAGATCGTCAAGATGCCCGGCGATGTCTGCAGCGAGTTCGCTGGCGACCTTGAGTCGTTTGCGACTGAGCTTCCGACCTGCCTTTTGCACCCTGGTCAGTGCTGCCTCGACGGCGGTGGTGAGCCGCTCGCGCTCTTCTTCGCGTCCGTCGGCGGAATCGAGGCGCTGACGGGCGTTGGTCTCGTAGGTGATGACGTCTTCGACGGTCTGACCGTACTTGCGCTTGAGGGTTTCAATCTCGTCGATGCGGTGTTCGATCCGGGCGAGCTCCGCGGGGTCGATTTCGAGGTCACCCGTGTAGTCGCGGAGTGAGTTCTCCAGTTCCTCGATTTCCATGCGGGCGGAATCGAACCCGGCAACGCGATCGCTCATGCCGGGGTCCACCTTTTCGAGTTCACGGATGCAACGCTGGGCGTTGGTCAGGCTGGCGACGGCGGCGCAAAGCAGGTCGACGGCCTGAGTTGCGTTTTCGAGCAGGCGGCTGCTGTTTTGAGACTGGCGATAGCGTTGCTCGATCTCGCCGACTTCGTCGATGTTGAGCTCGGCGGCCGCGATTTCTTCGACCTGGAAGCGGAGCAGGTCGATTTCCTGTTCACTGACGTCGCGGGTATTCTGAAACTGATCGAGTTCGAAGACGGCCTCTTGCCATCCCCTGAAAGCCTTGCGATAGGCCTCCCGTTCATCGCCGGCCCGGGCATAGGCATCGAGCATGGCGAGCTGGCGGTCGCGGGAGAGCAGGGACTGGTGTTCGTGGGGGCCATGTAAGTCAACAAGCAGACCACCGACGGCTTTGAGCACGGAGAGGGTGCAGGGTGAGCAGTTGATGAACTGCTTGTTGCCGTTGCCAAAGAGGCGCTTCACCACGAGAACATTTCCTTCGCAGGGTTCGAGGCCGCTCTCTTCGAGTAATGCGTTGACCTGGTCGAGGTTGTTGCTGAGTTCAAAGACGGCTTCGACACTGCAATGGCTTTCGCCGGTGCGGACGAGATCATGGTTGGCGCGCTCTCCGAGGATGAGCTTGAGAGCGCCGACAATCATGGATTTTCCGGCTCCGGTCTGGCCGGTGATGCCGATGAGCCCGGAACCAAGTTCCCAGGTTAAGTCATCGACGAGTGCGAGATTCTTGATTTTTAAAACCGAGAGCATTACGGGAAGGGGGATAGATTCTCTGAACAGTATGCAATAACTGTTCAAAAATGCAATGTTCAACCGTGCAGAAATTATTTTCCTGGGAACGGGCACCTCGATCGGGGTGCCAGTGATCGGCTGTGATTGTGAAGTCTGCACTTCGGATGATCCGAAGAATCAACGACTTCGGTCATCGATTCTGGTGAAGACTCCCGAGGTGACCGTGGTAGTAGACACCGGCCCCGATTTTCGTCAGCAGTGCCTTCGCGAGGGGATTCGTGATCTTGATGCGGTGTTGTTCACGCATTCCCACAGCGACCATGTCATGGGATTCGATGATCTGCGTCGGTTCACCGTTTTCGAGGACGAGCAAATTCGGATTTATGCTAATGGCCAGACAATAGAGCGGCTTGAGAAAGCGTTTCCGTATGTCTTCGACGGGGAGAATCGCTATCGCGGTTATCTGAAGGTCGATCCTCAGTTGATTGAAGGAACCTTCAAAACGGGTGATCTCGATGTCACTCCATTGCCGGTCAGTCACGGCAAGGTTGAGACGATGGGATTCCTCTTTTCGTCAGGCGGGGAGCGTCTCTTCGCCTACATTCCAGACGCGAAGGAGTTGAGTGCCGAGGCGATGAATCGAATCCACGGCATTGATCTCCTGATTCTTGACGGTCTGCAGCCCGGGCATCACCCCACGCACCTTTCGATTGGTGAAGCGGTGGAGTTGGCGGAGCAGCTGGAAGTGGAGCAGACCTGGCTGACGCACTTCTCCTGCCAAGTTAACTATGCGGCGCTCGAGCCCGGCCTGCCCGATGGCATTGGGTTGGCGTGGGACGGGATGAAGATTGCCCTGTGATTTGAGTGGTTCTCACGCGACCGAGGCTCACGACGAGTAACCGATCTCACGAAGGTAGGCGGCGTGCTTTTCCATCGTCTCGATCTGGTCAAACTCGCCCACTTTGCCCCCTTCGAGGACAAACCAACGGTCATACCCGATCGCTTCGAGAGCCTGGAGCGCGCCGACAAAGTCGACTTCGCCCTGTCCGAAGATCTGCTTGCTCCGGTCCTTCACGTGGACTTCGCAGATCAGATTGTTGCCGAGTTGTCGGATCTCCTTGTTGATATCGTATCCGTTGCCGTGGGAATTGCCGGTATCGTAGTAGACCTGCACCGCGGGGCTGCCCACGGATTCGATGATGTGGAGGTGTTCGTCGGCATCGATCGTGGTTTCGAGTCCGAGAATGACACCGCGCTCTTCGGCGAGAGGAGCGACTTGTTTGAGGCGCTTGATCGTTTCGGCGGTGCCTTCGGTGTCGTCTTTCAGGTCATTTTTTCCGAAGAATGCCATCAGCATGACCTCAACTCCGAGCTGGTGAGACGCTTCGACCCCCATCTTCGCCCATTCGACGGCTTCCGGGACGGCCTTAAAGGCGTGCTTGTTGAATACGCCCATCGCCGTTGAAGCTATGGCGATTCCAGTTTCCTCGGACTTCAGGAGCAGCGCTTCCCGATCACGTTCGGTGCTGAGGTCAGTTTCGCCCTCGTTTGGAATCGGGGTGAAGCTTGCCTGGACACAGGCGAGATTGCTGGCCTTGGCGAGATCAAAGGCTTCCAGCCTCGAGCGGGCCCCGATGGTCCAGTCGGTGATGCCCATGCGATTGCCTGAGTCCTGCCCGAGGCCGGCTTGAGAAAGGGCGAGGAAAGACGGAGTGGCGAAGGCCGTGGTCAGGAAATTGCGTCGATTCATTGAGCCAATCTGACCGAGAGGAGGAACGCTGCAAAGGGGCGTTATGGAGGAATAATTGTCACCGGCTCGTCTGCCATCGCTCCCAGCCTCTCAGGAGAGTGGCGAGCAGACAGGGGAGGAAGGTGAGAGTCACCAGGGCGCTGAAGGCGAGTCCGAAAAGAACGATGGCCCCCAGTCCGCGGTAGAGTTCGGTTCCGGCTCCGGGGAGGAAGACGAGCGGGGACAGACCCATCAGCGTGGTGGCAGTCGTCATGAGGACGGGACGGAGTCGAACAGCGACGGCGTCTTTCACCGAATCAATCGCCCCCATTCCCTCGTCGCGGAAATTTCGCATGGTTCGATCGACGATCAGGATGGGATTGTTGACCGAAGTGCCGAGGAGAATCAGGAACCCTAACATGGTAATCATGTCGAACGGTTGCTGAATCGGATCGAGGCCGAACCTGGGCAGAGTGCTACCGATGGTGTTGAGGAGCCAGAGCCCGACAATGCCACCCCCGATACCGAGGGGAACAGTCACGAGAATGAGAAAGGGGAATCCCCAGTGACGATAGATGATGACCAGCTGGAGATAACAAAGCGCAACCGCAATCCACAGGTTCTGACCGAGTGACTTCCGGGTCGAGTCAAGCTGGTCACTGGCCCCTGTGAGATCGACCTGGACTCCTGGAGGAAGCCGGCCTTCAGATCGCATGGGACGAATAAGTTCGTTGCGGATCTGGTCAACGGCTGTCTCGAGAGCGATCGACCGGGGAGGAATCACGTAGAGGGTGACGGTTCGGCGCCCGTCCACGCGGCGGATATCAGCGGCATTCACGCTCTCGTTGATGGTGGCGAGTGAGCCGAGCGGCACCACGGTTCCCTGCGGAGTGTAAATGGGAAGGGTTTCGAGGTTGTCGAGTGATTGGGAATTGCCGGCTTCGCTGTAGAGGAAGATGTCGATCTTGTCGTCACCGGTGTAGAATTCATCGACGAAGGCTCCGTCGCTCAGGGCTGCGGCAGCAAAGCCAAAGTTCCGCGTATTGAATCCCAGCTCTTCGAGCCGCTCCCACTTCGGGCGGATCTCCAACAGGGGCTGAGCGAGGATGAGAGACCCCGGATCAGAATCGATCTGGGCATTTTCGATCAAGGATTCGGCTTCGCGAAGAATCTCCTGAGCGGTAGCGTAGATTTCCGGCAGCTCCGGACCGCTGATGTCGAGGGCAACGGCACGGGTGCCTCCGTCGTTGCTGGAAATGATCGACCCCCTTGAGGAGAAAGCCCGCATGCCGGGATAAGACCGGTAGATCCGGTTAATCTCCTCCATGTATTCATCGATGTGGTCGTAGTCCTTGGTGACCGCGATGGTAAAGATTCTCCCGGGAGAGACGATGATGTCGACGCGATCGAGGGCGGGGATTTCAGTTTCGCCGCGATCGAACGCTTCCGGTTCGTCGTCGAGCGCTGGTAGCAGTTTCGCTTCCACCTCCCGGGCAATGCGATCCATCTCGGCGAGCGTGTATCCCGGCGGAGCGTTCATGGCAGAGAACGCTTTCGCCTCTTCGCCTTCGGGAAGGTATTCGGCGGGGGGAGTCAAACAGATGAAGACGGCGACGATTGCAGCGGCGGTGCCGACGATGCATCCAACGCGGGCGAGCGGTGAACTGATCAGGCTCTGCAATGGGCGGAGGAATAGCGGCCGCCGGGTCTTGGTTTCCTTTCGGGTGGACTCGTTGCGACTCTTCCAGGCCCTGAAGTTGGCTGAAGCAACCGGGACCACCGCCACTGCGACTAACATGGACACGATGATCGAGGCGGAAATGGCAATGCCGATATCGGAGAAGAGTTGGCCGGCTTCCTCCTCGATGAATAGGACAGGAAGGAAAACGAGAACGGTAGTCATCGTTCCGGAAAGAACCGCAGCCCACACTTTCCTGACTCCATCGCGGGCGGCTTCGAAGGGGCCTTTGCCGGCGTTGCGTTCCTGGGATATGCTTTCGAGAACAACGATCGTGTTGTCGATCGTCATGCCAATGGCAAAGGCGATGCCTGCCAGCGAGATAACATTGATCGTTCGCCCGAGCAGGAGCAGCCCGATGAAACCGGCAACAATGCAGATAGGCATTCCCAGCATTCCAATCAGCGTGGCAGACCCCGAACGAAGGAAGAGGAACATCACGAGAGCCGCCAGGGCAGCACCGATGATGATATTCTGAACCACGTTGCTGACTGAGTCCTCGACGTAGCTGACATCCTCGCTGCTGAGGGACATTTCGAGGCCGTTGGGGCGCAGGACGTCTTCGTTCAGCTGATCCACGAGTGGTAACATCTTGTTTTTGATCTCGATCACATTGGATCCGGTCTGCCGGACGACACTGACCCAGATGTTCGGGGCGCCATTGGAGTAGTTGATGCGCCTCAGCTCAGCATGATCGAGTTCAACGGTGGCCAGATCGCGAAGGCGGATTACGGCATCGCCCCGACGCACGATGATGAGATCGCGGAGTTCCTCGAGGTCGGCAAAACGTCCAACAGTGCGGATGAGATAGCGCCGTTTGCCGCTGTCGAGGTCGCCGGCTGAAACATCGGTGTTCCTGGCGCGGATGGCGTCTCTCACTTCGGCGAGCGACAGGTTGCGTTCGGCCAGACGCGCCGGATCCACCTCGACGCGGATCTGGCGGGCGGCACCGCCGAGGATTCGAACGCGGGAGACTCCTTCGACCCGCTCCATTTGCGGGCGGACTTCATTGTCGATGAAGTCACGCTGCATCTCGAGGTCGAGATTCATGGGGTTCCCCGGCAGGGGCACGGTGCGGAAGTAGAGAAAGGGGGCGTAGGAAAACGAGCTCGTTCGAATGACGGGCTCGTCGACATTCTCGGGGTAAGAGGGGACCTGACTGAGGGCGTTATTGACCTGGATAAGCGCTGCCTGGGTGTCGATTCCGTAGGGAAACTCCAGCTCGATGTCTGCCCGGCCGGTGGTGGCGAGCGAAGTCATACGCTGCAGGTTCGGCAGGGTCCGCAGAAAGAGTTCCTGCTCTATCAGAATTTCTTTCTCGATATCCTGGGGGGTGGCGCTTGGCCAGGCCGTATCGACTGAGATCACCCGCGTCTCCAGATCCGGGATCATCTGAACGGGGACCCGTGTGGCGGCGACGATGCCAAGCAGCAGCAGCATCGCAACAACGACCGCGACAAGCGTTCCGCGCTGGAGGAGTTTCTCGATCATTCCTCTTCAGACGTCCGGGGACGGGGATCGACCTCTTGACCCTCGGTGAGGTCTTCGTTTCCGCGGACAACGACTTGTTCTCCTCCCTTAAGGCCCTCCGTAATCTCCACGGTCTCTCCCAGTGTCGCGGAGGTGATCACGGTGATAGGGGAAACGGTCGAAGACTCACCTTCCTGGCGGACTGTCCAGACGCGGGCGGAACCATCGGGATAGCGCATCACTGCGTCGCGGGGCACCGTGACACTCGTTGAATCCTTGGGGCGAACTTTGAGGATGCCGGTGCCCGACATGCCCGGCGAAGCGAGCTTATCCGGATCGCTGAAGGTCAGTCGGGTGAGAAAGGTGCGGGAGACCCGGTCTTTCACGGGGACAACCACGTCGATCTCAGCTTGGAGAGGTTGGTCGGGATAGGCATCCAGTTGGACCAGGGCAGTTTCGACTTCGCGAATGGCTGGCAGAAACTCCTGCGCCACCTGCAGATCGAACCAGAGGGAATCGGTCTCGACCAGTTCGAAAACGGTGGCTCCTGTCTCAACCCATTCTCCGGCCTCGGCGGCCTTGCGGGCAATGGTGCCGGAGAAAGGTGCCACGAGTCGGTGCCGGTCGATGCGCTCCAGTTGCTGGGCTTCACGGACCTTGAGGGCATGAAGTTCCGCCTCCTTGATCTGGGCGTTGGCGACGCGTGAGGCCGCCTCTGACTTGGCGAAGGCGCCGGATTCGATCAGACCCATGACTTCTTCCCGCTCACGATTGGCGTCTGCGACCTGGACTTCGGAGGTGGCGAT
>JABSSQ010000452.1 GCA_013213905.1 Verrucomicrobiales bacterium | reverse complement strand
GTTCCGGTTGATGACGATCGCCTGCTTTGCGCCTGCAGCATTGAGATCGGCCGGGGCAAGAAAGCCGCCAAGCTTGGCCTGGCGGGGATTGTGCCTCCGGCTCGCGCCCGTGAACTCGATCTCGAGGCCCCGGTGATGGTGGCTGAGATCAATCTCAAAAAACTGGCTGCGGCCGCGAGCACCGAGCTGAAATACGAGGAGCTTCCCAAGTTCCCCGGTAGCTCGCGTGACGTCGCCATGCTGGTTTCAGCGGATCTGGCGGCGGGAAAAGTGGCGGACTTCTTTGCCAATCATGAGGAGCCTCTGCTCGAATCTGTCGAGTTATTCGACGTTTTTCAGGACCCGAGCGGAGAAAAATTGCCCGCCGATAAAAAGTCGCTGGCCTACTCTATTTCCTATCGCAGCGGGGATCGCACGCTCGAGGCAGCCGAGGTGGAGGCTGCCCATTCCAAACTTTTGGATTCCCTAAAATCAGGATTGGACGTAGAGTTCAGATAAGTGACAAACAGAGAGAGAATTTCCCAGTTTTCCTGCTGTGTACGCCCCTGACCGATTATAATAAGTCCGGACCGTTAATACGTTAATGGGAGCTTAGCGAATCTTCGGCTGTCAGGCCTTCACTGGAAGGCAAAAGTCGATGAGCGGCACCCAACCTGTTGAGAGACGGGAACGTGACTTCACCATCGGCGACGGCACAAGTGGGTCTTCAAAGCGCTCCGATCCTGCCAATAGAGATTCGGGGCGCTTTTTTGTGTCGCGATAGCGACACCGTCTTAATCCTACTCTTAATCCTACTCTTACTCTGAATCTTCTGCTTCGAACGGGGAGTAACAGTAAGATTAGGAGTAAGAGACTAAATCAGACGCGCTTCTCCACGATCTGTTGCGATTGCTTGGTCTTCACAATTGACCTGCCCGGCAACACTCCCTGCCAGCTCGTGACAGGATAGACGATGCAGTCGCGCCCGAGAACAGAACCGGGGCTGAGAACGGAATTGCAGCCGACTTCGGTGTGGTCGCCGACAATCGCTCCGAATTTTCTCAGACCGGTATCGATCAAACCGCCTTCATCGTCGCGGACGACGACGTTGTTCCGGTCGAGGCGGACGTTGGAACAGATCACGCCGGCGCCGAGGTGGCCTTTGTAACCCAGGATGGAATCACCCACATAGTTGAAGTGTGGGACTTCGCAGTTGTTGAAGAGCAGGCAGTTCTTGAACTCGCAGGAATTGCCGAGCACGCAGTCGTCGCCGGCGATGACGTTGGCACGGATGTAGGCTCCACTGCGGACGGTGCACCCTGAACCGATCCAGGCGGGGCCGTTGATGACCGCGTTGGCCTCGACGGTAGCGCCGGGTGCGATGTAGACCCGATCACCGACGACGGCGCGCTCGTGAACGGTGCCCTGGATAAGGGTATCTTCGACGGAATCGAGAAGCTGCTCGAGGTAGCTGCCAATCCTGCTCAGTGCTGACCAGACGGGCTCGCCTTCAGAAAAGATCGACGCGTGGTCGGTCTGGCTGAAGTCGAGGTAGTCAGTTGATGGGAACATGATGGCCGCTTGTTTCGGAACTTTGACAAGTTCCGCTACGGAATTTTGCGGAGGCTCCGCGGGGAAAGGAGAAAGAGGTGTGTTCTACACGGTCATCACGTCTTCCTCCTTCGCGGCGAGGTGCTCGTCGATGGATTTGACATGCTTGTTGGTAAGGTCCTGCACTTCCTTCTCCATGTCGTGGAAAGAGTCCTCGGTGATGGAGCTGTCCTTGAGGGCGGACTTGAGCTTATCCATGCCGTCCTTGCGGGAGGAGCGGATCCTGACGCGACCTTGCTCGGCCATGTCCTTGATGATCTTGACGAGATCCCTGCGGCGCTCCTCGGAGAGTTCAGGGATAGGCAGACGGATGAGGCGGCCATCGGCTGCGGGATTGATACCGAGCTTGGATTCGCGGAGAGCCCGCTCGACGTCGGCTATGATAGACGGATCGTGAGGCTGGACGGTGAGAAGGCGTGGCTCGGGTGCGGACACGAGGGCAAGCTGCTTGATCGGCATGCTGGATCCGTAGGCCTCGACGTGAACGTTGATGTTATCGAGCAGGGCCGGACTCGCTTTGCCGGTACGGATGCTGGACATTTCAGACGACACGAAGTCGGCTGCTTTCTGCATCGCTTCGTCGAGCTCGAGGAGGAAGGTTTCGGTATCCATGGGTCACAAGTGAGAGGTAAAAAGAAGCTTAAAGGGAGATTGCGGTGAAATCAACCGGACCGACCAATAGGACCGGACCGATCTAAAGAGTCATTCAGCCGCTGACGATGGTGCCGATGTCTTCGCCGCTGAGAGCACGGCGGATGTTGTCACCCTCGTTCATATTGAAGACAACGATGGGAATGTTATTGTCCTGGCAGAGTGTGAACGCGGTGCCGTCCATGACCTTGAGGTTGCGTGACAGGGCCTCGTTGTAGGTGATGGTGTCGAAGCGTGTGGCATCGTCATGCTGGCGCGGATCCTTGTCATAGACTCCGTCGACGTTGGTCGCTTTGAAAATGATGTCTGCTCCGAGCTCACTGGCGCGAAGGGCCGCAGTGGTATCGGTGGTGAAGAAGGGGTTGCCGGTTCCTCCGCCGAGAACAAGAACGCGTCCCTTTTCAAGGTGCCGGATGGCGAGGCGTCGGATAAAAGACTCGGCCACGTTCTTCATCTCAATAGCGGTCTGAACCCGGGCGGGAACTCCAACCGCTTCGAGCATGCTCTGGACGGCGAGCGCATTCATCACCGTGGCCAGCATACCCACGTAGTCGGCGGTGGCTCGATCCATCCCGCGTCCAGCGGCAGCGGCGCCGCGCCAGAAGTTTCCGCCACCGACCACGATAGCGATTTCCATTCCACTGTGATGAGCAGCTTTGATCTGATTGGCAATGCCTTCGACGATCTCGGGTGAGATATTGTCGTGGCTACCTGGAGCCCGTAGGGCTTCTCCACTGAGTTTGAGGACGACACGCTTGAATTCTCTCGACATAATGAGGCTGAAAACTAACTCATCCTCCACCAACTGAGCCGAATTTCAAAGATCAATATCAGTCTGCGCTGAGAATCGTTCCCACCGGGATTTCGACGCCCCGAAGCAGGTCGCCGGCGCTCATTCGCTTGCGACCTTCGAGTTGGAGGTCTCCCTTGAGGATCAGGCTGCCGTCGCCGCAGGAAACGGCCAGGTCCTGACCCGAGCCGATCACGGTGCCGGGAGGTTCATCGGAGTCCGGCCCGACTGCCACGTAGGGATAAATCTTCAGCTTTCGCTTCTCACCGCCGAGGTCAACTGTCGTGTAAGTTCCGGGCCAGGGATTGTAGGCACGAATAAGCCGTTCGAGCGTGTCCGCTGATTGACTCCAGTCGATCTTTCCGTGGTCGCGTTCGAGCTTTCCGGAGTAAGTCACGAGAGATTCGTCCTGGGCTTCGGCGGCGATGATATCACTTTCGAGCGCCGGCAGCGCCTTTTCGAGCAGGGTGGGACCAATATCGGCAAGTCGATCGTGGAGAATTCCTCCGGTGTCCTCTGCGGCGATTGGTGTGCTTTCTTTCAGGATCATGTCCCCGGCATCCAGTTTCGAAACGATATGCATCAGGGTGATGCCGGTTTCACTGTCTCCGTCACGAATAGCGGCCTGGATGGGGGAAGCTCCGCGGTGACGGGGGAGAAGCGAGGCATGCAGATTGATACACGCCTTCTTTGGAGCCTCAATTACAGCACGCGGAAGGATCTGTCCGTAAGCCATCACGATGGCAATGTCGCAGTCGAGACCGCGAAGTTCTTCGATGGCGGCGTCGTTGTTGCGAAAGGTGTCGGGCTGAAAAACGGGAACCCCGGCTTCTTCGGCCATCACTTTCACAGCGGGCGGTGTCAGAACCTGCTTCCGACCAATCTTTTTGTCGGGCTGAGTGTAGACGCCAACCACCTCATGGGCGGTCAGGTCCAGCATCCAGCGAAGGGAAGGAAGGCCGATTTCTCCGGCACCCATGAAAACGAATTGCATAGGGGGTAATCACCGCTGAAAGAGCACGGCGTCAAAAGAAATGTGAGGCGGTGACGTGGCTTGCATTTGAGCGGTGAAAGCTATATGGCTTTCCTTCACTCCTTCCCTAATACCATGAGAGGTTTCTTTTTGACTGTTTTGATTCTCGGCGGCCTTGGCGCTGCCGGCTATTTCCTTTGGGAGCCCTACATCCAGCCGATGCTGGAAGGCGACAAGCCCAGTTTGAGCGATGATTCCGCCATCGGAACCGGTGAGGAGGCAAAGAAGCCCGCTTCCACGACAACAAAGGCGCCGGCGACGAAGCCCAAAACTTCCGGAATCACCGCAACCACTTCGGCTAAACCAAAGGCCCCGGCAGCGAAGCCAAAGTCGGAAATTGACCTGCTCCTGGAGAAGCGCTACCCGATGCCGGAGATCAAGCCTCTCATGGAGATCGTGAACAACTGGGCCAACGTGCCGGTGAATGCCTTTCCCCCCCAGGTTTTCTGCGCCGAGCCGGTATCATTCGAACTGGTCGTGAACGGCCAGGTTCTCGGATCCTCAAACGTGGCTCCGGGAACCCCATTGAAGCCGGTCGGACTCGTCGGTGATCAACTTCAGATCGCTAACGTCAGCAACCCGAATCAAAGCAAGCAGGTCCACGTCGACAAAACCGATTTCAAACAACGCATTACCAAGCGCTACGACGACTTCGTGCAGATGAAGACTTCCCAGATCGAGGAGACGCGCGCCAAGGTGAAAAAGGTGGTTGAGAATGATCCCGCTAAGCTGGCGCTTCTGAAAGGCGAGAAACCTCCGGTGGTGGCGGCTTCCTCTGCTAACGATCCGCGGTTTGGACCGGTTAAGCAGAGTCTCCTCAACGGAGATGTCGCAAGTGTGAAGCCGGAAGAGGCTCAGTCATTCGCCTGGAATGGATCGGAGACGGTGGGTGGTGCTTATCCCGGCACCTATGACACCGTGACGGTGGCTTTCGTGGTGGAGACGATTTTTGGCCGTTTCCCTGTCGAATACAAAGCTCTGCTCAAGGGTAGCCGGGTCGTTGGCTGGATCGATCCAATTACCG
>JABSSQ010000451.1 GCA_013213905.1 Verrucomicrobiales bacterium | reverse complement strand
GCACTTCGCGAAGCCGTGCCAGGTTTTGGAAGCGGGCGGTCCGGCGAGGTTCGTGCAGCTCCTCCTGCATGCGCAGGGTGCTGGTGATGGCGTGGACAGTGCGGGCACGGTAGTTCTGCGCCGGGTCACGGGCGACTTCGCTGAGCAGGGAAGGGGTCACCGCCCGTGAGGCCTGAGGTTCGAGCAGGATCTCGATAACTCCCGTGTTGATGCGGGAGAGGTGATTGAGGCAGGTCTTTGGCGCCGCCAACTCCTGGCGAATCAGCTGCAGGATGGAAGGCCAGTTGTCTCCGTTGATTGACTGGGGAGCCAATTTGCGAAAGAGATTTACGGCGGCGGGACTCGAAGGCAGGTCGAGCACGCTAAGCAGGTCGCGCTGTCGCATCCGGCTGCAGAGGAGCGTCTGGATGAGCTCCGCATCGCAGTTCATTTTCTGGGCGAGCAGGAAGGCGAGGGCGGGATTATTCTGTGCCAGTTCGATGGAACCGCGGTCGTAGTGCAGCAGGAAAATGAGCGGCCACTGATGGGTCAGGAAAGGCTCCACGAATTTTGCGGTTGGCTTGGGGAGCGAGAACCGGAACTGGTCGAAAGCACGCTTTCGCTTTTGGGATGGTGAGAGTTTCGCGAGGGGTCGGGACTCGAAGGTGTCGTCAAAGAACTCGAAGGCGAGTTGGTCTTTGGTGTTCTCCGTCTTAGCCCTCGCAGGGCGCCGCGGATGGTAGGGATGGACGAGTCGAAACTCCGGTTGAAATGACTCCCAGGTCGAGCCGGCGCCACGGCGACGCATCGCGTGCGGAACGGGGCACGCAGAGATGTGCATCGCCTCGGCACCTTTTTCTATCCGGAGCATGCCGTTTTGGAATGTGGCGCCTGGCTCGACTGGAAGTGCGGAACGGGGCATCGGGATATCCAGAGAAATCGATTCGATCCGTTCTTGCAATCTCATCTTGTTCGTTGCTCTGTTTTTCAATCCCGCGAGGGCCGAGCATTGATTTTTCTGATTGGAAAAAGTGCTTCCTGATAATCCTGACAATGCAACAACTCTGGTTCACTGCTGACCTTCATCTTGGACACGGCAATATCATCAAGTATTGCGACCGCCCCTTCCTGTCGGATTCGGAAAGGGAGCGGGCGGTACATGACCGGCGTGGTGGCTGGAATGTTTCGAACGAAACGGTGCAACGTCATGACGACGCCCTGATCGACGCCATCAACGAACGGGTCTCGGAGACGGATGTGCTTTGGGTGGTGGGTGATTTTTCGCTCGCGCCACTGGAGCAGGCCACGGCCTATCGCGACCGGATCCGCTGCCGCGAGGTGAACCTGGTCTGGGGGAATCACGACCTGCCGTCGTATGAAGGCATCTTCCAGCGGACGATGGAGCAGGGGATGATCAAGCACCAGGGGCAGAAGATCTGGTTGAACCACTATCCAATGCGGAGCTGGGACAAGTCGTTTCACGGAGCGTGGCATCTCTATGGCCATGTCCACGGTCGCCTGCAGGACGAGGACGCTGCCAACCCCAGGCTGCTGGCCCGTGATGTGGGGGTGGACGTGACAGATTACCGTCCGCTCAGTTTCGAGGAAGTGGCCGATTACATGGCCCCGAGGGTGAAAGCTTTTCGGGAGTGGAAGGATGGATTGGAAGAGTGAGCCGGAAAAATGGAGAAGGCGTGTTGCGGTCGAGCAGGAGCTCGACCCTCCAGGCGAAGGCAAGAAAAGATGGAGGGTCGCGCTCCCGCGCGACCGGCAGGTTGGATTTAGCGCGATCTACCGTTTCTCCCTTGCCCGGCACGACTGATTATCTAAGGTAGGGTTTCCCCGTTTCCACCCATGGCCAGTAAGAAATCCAGCGGCAAACTGACGCCGATGATGCAGCAGTATCAGTCGATGCGACGCGAACTGCCGGACGACGTCTTGTTGCTCTTCCGCCTCGGGGATTTCTACGAACTTTTCTTCGAGGACGCCAAGGTCGCGGCCCCGCTTCTCAATGTCGCGCTGACGAAGCGCAATGGGATGCCCATGTGCGGAGTGCCACATCATGCTGCCGAGGGCTACCTGGCCAAGCTGATCAAAGCAGGCAAGCGGGTGGCTCTTGCGGAGCAGACGACGGAACCCCAGCCGGGCAAGATCGTGGAGCGCGAGATCAGCCAGATCATCAGTGCGGGAACGATCGATGATCTCAACTTGCTCGACTCCGCACGGCCGAACTATCTCGCAGCCGTATTCCAGGCGAAGGGGCGTCTCGGCCTCGCCTACATCGAGCATACCACGGGCGAGTTTCGCGTGACCGAGTTTCATGACCGCTCTGCTCTCGAAGATGAACTGGCCCGACTTCGGCCGAGTGAGGTTCTCTTTTCTGAAGAACAGGCGACCGATTTCGACCTGTTGCCCAATGCCCAGGAATACGATGGCTACACCTTCCTGATCGACCAGGCGGAGTATGCGCTGAAGCAGCACTTCAAGGTCCAGTCGCTCGACGGCTTCGGCTGCGAAGGAATGGTGCCGGCGATCGGGGCGGCCGGTGCGATCATTCACTACGTGGAAACGCAGCTGCGGCGCAGCATGGAGCACTTGCGCTCCATCCAGGCCTACCAGACCGACGCCTATGTGTTGATCGATTCCTCGAGCCAGGCCAATCTCGACCTGGTCACGAGCCGCTCGGGCGGAGTCAAAGCTTCGCTGCTCGGTGCGATCGACCGGACCTCGACTCCGATGGGTGCCCGCAAACTTCGAAACTGGGTGCTGCATCCGATTCGCAACCTG
>JABSSQ010000450.1 GCA_013213905.1 Verrucomicrobiales bacterium | reverse complement strand
TTTGAGGACCTGTTGCACGTCGAAAAGCAGCTCAGCGGTCGCAAGCTGGTCTACCTGATCGAGCGCGGCCTCGACTACGATCCGCTCCTTCAGGCGCACCTCGACAAGCCGGATGTGGAGGCGATGGAATTTTCCTCGGATGAGAAATCCAGGGATGCTTTCAAGCGGGAGCTGCACAACAGCCTCTCGGAGGACAGTGTCGTGATTTTCGTGCCCGGCGTCACCCGGACCCGCATGGGGCAGACGGTGACGGTGCCGTCCCATATTCTCGAATTTCTGACCACTGCCGGGGCTCCTGTCCTGCCCCTGTTTGTCGATCACCCTGAGGAATCCGCCTTGTCCGTGGAAAACCGCTCCGATGTGGAACGCATTGTGTTGTCCTTCGGTGAGCTGCTCCAGCGGGAAGCGGCCAATCTCGCAAATTTCCAGGAGAGCATACTCATTGCGGCTGAGGCCGCGTATTCGCAGCGACCGATCCTGAAGAGCAACCTGGCCTGGGAGATTCTCAAGGGATTGAAGAAACACAGCAAGACGGCGGAGATCATCGATGGGCTGGATGGCCAGTCGCTTCGATTCGACAAGTTGCTCGCCGCCGCCATTGTTCTTTCCAAGTACATCAAGGAGGCGACGGATATGCCCCGCATCGGGGTGATCCTGCCTCCGGGGAAGGGCGGCATTCTCTGCAACGCTGCGGTGCTTCTCGCCGGCAAGGTTCCAGTGAACCTGAATTTCACGGCGGGAGATAAAGCGATTGAATCCTGTATCGAGCAGGCTGGCCTGGACAAGTTCATCACGGCGGATCCCTTTGTTCGCAAGATGAGCTCCTTCAACTGGCCGCCTAACAAACAGCTCATCCTGATTGACCGGGTGTTGCCTGACTTGAAGCCGAAGATCATTCTCTGGCTGATTCTTTCCAAGATCTTTTCTGCCGGTTTGCTGGCAGCCCTGCTCAAGGTGCCCAAGCGCGGTGGCAATGAAGAGGCGGTGCTGCTTTTCACTTCCGGAAGCTCCGGCGACCCCAAAGGCGTGGTGCTGTCTCACCGAAATCTTCTCGCCAATGTGAACCAGTTCGGCGCCCGCATTAACCTGAAGTCGACCGACAGGGTGCTCGGCTGTCTGCCGCTGTTCCACAGCTTTGGCTGTACCGTGACGATGTGGTATCCAATGATCGAAGGGGTCAGCGTGGTGACCTATCCCAGTCCGCTCGAAGTGCCGAAACTGGCGGAGTTGATCGAGAAGCACCAAGTGAGCCTTCTACTCGCGACGCCTACCTTCCTGCGGGGGTACTTGCGACGGGCTGAGAAAGAGCAACTCAAGAGCGTGAAGCTGGCCATCACTGGAGCCGAGAAGCTTCCTAAGAAGGTGGCGGAGGCGTTTGAGCAGCGGTTCGACAAGCCGGTGCTGGAAGGATACGGCCTGACCGAAACTTCCCCGGTGACCAACGTGAACATGCCGGATCCGGACGACAGCGAAGTGATGGGCGGCACAGCGGGGCCGACTATTCCCAATCACCGCTTCGGGTCTGTGGGCCAGTTCATTCCCGGAGTCGCGGTGCGGATCACGGATCCCGACACCCACGAACCCCTTTCGGTTCACACCTCCGGTATGATCTGGGTGAAGGGTTCCAACATCTTTGAAGGTTATCTCGGCCAACCGGAGAAAACCGCTTCGGTGATGAAGAACGGTTGGTTCATGACCGGCGATATCGGCCGCGTCGACGAAGACGGTTTCCTCTACATCGAAGGTCGACTTTCCCGCTTCTCCAAGATTGGAGGTGAAATGGTGCCGCATGAAACGGTTGAAGATCACATTAACAAAGCACTCGGACTGACCGATGATGAGCGCCGAGTCGCCGTCGTCGGTGTGCCGGACGAAGCCAAGGGCGAAGCGCTGATCCTACTCAGTTCTGATCCGGATATTGATCTCAAGGAGTTGCGCACCAAGCTGACTGAAGAAGGAATCCCCGCTCTGTGGATTCCCAAAAAGATCATCGATGTTGAAGCGATTCCGATCCTCGCTTCCGGCAAACTTGATATCAAGAGTTGCGAGGGGCTGGCGGTTTCAGATAGTTGAGTCTTTGGTATTGCTGCTTACTCACCGCCAAGTTGGAGAGAAGATCGCAGGCCTGAGCTATGGGTGGAGGAGGGCTGGAAT
>JABSSQ010000045.1 GCA_013213905.1 Verrucomicrobiales bacterium | reverse complement strand
CTTCATGGTGAACAATCCCCGCATCATGCATCTTTCTCCGGCTTCGGGAAACAGCGGCAAGTCCGTGCCGGTAAAGCCGCTCATCTCAACCGAGAAGCAGTGCGGTGGTGATCTCGCGACCGGAACGCACATCGGCGATGACATCCGGGGGAATTTGCTCAGCGGGCGATTCAAGAGCCGCGCCATCATACGCTACGAGTTCGTGGAGGACGGGGCTGGCTACAATGCCAACGTTCTCGAGCCGCTCATGACGTCGAAGCATCCCAACTTCCGCCCGGTGGATGTGAAGATGGGACCGGACGGCGGTGTCTACGTGGCGGACTGGTACAACTCCATCATCAACCACGCTCAGCACGACTTCCGCGACCCACGTCGAGATCATGACCACGGCCGCATCTGGCGCATCACGCACAAGGAGCGCCCGCTTCTGAAGCCGACCCAGGTCGAAGGAGTGCCTCTGGAAAAGCTGGTGACGCATCTGGCCAGTAGTGAGCCTTTCGTGCGCCAGCAGGTGAAAAAGGAACTCGAGAACCGCGACTGGGATGAAGCCCTCGCCGCCATTGAAGCCTGGGTCGACGGACTCGATGTCGACGCCGAGAACTACGACCTCAACCTCGTCGAAGCGATGTGGGCGTGTCAGAATGTTGAGCGCGTCAGTGAAAAGATCCTGACCAAGGTGCTCAACGCCGAAAGCGATCACGCTCGTTCGGCCGGCGCGCGCATCCTGCGCTATTGGCACGGCGATCTTTCGGATCCGGCATCGTTCCTTGCTCAGGCCGCAGGGGACGAGTTTCCCCGCACCCGGATGGAGGCGGTCCTCTCGGCAGGCTACGTGCCCAGCGCGGAAGCCTACGCGGCGGCACTGAATGTGCTCGACCATCCCGGTGATCCGGTGCTCGACCAGGCCCTGCCTCAGACCAAAGCGGCGCTCGAGAAATTCTGGCGTCCCGCCATGGAAGCCGGCACCCTGGCTTTCGCGAAGGAGTCGCACAAGGAATACGCCGAAGCTTCGGCTGGCATCGGGTTCACCGATCGTCTCGACAAGTATATTGCGAATCCCTCGCCTTCCACGGCTGAGGCAAATGCGATCAAGGCTCAAATGCCGGTCGTCGGCGCTGAGCGCGATGTGCGAAGTTGTGTGGATGCGTTGATCGGCAAGAAAGGCGAGATTTCCTCAGAGAAGAAAGTGGTCCTGTTAGAGTCTCTCAAGACTTCGGCATCAAAACTGAATCAGCCTTCGGCAAAGCGGGCGGTGCGCCACGTGCGCAACTTGCTCTCCGATGACAGTGACTTGATCGCCACGCTCGCCGTCGAGACGCTCGCGGCATGGGTGGTCAGCAGCGAGGGCGCGGAATTGACCGGGTTGCTCAAGGATGAATCCCGCAGTCAACAAGTGCGTCAGGCAGCGGCTCTCGCACTCGCGACCTTTGAAGAGACCGAATATCTTGAAACACTCAACGGCCTCGCTCGTGACGCGGACATTGAGACGCGTTACCTCGCGCTCGCCGGATTGGCGGCCAAGGATCTCGATGCCGGCATCGAAGTGGCTTCGATGATTTTCTCGGAAGAGCCGGGGGATGGCGATCCGGTGGCTTCTATTCAAGCCCTGCTTAAGCAGCGGAAGGGTGGTAGCCTCCTCATGGCTGCGTTGGAGGATGTGCAGATTCATCCTGACGTCCGGGCGCGAGTCACGGACTTCCATCGCACCAGTGGTCAG
>JABSSQ010000449.1 GCA_013213905.1 Verrucomicrobiales bacterium | reverse complement strand
TGACCACCTGTCCGACAAATTCTTCGTCCACATCACTGGCACCGTTGGACTCTTTCCCGGTGAACCAGCTCTTCACATAGCGGCGGGCAAACACCACCAGGCCTACGGATACCAGTCCAAAAACCCAGAGCTGAACACTGAGAGAATCGACTCCCATCCAATCGAGCAAGGCTACCACCCAGGCGGCGGCACCGATGAATACAAGGATAACACCGGGAACAGCGAATTCTGCCAGGATCAATCCCAAGCCAATTAGAAACCATATAATAGCGGAATCCATACGATCATGTTTCCCTGAATCGCGTAAGCCGTCCATTGCAAAACCGGATTAAGTTTGGAACGGTCGAAAGAACTGAGGAGGAGGCCCTCGAACCGAGGCAAAGCTTCCAGAGCCCCGGCCATTCCCAATTCGACGGGTTCGCCCAAATGGCAACAGTCACTTCTACCCGGCTTGGTAATGATTGGCGAGGCGGGTCAATCTCGTCCTTCGTAGACGACACTCTTCCAGACCCATCCGGGACCTCATCGCGGAGCAACATAGCATGCCGCACCCCCAAATCCCACCGATGGACGCAGGTCCTTTAGCGCCGCCCGAGAAGAGTGCCAGGCCCACAGAAGGATGGCCCGGCCACTCTCTCGAGCGGCTATCCTGCCGCAGCAGGAAAGACATAAACTAACCTAACAACAAAATTTTTTGCGAAATGCCCCGCTTTTAGCAAGAATCTACCTACTACTTTAATAGGCCTCTATAACCCGCCCACTAACTCGCAGAACAATAAAGAAGAAGCTCTATGTCAGTTTCTCGATCTCGTTTGAAAACTATGATCGCAATGCGGACAACAAGCCGCCGAGGGTAAAAGTACTAAGGTTTTCTTTATTCTCGCAGCACCACTTAAATGTTGCGCCGTGCTCTGATAGACAGCGCCTCCCGGAATTCGTTCAAAGGTTAGAACAATTTTTTTGCCGTGCCAGATTCACTGCCAGATCGTGCCCTCTGTCTCTTTCGCTTTGGACTCTTCACTCTTCATCCAACCGAAAAAGATCAGGAAAACAACCATGGCCAGTATTACCCCAGCTGCGAGAAAACCATGAATCATCAACCAATTGAAAAACCCATGATAAATCGTGGCTACAAGCCAGCCAGCGATCGGAAAAACATTGCGCTTCCAGGTCGGATCTCTCCGCGCCAGCGTCAGGGTAAAACCGATGAAGCCAGTGCAAACGCCGTGCATCAAGCAGGTGGAAAAGGAACGCAGTGTCATCAGCGCCATCGACTCACCCGGCTTGGAGTGAAACTCGGCGAGGAAGTTCAGGTTCTCTTCAATCGCAAACCCAATGCCTGATGACATGCCGAGAATGTAATAGAACGGAATGATCGACTGCCTTGAAATAATCGCCGCTACCAGCAGTGGCATGGCTTTCAAAAGTTCCTCGTATGGCGGCCCGATATAGACTGCCGTGATCGACAGCACATTCTCAATTCCCAGGATACGGTAGAGAGTCGGCGAGGTCAGGTAAACAATCAGGAACGCGAGCATC
Source organism: Verrucomicrobiales bacterium (assembly GCA_013213905.1). Lineage (GTDB taxonomy): Bacteria > Verrucomicrobiota > Verrucomicrobiia > Verrucomicrobiales > DEV007 > Arctic95D-9. The sequence continues at coordinate 14,944 of JABSSQ010000449.1, read as the reverse complement.
CCCCAGCAGAAGCAGGAGAATACCGGGCGACTGTGGCGCAGCAGCAGCAACAGCAATGCCAGTGGCAAAAAGGTTCCGATGAAAATTGCGCCGACCATCCTCAGGTTCGCGAGTCACAGACCATCTTGGGGCGGAACTCCGGAGCCGACTAGTGAAATCTCGGTCTATTTGTCTCCGGGCAGGCGCTAGGCCAGGATCTCCTTGATGAGATGACCGTGAACATCAGTTAGTCTCATGTCCCGGCCACCGAACCGGAAAGTGCTGCGAGTGTGATCCACTCCCAGCAAGTGCAGCATGGTCGCGTGAAGGTCGTGCATCTCAAAGCGATCGATCACGGCACGGTAACCCCACTCATCGGTTTCCCCGACTGACACACCGCCCTTTACACCGCCGCCTGCCATCCAGGTGGTGAATCCAAAGGGATTGTGATCGCGACCATCAGTGCCCTGAGCAAAAGGCGTGCGCCCGAACTCACCGGACCACACGACCAGGGTGGAGTCGAGCAGTCCGCGGCTCTTCAAGTCTTTGATCAGCGCAGCAATCGGCTGATCGACTGTTTTGCAGTTCTTGGTATGCCCATCGTGCAGTTTCTTGTGCTGGTCCCACCGGTCCCCATTGCCGCCCGGACAGGTCAGTTCAATAAAACGGACCCCGCGCTCAACAAGGCGCCTCGCAAGCAAGCACTGCAGACCAAAGGTCTGCGTATTCTTGAAATCGGCATCCAGCCCGTAGAGTTTCTTCACCGCATCGGATTCGCCGGAAAGATCCATCAGGTCCGGCACAGCGGTTTGCATGCGGTAGGCCGTTTCATAATTCTGAATCGCAGTCTCCACTGCCGGATCAAAACCAACCTCACTTCCTCTTGCTTGATCCAGGTCACGAATCAGATCAAGTTTGCGGCGCTGTATCCCCGGAACCTTTTCGATGGACTCGATGTTGGCGATCGGCTTCTCGCGAGGAAGAAAGACTGAGCCTTGATAGGACGCCGGCAAGAAACCGGAACCAAAACAGTCCAGCCCACCCGGCGGGATCAAACCGCCATTCAGCACCACATAACCGGGCAGGTTTTCATTTTCGGAACCGAGACCATAACCCAACCACGCTCCCATGCTGGGGCGCCCCTGCAAACCACTTCCAGTATGGAGAAAGTAGTTCGCGAACGTGTGCTCGGAAAAATTCGAAGTCATTGACTTCACGAATGCGATTTCGTCGACAACTTCTTTCTCGGCGAGAAAGGGAAACAAATCGCTGACCCAGGCCCCACTCTCGCCACGTTGTTTGAATTCCCACTGGGATTTCAGCACCTTGCCTATGCTATCGAACTGGGTTGGCGCCAACTCACCGATCACTTCTTTAGGATCGCGCCCGTGATATTTATCGAGCATTGGCTTGTAGTCAAAAGTATCGACCTGCGACGGCCCGCCATCCATGTAGAGAAAAATTACGTTCTTCGCTTTAGCAGCGTAATGAGGCGTCTTCGGTGCCAGAGGATTGGCTGAGGCCTTTGCCTCGTCTGCCATCATCGCCTGCAAGGCAACGCTACCAAACCCCATGGCACACCCCTTGAGCATCTCCCGTCGAGAGCCCGGTCCTTTCATGAAATTTCCACAGTGCATTTCCGCTTCTCTCTAATGAATGAAGATAAACTCTTTCATGTTTACCACGACATGACCGACATTTGCCCAGGCTTCCTTCTCTTCCGTCCCGGCTGCAGTTTCCGACTCAAAGAACGACAAGATGCGTTCTATCTCAGCTTCTCCCGGCTCACGGCCAAGTGCTTTGAGATAGATGTAATTTACTTTCTCCCGGGGTGTCTTCTCCATACCTGCAATCGATTCTCCCCACTTCTCGCTCTGCTGGACCACGAAAGGATCATTCATCATCACCAGCGCCTGCGCCGGCACATTGGAAACGCTGCGCCGCCCCTTGGGGCCAAAAGGATTGGGAACATCGAATGTCAGCATGAATGGAGACAGGAAATTTCGATAAACCGCCCCGTATACACTCCGGCGCCCGGCTCCATCGAGCGGCCCGCTCTTTCGGCCGCCGCGGCCCGTCATGAAGTCCGTTCGATGCGTCGCAATCGAAGGCCCGTACATATTGCCGTCCAGCCCTCCGGAAACCGCGAGTATTGAATCGCGAATCGATTCACCCGTGAGACGCTTGACCGGCATCCGGTGAAGGAGCTGATTTGCCTCATCCGTGTTAGCAAGCGTGTCAGGGTCAATTCGAGGGTTTGCCTCAGACGCCTGCCGATAAGTGGAGGACAATACGATCACGCGGAGCATCTGCTTGATCGACCAATCTTCTTCGACCAGCTCCGAAGCCAGCCAGTCGAGGAGCTCCGGGTGGGTCGGCATCTGCCCCATCGGGCCAAAGTCATCCACTGAGGCCACGATGCCGCTCCCGAACAGGTGGTGCCAGATCCGGTTTACCATGACCCGGGACGTCAGCGGATTTTCCGGACTTGCGACTTCATTCGCTAACGCGAGGCGATCCCCTTCTTTGCCTCCCAGGGCTGTTAGAAATCGTCGAGGCACTTTCTCTCCAAGCGAACGGTGACTTCCGCGAACGTAAACCGCGGCCCCTTCCGGAGTCCCTTCAGCCATCGCCAGCGCAAACCTGGGTTTCGGAAGTTGATTTGCGATGCCCTCACCTTCCTTGACGATTGCCTGAACCTCCCTGCTCAATGCAATGGCCGAACCCTCTTTCAGTTTCTCCGGGGCCGCGCCGCCGACACGCACTTCGTCCAGGATGATGTCACCACCACTTTCATCAGAAAACTCGAGATAGACCTGATGGCCGATGTATTTGTCGAGGTTGCCCTTCATGGCCAACCATTTGAACTGCCCCTTGGTATCGATGTCTTTGATCACCGATCCCTTGAAGAGAAGTGGATTATAACCAGCCATCTGGTAGTTATCGACAATCAATCGGACGGCCACTTTTGATCCCTTGGCCCGGATGTAAATCGTATCGCTTTTGAGGGTAAATGTCGGAGACCGAAGGCTTCCCACCTGGGCCCGGCCAAATATGCCGGAATCAACCGTACCCGGAACTGTCAGGGGAGCCCCGGAATCAAACCGCAGTCCCAGCCGGGTGCCTGCGCCTGAAAAAGCGACGCCGGTGGTGCTCCAGCCTTCCGGGATCACTCCTTCAGAAAAGTCTTCGAAAGTTTCATCGCTGCGAACCGAGGCGACCACCTCGCCTTCGGGCAATTTGGCATCAGCAGTCGATTTCAACGCCTCCAGTTTAGCCCGTGTCTCTTCACGCTGACGGTGAGGATCGATCGGATACTCCTGTCGGGCGCTGCTGTGGATGTATGCCGTCAAGGCGTAATAGTCAGCAGCGGAAATCGCATCGAACTTGTGATCGTGGCAGCGAGCGCATGAAATCGTAAGTCCGAGAAAGCTCTTCCCGAACACATCCAATTGATTGTCCATGATCTCGCTTTCATTGGCGAGCACATCGGTCGGAGCATGCGTGGCCTCGTGAAGATACCAGAACCCGGTTCCGATCACCGACTCGTTGAAGTCATCCGAAGGATTTCGACGAGGCTCCTTCAGCAAATCCCCTGCGATATGTTCACGAACAAACTGGTCATAGGGTAAGTCCTCGTTGAATGCACGAATAAGATAGTCGCGATACTCGAAGGCATGAGGAATGGTGTAATCAAACTCGTGACCATAGCTTTCCGCATAGCGAACCAGGTCCATCCAGTGACGGGCCCACCTCTCGCCGTAGTGAGGAGAGGCAAGAAGCCGATCCACCACCTTCTCATAGGCATCCGACGATTCATCCGCCTCGAAGGCCTCGATCTCATCCGGACTCGGAGGCAAACCGGTCAGGTCAAAATGAACCCGGCGAAGCCAGACCGCCTTTGCTGCTTCCTCTGCGGGATGGAGACCGCTCTTCTCAAGCCGGTCGAGAATGAAATGATCGATCCCGCTCCTCGGCCAATCTGTTGCTTTTACCGACGGCTCCTCGGGGCGCTCCACCGGGCGCCAGCTCCAGTGTTCCTCCCGGCGTTTCTCCAGATCAAATCCCTCTCCCGTGCCTTCCCTCTGAGGGACAGGCTCATTCGGCCAAACCGCACCATCAGCAATCCACTGCTCAAAATCCCGAACAATCTCTTCGCTCAGTTTTTCTTTCGGCGGCATCTGCAGATCAACATTGCCATACCGGATCGACTCGATCAGAAGACTGTCTTCAACCTGTCCAGGAACGATAGCAGCACCGGTCTCACCTCCTTCAAGCAGATGGTCACGATGATCCACGAGGAGACCCCCCTTCAATTTCTCAGATTTAGCAGAGTGGCACTTGTAGCACTTCTCTGCCAGCACCGGACGAATTCGCTTTTCGAAGAACTCCAATGACTCTGTAGCAGCATCACTGGCTGATGCTGACCCTGCAAAAAGGCAGGCGAGAGTCAGAATCGGGAGGAGGAGTTTCATAGGGGTTTCGAGATTATACGAAATCTCCCCAGAATTCGGCGATTCAACAAATCAAATCAAGACACATTTCGATACGATTTTCACATAGTATCCCCACATTTGCGCTATATAGTGGTAAACTTTGGTCTAATTAACGCGATTTCGCCATGGCCCGCCCCCAACTGGAATTCATCCCCACCGGCCCGTCAAAGGCCCTCGTCTTCAAGATCGATCGCGATGTCTGGCCGGTCTATCACTACCATCCGGAATTCGACATCCTGCTGTCACTCAAAGACCACGCCGGGGAATTCATCTCCGGAGATCACATCGGCGCCCTGCGTGAAGGTACCCTCTTTATGAACGGGCCAAACATTCCGCATGCCCTTCATTCCAGCCAGCCTGACGATGAAGACTGGGAACGTCCCTCGTTCGCCGTGCTTCAATTTTCCCGGGAGTCCCTGGGCACTGAACTGCTTCAGAAAAACGAGCTGCAGACAGTCCGCGAATTTCTCGACGAAGCTCGCTACGGCTTCGAATTCCACGGCGAAACGAGGGACAAAGCGAAACAGCTTATGTTGGAGATGTCTGACCAGACTCCACTGGAACAGTTTATCCAGACCCTTCGCATCCTCGAACTCTTCGCCAGTTCATCCGAACGAACCCGCCTTGCCAGTCCAGCCTATTCCCCCTCCCTCAAAGAGCGTGACATTTCCCGTCTCGACCAAATTCTCACTTACCTGAGACAGAACAAGACCAACGCAGTTAGCCTCGAGGAAGCCGCCTCGGTCGCCAAGATGAGTCCGAAGTCTTTCTGCCGCTTCTTCAAAGCTAACACCGGAAAAACCCTTGTCGAATACCTGCATGAGCTTCGCATTGGAGAAGCCTGCCGCCTTCTCATCGAGACCAACGTTCCGATCTCAGAAATCGCCCTCGACTGCGGCTACAACAATCTCTCCAACTTCAACCGCCGCTTCCGCTCCCTCAAAGAGGTGACCCCGAGGGAGTATCGTCAGCAATTCCGGATCGATCCGGAGCGGCAGAGCCATCCGTTTCCGGAAACCCTGATCTAAAAAAGTTCATTTCATCGGGAACCTTTCGAACCCACAGGAATGAAACAGGTGCCCGACATGAAACCGATCACGGTCCTCGAACATTATGCTTTTCTTGTCTGCGATAATCGGCCCAACGCAGTCGCCAATCGGATCTTTGCACCGGTTGGCATCACTTCATTGGAAGGCCATTTGAAGTCATTCTGCTAGCCCTACTCCCGACGAGGCCCGCTCACTCTCAACACGCCCGATTGATCCCAGCGGCAGAAGGTTTACCTTTGGCCGTGTTATCACGCTTTCTTCCAGCTCTGATTCTATGGCTCTCGTCGGCATATGCCGATCCCAACTTCGTGACAGTCTCTCCCCGAGTTTCAGATGAGCAACTCATCCTCAGCGATCATCCGGCGGATACAAAACTGTCAGCTTATGGTGTCATACTGCTCGGGGGCAAATCGGAGCATTTCAACCCGCCCCCGTCATACACTGTGTTGAAGGGCTCCGGGTGGGATCCCGAAAACGGGGTTGGATACCCTGACACATCGACTCTAGAGGCCATTGAGCTTCCCAACCAAGAACGGTATCCCCTGCAAGTCAGGGACATGGAATCACCTCATCTTGAGGGAGCCGCGGTCATAGGCCTTCAATCCAAACTGCTACCGTGGCGTGTCGTCAAAGCGATGTGGGATGGGGACGCTGTCCACATTAAGAACTGCACCGGAACCGCCTCCGTTTCCGACGTCTACTTTGAAAATGTGGAAGATGGCCTCGGTCCTTCGGACGGGCTCGACTACTGGAAACTTGAACGAGCCTGGATGAAAGACATCCGGGATGATACGGTGGAAAACGATAGCTACATCAGCGGGGAAATCACCAACTGCCTCATCGACGGCTGCTTCGTTTTCCTCTCCACACGGGATTCGAGCGAAAACACCACCCCACCCAGAACCATCGTGAAGGATTGCCTGGTCAGGATTTCTGCTCAACCACACGACGGAACCGAAGGCCGGAGTTTCAGGAACCGCTACATCAAACCCCGAGAGGACGGTGTCGGGGTGGCTCCGGGCATGATCTTTAAGTGGGAACGCAACGCCGGGGAGGTCGAAGTTCGGGACACCATTTTCTACATGGATGCCGTCTCGATCAACGGTGTCGATGACATGATCTTTCCGCCGGGAACTTACGAAAACGTCACTCTCATCTGGACAGGCCCCGGCAACTACCCGGGAAGACTTCCGCAGGGCATCACGGTTATTCGAGACCCGTCAGTGTGGGAGAAAGCCAGAGGCGATTGGATCAGCAAACTCCCTCTCGAGCATCCCGGGCTCAACCTGCCCGACCTTCCTTGACGGAACTTGGCGCTTTCGATAGGATCCCGGTTGCAGCGATGGGCCTCCGCGGAAACGGCCCCCTTGTTTTGTGGAACGACTTCAATGGATGGGCCCGGACGCTGTTCTGTCTCTGGTATCATCTATGAAAAAATCTCTAGCTGAATTCATCGGAACCTTCTGGCTCGTCCTCGGAGGTTGCGGAAGCGCGGTTCTCGCCGCAGGAGTCGCTGACGTCGGCATTGGCTGGCTCGGTGTCTCATTCGCCTTTGGCCTTACCGTCCTCACCATGGCCTTCGCCATCGGTCACATCTCAGGATGTCACCTCAACCCGGCCGTCACCATTGGCCTTTGCGTTGCCGGTCGACACCCGGCGAAAGAAGTCGCGCCTTACGTCATTGCCCAAGTCCTCGGCGGCCTCGCCGGCGGCGCTGTTCTTTATATCATTGCGAGCGGCCAGGAGGGCTTCAGTGCCGCGGGTAATTTCGCCGCGAATGGTTTCGGGGGAAGCTCCCCGGGCGGTTACTCGATGATGGCTGTCCTCGTTGTCGAAATCGTGATGACCCTGATGTTTCTCGTCATCATCCTCGGCGCCACCGACGAACGCGCCCCCGCGGGGCTGGCACCCATTGCCATCGGCCTCGGCCTGACGCTGATCCACTTGATCAGCATTCCTGTTTCCAACACCTCGGTCAACCCGGCCCGGTCTACCGGCGTGGCATTCTTTTCCGGTGGAGAAGCAGTGACTCAGCTCTGGCTTTTCTGGGTGGCTCCCATCATCGGCGCCGTGATCGGTGCCATCATCTATAAGGTGATTGGCGCCAAGGACGCCGAGTAGAGCCTCGTCCGATCTGGTTGCCGGGATCCTCCGGCAACCTCACTTCGGCACACCGGGCAAATTGAACTTGAACACGCTCCCCGTGCCGGGTGCGCTGTCGACCGTGATTTCGCCACCGTGCAATTCGACGATCCGGCGACACAAGGCCAGGCCAATACCGGTTCCCTTGATATCACCACGCGACGAGTCAAGCCGCTGAAAGATCTGGTAGATTCGCTGATGATGTTCTTCCGGAATTCCCGGGCCGTTATCCCGCACCGAGAACACCCACCAGAATTCATCACCCTGCCCGACCTCACGGGCGCTGATATCAATCTCGGGATTCCCGTCCTGACAGAACTTGATCGCGTTGCTGATCAAATTCTGAAATAGCTGGGTCAACTGGGATTCATTACCCATTACCTCCGGCAGTGTGCTTCGGGTGACCTTGGCATCATTTTCCTCGATCACGACAGCCAGGTTCTTCAGCGCCTCCTTCACCACCTGGTTCACATCGACTACTACCGGCTTTTCGATGTCTCGATTGACACGGGCCAATTCGAGCAGCCCGCGGATCAAACCTCTCATGCGCTCAGCGCCGTCGACGGCCTGAAAGATATATTCATCAGCTTTCTCATCGAGCTTACCCTCGTAACGCTTTTGCAAGAGCTGCAGAAAACTCGTCACCATTCGCAGGGGCTCCTGAAGATCGTGAGAGGCCACGTAGGCAAACTGTTCCAGGTCACGATTACTTGCTGCCAGGGCGTCGTTGGCCGCATCCGTAGCCCGCTTTGCCTGTCGCAGATTCCATTCAGAACGTTGACGCTCATTCAAATGGGCACGCAACACGGCAATGATCACACCGGCAGCCAGGGCGAGGACGGCCAGCAGTGCAAGCAAACCCATAACCGTCAGACGGGCGCGCTTCATTGAGGCCACCCATTCCTCCGCAGGAAAGTCCACGCCAAGCACTGCCTCGACCTGATCGGATTCATCAAACATCGGAACATAGGCACTTACCCACGTGCCCCATCGATCGGTATTGGGAATATCGTCGAAGGCACTCTCACCGGAAAAAGCCCGCATGAAATGCTCATTAAATTCATCCCAGATCTCCCCAATCTCAGTACGCTGCTCGCGATCCCCTTCAAAGGCACCGTTCCTATCGTAGTCCGTCTCTGAATCGACGATCAGCTGATTCCCATCGGGATGTTTTCGAAAGGTGTAAATGTCAGCTATGGAGGGATTTAACTCCAACCACCTGATCTGCTTGTGGATCATGGCCAGGTAAACCTGATCATCCGGCGGTGTATCCACCGTGATCGACCCATGCCCCATCGCGCCGAGTTCCTCAGCATAAGTCGGAGCGAATCCACTGATCTGATCCTGCAACCGGGCCATCTCCCTCTTTCCAGCCTGATCCACGAGAAAATAGCCTCCAACATTCACAGCCAGCAAAACCGTCCAGAAACCGCCGATCGCCAATTTGTCCACCCGGCCCAACTCACGACCTGCGCGCAGGAGCCAAAATGTCAAACTCACGCCGGCGATCAATCCGAGAACCGAAAACGTGACAAAGTCGCTGTTCTCTTCGATGAATCTCCTGAAAAACTCAGTCGCAGCCAGGGGGTATTGTGAGAGCTTGGCCATCGGGTCACGATTCTGAAACCTTCGACAAAAACAGAGGGAGTTTCTGAGACTGAATACTATCAAGCCCCTCAACAGAGCACAAGCGCTACACCTGCCTAAAACAGCGCGTTCTTGAGGTAGGTAAACTCTAGCGCAGTTCTCTTGGCACGCTCAACCTGGTTCGCAGCAGCCGAGTGTCCTCCGTCGATATTCTCATAGTAGAAGAACGGCAACCCGGCTTCCTCAAACCTCCGCGCCATCTTCCGCGCATGCCCCGGGTGAACCCGATCATCTTTGGTTGAGGTACCGAAAAAGGGAACCGGGTATTCCTTCGACGAGTCAAAATTGTGGTAAGGGGAAATCTTTTCAAGGAACTCCCGTTCCCCGGCCACCTCGGGAGATCCATACTCATCAACCCAGGATGCCCCGGCAAGTAACAGGTGGTAGCGAAGCATATCGAGGAGCGGAACCTGAACGACCACCGCATTCCACAAGTCGGGACGCTGATTCAACATCACCCCCATGAGAAGCCCCCCGTTTGATCCCCCCATGATACCAAGGTGCCTCGGACTGGTGATGCCGCGCTTGATTAATTCTTCCGCGACAGAGATAAAATCATCGTAGATCCGCTGTCGATTCAATTTCAATCCTGCCTGGTGCCACTCCGGTCCGTACTCACCACCACCTCGTATGTTCGCCAGCACATACACTCCCCCCTTCTCCAGCCAGAGCCGCCCAATCGTGCTTCGGTAGGACGGATTGAGCGAAATCTGGAAGCCACCATACGCGTAGAGCAACGTCGGATTCGTTCCGTCAAACTCCACGTCCTCGTGACGAATCACAAAATAAGGCACGCGGGTTCCATCCGTCGACTCGGTAAAGAACTGCTCCGCCACCAACCCGCTGGCATCAAACTCTTCAGGCAGAGATTTCAGTCCTGACAAATCACCTGAAACCGGGTTGTATTGAAACAGAGTCGTTGGGGTGAGGAAATCTTCATAGCTGATGAACATCAGGCTCTCGTCAATACTCGAAAAAACGACATCAGCCTGTCCTTCGCCGGGAAGCTCAACTGGATCCAACGACCAGCCATCGCCATCGCGCTCCAGTCGCAGAATTCTTCCAACGACATCCTCGTTAATCGAAATGAGAGCTGTCTCTTTCCCAATCGACACCCCTGTCAGGGCCTGGTTTTTCTCAGGACGAAACACGAGGGAAGCCTTCGGAAGTTCACGGGTGGAAAGGAACTCATCCAGATCAAAGGAAACCAGGTCCCCACTCTTGAACGACTGATCTTCAGCCAATTCCCAGTCCTGCTGCAGGGATACCAGCATCCGTCCGCGATAGGCACCTGAAAGATAAGACTTCGGTGGGATGGCGACCTTGACCGGCTCTTCACCCTCGCCGGGAAGCCACCAGGTCGTATCTGTGAAAAATGTATCGGCTTCCGAAGCGAAGGAGAGAAGAGTCCCGTCCGCCCGCTCGATCGAAAACGCACTCACTGAAACATCGGTCACATCGCCCTCGATAACAGTCTCTGCCTCTGACATCGGGGTGCCCCGCTTCCAGCGCTTCACAATGCGGGGGTAGCCCGACTCGGTAAGCGAGCCTTCACCCCAGTCCGTTCCGATAAGGATGGTATCCGCATTCTCCCAGGCCATTCCCTGCTTGGCCTCAGGGGTCTCGAAACCACCCTCTACGAAGCTCTTCGATTCGAGATCAAATTCGCGACGAACGACGGCGTCCTTTCCTCCGTCAGACAGAGCGACAAGACAAAAGTATTTGCCGCTCTCCCGATCATGAAAAGTGCGCGTCCCCTTGAAAACCCAGTTCTTTTCCTCCTCTTCGGCGAGCTGATCAAAGTCGAGCACGGTCTCCCATTCCGGATCCTCAGAGCTATATTCATCCAGCGGAGTTCTACGCCAGATACCCCGGACGTGGTCTTCGTCCTGCCAGAAGTTATAGACATAATCACCTCGAATCCTGCCGTAGGGAATGCGCTCCTTTGAAGTCAGCACTTCGAGCGCATCAGCGAGGTCTGCTTCGTAGTCCTTATCGGCCTGAAGCTCATTCAATGAGCGCTCATTCTGTTTCCGCACCCAGGTCAGCGCCTCTTCGCCTTCCACTTCCTCCATCCAGAGATGCTGCGAAGGATCAAACTCGCTCATTTTTTCGTCCTGTTCGCTCCGGGCTTCCTGACAAAAGTCCAAAACTAGTCCAAATACCAAACACAATGAGGCGATCCAAAGCTTCATCGAAGGAGGCATTAATCAGATCAGGAACCCTCGCCATCTTCAATGATCCGCCCGTGCAGGTCCGGAATCACCAGAATCTCTCCACAGTCGCGGAACGGACAAGTCATTTCCGTGCCAAAAAGGTCAGGGGTGGCAGATAGCTTTCGGCGACAGTGCATGCAGACAAACTTCACCTCATCGGTGGCCTTCTTGATATCCTCAGGCGCCGGAACCATAAACTCCCCACCACACTCAGGACAGTCCATCACCGTGTGGAACAAATCCGACTTGGCAGAGAGGCGGGCAGAGCAGTGAGGACATTCAAATCGAAGAGGCATAGCTGGAAAGTAGCAGTGGTTCTACTTCTTATAAGCCCAATCGAATCGCTTAGCACCAGATTTGTTGAATGCGCCGGGAATCTAGCATTAGGTAGCGGCGATGGATCAATTCGAAATCGAGCAGTTCTGTGGCGGTCTTTTCCAAACCAACGGCTACCTTTTTAATAGCGGCGGCAAGCATTGGCTGTTCGACGCACCGGACGGAGTCGCGGAGTGGCTTTCCGGCAAAGGGATCAAACTCGACGGGCTCATCCTCACTCACCAGCATCACGACCACGTCATCGGAGCCGGCAAAGTGATCGAGGCCTTCGGATGCCCCATATGGGCTCACTCTGAACCTTCCGAAGATCTCACCATGGCGAAGCGACTCGAGGCGATGATTGGCATGCCATGTGATCTTGACCCGTATCAAATCGATCACCTCCTCGAGGGGGAAACCGCCCTCCATCTGCCGGAACTACCGGTCAGAATTCTTCACGTTCCCGGTCACTCACCGGACAGTCTTTGTTTCCTGATTGAAGGCCACCCTCTCCTTGTCGGCGGCGACGTCCTCTTCAAGGGAGGCATCGGTCGCACCGATTTCCCGCACGGTGATCACGATCTCCTGATTTCAGGAATCAAGGAGAAGCTCTGGCCGCTCCCCGACGAGACCCAGGTTCTTCCGGGACACGGCCCCACCACGGCCATCGGAATCGAGAAGGCGACCAATCCTTTCCTGCAATAAATCAGGCAAGAATGTCTTTCACCACGTGGCCGTGCACATCAGTCAGGCGGAAGTGACGTCCCTGGAACTTGTAGGTCAACTTCTCGTGATCGATGCCGAGCAGGTGCATGATCGTCGCGTGGAAGTCATGAACACTGACCGGATTCTCAACCACATTGTAGCTGTAGTCATCCGTCGCCCCATAGGTCACTCCCGGCTTGATACCACCACCGGCCATCCACACTGTGAGACAGCGGGGGTGGTGGTCACGACCATAATTGTTCGGTGAGAGGTCACCCTGGCAATAAACCGTTCGTCCGAACTCACCGCCCCAGATCACCAGCGTATCATCGAGCAACCCGCGGTTCTTCAAGTCAGTGATCAGCGCCGCCGAGGCCTGGTCTGTCTGCTTGCACAACTTTGGAAGTCGGCCGGCCGTACTGTTGTGAGTGTCCCATCCCCGGTGAAAGACCTGGGTGTAGCGAGTTCCCCGTTCAGCGAGGCGTCGGGCCATCAGAACATTGTAAGCGTAGGTGCCCGGCTTACGGGCGTCTTCACCGTAGAGTTCGAAGGTGCTCTCCGGCTCATCCGAAAGGTCGGTCAACTCAGGCACCGATGTCTGCATCCGGTGCGCCATCTCGTACTGGGCAATGCGAGTCTCAATTTCAGGATCCCCCACCTCAGCATGACGAAGACGATTGAGCGCTCCGATGTCCCCAAGCGTCTGTTGGCGGATGTCCTGAGTCACCCCGTTGGGGTTGTTCAGATAAAGCACAGGATTATTGCCGGAACGAAATCGAACACCCTGGTGCTTTGACGGCAGAAAGCCCGGCCCCCAGAGGCGGTCATAAAGCGGCTGGCCACCGCCCGACATCATCGCGACAAACGAGGGCAGGTTTTCATTCTCACTGCCAAGACCATAGCTGAGCCAGGCGCCCATGCTGGGGCGACCGGCAATCTGGAATCCGGTCAGGAGAAATGTGATCGCCGGGTCGTGATTGATCGCCTCGGTGTAGAGCGACTTCACAAAGGTAATGTCGTCAGCCACCTTGGCGAGGTTCGGCATCAGTTCAGAAATCCAGGCACCGCTCTGACCATGTTGTTTGAAATCAAAAATCGAACGCGCGGCCGGAAAGGACGTCTGGCCCGCAGTCATGCCGGTCAGGCGCTGACCATTGAACACAGAGTCCGGCACCTCCTGTCCGTGAACTTTATGCAGGTGAGGCTTGTGGTCGAACAGGTCCAACTGAGAGGGCCCGCCTGACTGGAACAGGTAGATCACCCGCTTGGCTTTGGCCTCGTGGCTCGGCATGACCAGGCCACTGTTTTCAGCGCCAAGCTGTCGCCCAAGCAATGAACCGAGCGCGATGCCACCGAGGCCTGCTGCAGAACGGTTAAGAAACCGTCGACGACTCGCCTGGAAGGCGGGGTTGGAATTGAAGGAATGGTCCATGGTTATTCGCGCACAGAGGCTTCTTCGAGGTTCAAGATCACATTCGCGACGGCCGTAGCCGCAGCTAATTCAATACGGTCAGCACTCTCATCGGCATCCGATTCACCGACCGTTAAAATTTCCTCCGCCTGATCCGGTGTTTCGCGGTAGCTCTGCAGGTATCGCTGATAAGCATCGGTCAGGATATCAAGCTCCGCCGGCTCGGGAGTCCGGGAAAGGACGCTGCGGAAGCCAAAGGTAACTCGCTCCTCCGCGGAAGCCTCCGGCATCGCGACCATGCGTTCACCCAGTTTCCGGGCGGCTTCGAAGAAAGCGGTTTCATTCATCAAGGTCAGCGCCTGAAGAGGAGTATTCGTCCGCTTCGGCTTCACTGAGCACCATTCCCGGTCCGAGGAATCAAGCACTGCCATCGATGGCGGAGCCAGGGTTCTTTTCCAGTAGGTGTAGAGACTTCGGCGATACAGCTTATCTCCTTTGTCCTGCTTGTAGCTGAAATTGCTCGCCTCTTTCCACATTCTAGCCGGCTGATAAGGCTTCACCGATGCTCCACCGATGTCGGCGACGAGGAGCCCACTCGCGACCAGGGCCTGGTCACGAAGTATGCTGCCCGGCAGCTTCAGTCGAGGCGCGCGGGCGAGGAAGACATTGTTGGGATCTTTCTGGAGGTCCCCTTCACGAAGGGCAGAGGACTGGCGGTAGGTCCGACTCATCACCAGCGTCTTGAGGATGTGGCGAGTGTCCCAGCCGGACTCCCTGAATTCGATCGCGAGCCAGTCGAGCAGATCAGGATGAGTGGGCAGGCTACCCTGAGTGCCAAAGTCTTCGGCCGTCTTGACCAGGCCGGTTCCAAAGATCATTTGCCAGTACTGATTCACCGCAACGCGGGCCACCAGCGGATTCTCCTCGCTCATCAGCCACTTGGCAAAACCAAGTCGGTCAGCCGGGAGTTCGCCCAATCCGGAG
>JABSSQ010000448.1 GCA_013213905.1 Verrucomicrobiales bacterium | reverse complement strand
GACGGAGCCCGGTTTATCGGGCATGAGAAATCCGCGGCCCTGTCGGGTGATCTGGATGCGTCCGGGGATAAGATCGGCTTCCTTTGGAAGGATGTAGCGATCGCCCTTGATTCGGGCAACCTGACCGGAGCGCTCGAGGGCTCGCAGGGTTCGATTGAGTTTTTGTTGTTCGTGAGGCTGAAGCTTGAGTCGCTTGTGCAATTCGAAAGCATCAGCGGGCAGATAGTTCTTCCGCCCGAGTAGTTTCAGGATCTGATTTTCCATGGGTAAACGCCGGCACATCGCTGGCGTTAAGGACTTCCACTGTATCGATCGACGGTGTGAATGAACAGAACCATCGGTGGCTGTATAGGGGCTCGCAGAATGACTTGATAAGCGAGCCGGCAGCGTGGCTGCCCTTCAATGATGACTAACCCATACGTCTAATTTCAGAATCCGTCAAATGGATGCGATGAAGGAGAGGGCGGAGTCAGGTGTTCAACCTTTCTCCTTGAAGGTCTTGTAAATCTTGATGAGTTCGTTGCGAGCCGCCGCAGGAGCCCCCTCCTGCATCAGTCCGATGAGAAGGTAGAAGTGGTCTTTTCCTTCGACAGTCATCAACGAAAAGTTGGCTTTGAACTTGGTGCCGTCCGGTGTTTCGACAGTGGCCGAACTGTCGAAAAACGCCGCGCGAAGTCCGTTGATTTCACCCATCTTGGGAGCAGTCGGATTGAAGTCAGGGTAGGAATCGCCGAGAAGCTCGATTTTGAGCGATGTGTAGTCACCCAGCGTATTGACCTCCACGTCCGCGGGAATCTCTTTCAAGATCGTAAGCGCGGCCAAGCCGTCGGCTGATTCGGAAATGTGGACGAGTGGAGGAGCCACGGATGCGGCGTCGTTCTTCCATCCATTGCTCAACTGGATCGCCGCAGCTTTGTCGATGATGGTTTCGGCCTGTGAAAAGGCGGATGAAGTCAGCCCGATGACCAGGGTGATGAGTAAGAGAGATTTGATCATGGTTGCGAGGAGTTGAATCAGCTTGGGGGCGGCTCGCTTGAAGGTAAATGCTATTCTTTTAACAGCGGGACAGGGTTTTCGAACTTTCCGATGCGGCGAATGCCCGGACCGGGAGCCTCGCGATCTCCAAGTTCCCGGCGGATCGGTTCTGCGAGTGAGGTGAGTCGGGCAACAATGTCAGGGTTTTCTTCGGCAACGTTCTGCGTTGATCCAATGTCTTCGTAAACATTGAAGAGAAGGGGAGCCGTATGGGTCGTCCCGTTTTTGAAATGAGGATGGCGAACGAAACTCTCCAGCGGCAGAAAGAGTTTCCAGGGGCCAGACCTGCTCTTTCCGTTAAACTCCGGGCTGGCAAAAGGCGCGGCGGTGCTGCCGGGCATAGTTTCCGAAAAGTGGAGGAAGAAGGGTCTCTCCCGCTTCTCTTTAATCCAGGCGAGCGCCTTCTCCGTCGTTCGCCGGGTCAGCAGGTTTCTGATGCGGAAAGCCTGGGAAGGGATGGAAACCGCATTCGGATACTCGGCGAGAAACAGGGCCTCGCGGGCATAAACTTGGGGGTTTCCATCCAATGTGGCTCAATGGTGGGGTTCGGAACTGGTAGCTTGTGACGTGTAAGACAAGCTGGAAATGCCCGGATCGGAAACAGGAAATAGATTAAGAAAAGGAACAAGAAGTTAACGGCGTTCGAGCAGGCACTCGATGGAGCGGGCGTCAGAAGTGGCGAACGTGAGTGTGGTCGAATCTTTCGTCGATTTCTTGACCTCAATCTCCGGGTGCGGTTGAGCGGGATTCCAGCGGCCCCGGAGGGTGATGGTGAGAGGCATGGACACGGGTTCGAACAGCTTTTGCGAGTTGGGGTCGCGGGAGTCTTTCTTGTAATCGAACTGTTTGCCGGCTTCCCAGCCGAGGTCTGGGTTGCAGACGCTGAGACGGAGACTGTCAGCGCCTCTTTTCTCGGTCATGGCAAAGCAGGGGACGCTGATTTCCCTGATGAGGCCTTTTTCAATCTCGACGCCGGCGTTGGGCAGTACATAGCCGGTGAGGCCGAGCGGGTAGTGCTGAACGATGATACCCCGTGAGTTGCGCTGAACGACGTTGTAGATGTTGTGGGCTTCGTTCGCGAACTGAGAAGTTTTGTCAGGACCGGCTGACGGAAGAATGACGTATTCGCAGTGATCTGCGTCTGGAGATTTGCCGTGTTGGAAACGGGCCGAAGCAAAGTTTCCGGTGGTCGGGGTGGTGCCGGACTGGTCGAGATGGGTTTGCTCCTCCCGCTGCACGATGAGGCCTTCGGCGCGTGGAAGGTAGTAGCCATGATTGGCGGAGTCGACCAGGGTGACTGGCTGGGGTTCTTCAAAGCGTTTCGTTTTCTCCAGTCCCTTGATCGACTTTCCGTTGATCCAGGTTGGAGTGTCGGCTTCGGCCAGGGGAGTTTGGAACAAGGTCGTCTCGACGGGATAGACCCCGTCGCCGTTTTTGATGCTGTGCGTGACGGCCACGATCTGATCGCCGAAGAAAAAGAAAGCTTTCATGGCTCTGAGCGGGCCTTTGCGCCGATCGGGACCGACTTCATGATACTGCGCGGCGAAGAGTCCATGCTTTCGATCAAGACTGAGTCCACCGACGAAGCTGGACTCGGCGAAGGGGCGCTGGATGGGAGTGCGATCCGACTGGCGATCCATTTTCAGGAAATCCTTACCGGGAATCTGTCGGGTGGTGGCACCGGGGATTCGACACCAGTTCCAGCCGTCGCGAGTTCGACCGGTGCCGAAGGGATTGGTTTCATTGTCGAGGGTATGGATGCTGAGGTAGCAGGCGCTGTCGTGGAAACCGAGAACGTTCTGGAGTCGGGCATCCATGCGGGCGTCAACGAGGGAGCGTTCGAAGGCCCACCAGTATTTGCTGTATCCTTTGACGGAGGCCATCCAGTGATCGCGTCGATGCACGCTGACGGGGCCATAGTTGAACGCCCAGTTGCCGGATGGATCCGGTTCGGCGCCGCCCTGGCGGGCAGAGTGCAGGATTCTGTAAAAGCTGGAGACAGCTCCGCCCCCCGGTGGGACTTCGTTCCGTTGAGCAGAGAAGACCCGATCGGCGGCGGGGGAGTTCATGAAGGATTCGTCGGCGAGGCGTGCGAGAATCCGTTCCACTTCAGAGCGTCCGGGGTGTTCGAGATCGGCAAGGTAGGCGTAGCCGAGCAGCACCTGGGGGATGACCGGTGAAGGAGTGAGTCGTCCGGCCAGGGATTTGTGGCCTTCATATTTCTGGGAAACGAGGCGAAGGACCTCCATGCTGTGAGTCATGTTTCCGATCGTGACGGGCTGCACTTCGGCTCCGGTTCCATCTAGCAGCCAGGCGAGAAACGCAGACTGGGCGACGCCGAACGGAGCGTAGCCTGACAGATATACAGCACGATGGTGAAATCCGAGGCCGTCAGGTTTGATCGTGTCCGAGGCATCGGACTCTTTCGCCATGGAGCGATCTACTTGCCGGCCGATCAAGGTGAGGTGCTCGAGGTCTCCGGCGGCGAGCGCGTAGGGAAGGGAAAAATTGGCGACGAGACGGATGCCATCGGCGTTCTGCTTGAGATCGTAGAGGCTGCCGAACTTCTCGTCGTGGCTCATGATGTCCCGGCAGGTTTCGAGGGTCCGTCCGAGCTTTCCAGATTCCTCGAGAGTGTCCCTCATCAGGAAGGTGGCGAGGGCAAACCCGGAGGTGCGCAGGTGAAAGTCAACGACGATGCCCTGACGCGCAGGAGTGGGTTCGTCGGCGACCTCCTTGGTTTTCCAGGGCATGAGAAGGCCCTTGCGAAAACCGCGCTGATGAAGGCGATCAAATGAAAGCAGGATCAGGCGATGCAGTTCCTTGTCCCGGTAATAGGGATTAGGGCGTTTGTCAGGCCCTTTGAGATTATAGGCAGTGGAAAGGTGGGGGAGTGCCTGGGTGACGAGGAACTGGAGTTCGCTGAGGTCGTCATTGGCGGTGCGGGTATCGTAGAAGGGAGCGTCATTCGAGAAATCGAAATCTGATTCGAAGCGATTGAGGATGCCGCGAACACTTCGCTGGAGGCGCCCGTAGCGCCCGTTGATGTGGGGGTTGTTGTAATCCGTTTGTTCCGTGTCGAGGACCCAGTTGAGGTAGCGGCTTCGGACGATCTCGAGGTCCTGCTCCGTGGTTTGTGACAGGGCGGTAGCCGGCAGGGCTGCAATAAGAAACAGGAGGAGAGGTTTCATTGGAATAGAGGGAATAAGGTGTTTGAAACCGTTCTGGAAGGGGGCCCTTTTCGCAAAGGGCGCCTTTGAGAGCGTGAATTTGCGGAATCTCTTCCGGGATTTTCGAGCGTGGCGAAACTCGTGAGAGTTTCGACAGGTCGACTGCACGAAACTCTCACGAGTTTTGCTACCGCTCTGCGGAGAAGAAGAGGGCGACCTTCGGCCGCTAGTCGCCCTTGTAGGGGTGCCACTCAGGCGTGCCGAACCAGTCGTGCATTTCTTTCTCGAAGGGAGCGACGATTTCGTCGGGTTCAGGGAATACTCCCTGGTCCTGGGTTTCGACCATCCAGGTGTCCAATGCG
>JABSSQ010000447.1 GCA_013213905.1 Verrucomicrobiales bacterium | reverse complement strand
GGAGAACACATCATTAAAGGCCCTGCTTATCCTGGGCGGCTGCTGCCACGACTACGCGGTTCAGAAAGAGCTGATCAAGGCTGGCCTGGAGTCTCGCCTCAATATTGAAGTCGACATCGAGTACAATCCCGATACTTCCACCGAAGCGACCTTCGAAATCTACAACGATGAGAACTGGGCCGACGGCTACGATGTGGTGATCCATGACGAGTGCACCGCCAAGGTCACCGATCCAGAATACGTCGGTCGCATTCTGAAGGCCCACAAGGATGGTGTTCCAGCCGTCAACCTTCACTGCGCCATGCACAGCTACCGCTGGGGCGATTACAAAGAGCCCCTCGCTATCGGTGCCGATAACGCAGGCTGGTTCGAAATGATTGGCGTTCAGTCTTCCGGCCACGGTCCCAAGACTCCGATCGACGTGACCTACACCGATCCCGAGCACCCCATCACCAAGGGTTTCGAAAACTGGACCACCATCGACGAAGAACTCTACAACAACGTCACGATTTACGACACCGCTCATCCGCTGGCTTCGGGCAAACAGCTGCAGATGCCTCGCGTCAAGAAGGGTCAGAAAGCCGATCCCAACGCCAAGCCGAAAGAAGCCAACGCGGTAGTCGTGTGGACCAACGAATATGGTCCTAACAAAACAAAGATTTTCAGCACCACGCTGGGACACTTTAACGAGACCGTTGCCGACGATCGTTACCTCGATCTCGTAACGCGCGGTCTGCTCTGGGCTACCGGCAATCTCAACGAAGACGGCACCGCTGCTCTGGAATTAGAAAAATAGCCGTCTTCATCCCCGACTGTAACCTCAGAATTTTCACCCCGCCGACGTTCCCTTCCAGAAGATCAACTCTCGTCTCGGGCTGAGACAGCTCGACTGCACCAGCGGCAAACGGACGAGAGAGTCGCACGGCGGAGACCTTCGCCGTGTGTTGACCGGGCCGCTGAACTCGAGTCGATTGAGACCGAGGGCTCCATCCGTGAGAGTGAGTAGAATCTCGCCAATAAAATCGGACACGCTCTCAAATGCATTGAGAGCGGCGCCTGCGGAAGGTGCGAGACCTGCGGTGCCGACATCGGCATCACCCGCCCTGACGCTGGTCCAAATATCTCTGTGTAGCAACTGCGAGAAAGCTCACGGAGCGGAGTGAGTCTCGATCAGATAATTCATTCCCGGTTAAAAACCGCTGGGAATGCTTTTCATGACAGCTTTTTTGCCCCAAACTATCTCCTGCTATGAGAGCTTCCCTCCCTCTCTTTTTCTGCATCCTCCTGACTCTTGAGTCGGCCCTGGCCTGGCGGACTGACCTCTCGCCTTCCGAGTATCATGTATTCACCGACAAGAAGGATCAGCAGATCGATGCGCGGATTCTCTCCATCTCGGATGAGATGACAGAGATCCGAATCGAGCGCCGCGACGGCCAGGTGTTCGAAGTCGCTGCAACCGTCCTCAGCCTTGATGATCAGCAATTCATCCGCGACTGGCTCTATCCGAAGCCCGCGCCGGGCGCTGCGAAACAGGGTCGGCTTAAGGTCTTTGGGAAAATGGCCGGAAACAAACCGGTCGATCTCTCTGCTGCCGGCGAAATCAATGACTTCGTCCAGATCGGCGCCCTCAAAAGCGGCTGGATCGCCTTGAGATCCAATGGAGAGTTGCTGGCGCAGGCAGAGGCCCGACGAGGTCACAGTAACGTTGCCAGTTTCCACGCCAACACCGTCTGGTGGAACGTGACCCGCAACGACGGCACCGTTTGGGGCCATCCCGAGACCCAGCATTGCCCCGATCAACTCACCGATGCCCTTACCGCCGTTGCGGGCGGTAGCCATCATCTCGCGATTATGATCGATGGCACCGTCAAGGTCTGGGGAAGGAGCTATGAAGGAAATGACAAGCTCGTCGATCCGCCCATCTCCATATCCAACGCCATCGATGCCGCCACCAACCAGAGTTCTGCAGCGGTAGTCACCGAAGACGGGACGGTTCATTGCTGGACCAACGATGACGACGTCAAAACGAAAACAGGTAAGCCCGGCGGTGGTTTGACCATGATTGAAGGCGGCGTCTTTCACTATCTCGGCCTCGGCAGAGACGGTGAGGTCTACGAATGGCGCGGCATCAACCTAGATAAGGCAAAGATACCGGACGCTCTCTCCGGCCAAGGCCCTTTCATCAGGGTAAGCAGCGGCGGGACGACCAAAGCAGCCCAGAAAGCGGATGGTAGCTGGATCGCCTGGGGCAAAAACGGCGCCGGCATTGTCGACCATATCAACAGCCTTGGCCCTGTCATT
>JABSSQ010000446.1 GCA_013213905.1 Verrucomicrobiales bacterium | reverse complement strand
GTTGGCACCCTGCTGCATCGCGAAGACGGCGCTTTTGTCGTCCAGCGCGGTTCCCACGCCAGCGTCTCACGCATCTACCCGCGTGATGAAATGATGAAGTACAAAGACGACATCAAGGTCCCGGGACCGGAGTTCAATCACCAGGAAAGCTTCACCCAGGCCTGTCTCGGAAACGGCACCACGAACTCTCCGTTCAGTATTGCGGCCCCGCTTACCAAGGTGCTGATTCTCGGTGTGATTTGCCAATACCTCAACGAGAGCCTCGAGTTCGATCCGGAAACCGAGACCTTCAAGGGCAACACCAACGCCAACGATCTCCTCGCCGGCCCGGCACCGCGTTCCGGTTGGGAAGGTTTCTACCAGAGCATCTAATCTGCCGTCAGACTGGACACGCACTCCCTCCCCTGCGGGGCGAGGGGGTCGACCTTTCGAGGGGGCTACTCGCTTCGCAATTTTCGCGCGGCAGCGCGGGTAGCGTCGAGCGGCCCGCTCGACGGATACGCCACCTCAGTTAATCAGAACTTCCGGTAGTCGCCGTGAATCATCGGATTGGCCGCTTCGAGGTTGGTCACCTTCATGTTCTTGGCGTCCCACTCGAGACGTTTCGTCGGGAAGTTTCCGGCAATCACGCCGAGGCAGAGCATTTCGGCGAGCGGCCCGGCGTAGTCGAACCCGGCTTCCGTTTTACCTTTGCCTTCGATGTCATCGAGCCACTGCGTGTAGTGATTCATCGGCCCGATATCGGGCTTCACAGCGTTCTGCAAAATGGAACGCGGGTAGAACTTCGGAGCATTACAGTGAGGCAACACCATGCGCCCGGCCTCGCCCACGAAGAGGGCACCCTGCTGCGGCAGTGCTTCTCCTTCAGGCAGGATCAAATCCTCGTTACCGGCAAAGCGCGGGGATCCTTTTCCGTCCCACCAGGTGAAGGTGAAATTGTCAGTCGTGTATTCAGTCGGGGCAAACCCGTAGCGCATCATGTTCTGCTCGGGAAAACCGTAACCATTCGGCTCGCGGCATTCTGCTTCAACCCAGAGGGGATCACGAAGCCCCAGGGACTTCACCGGAGTGTCGAAGATGTGAATGCCCATATCGCCGAGGGTGCCGCAGCCGAAATCGACCATCTTTCGCCACTGACCGGGATGAAACACTTTTTGCACATAGGGACGAACTGGTGCCGTGCCGAGCCAGAGATTCCAGTCCAGTTCCGCAGGGACTTCATCTTCCTGGGTGTAGGGATCGCCGTCGTAGCCCCAGTTCTTGTGCGACCACACGTAAACCTTGCTGATCTTGCCGAGCAGGCCGTCCTGCACCCACTGACGCGTCAGGCGGTAGGCGAGCGAAGACTGGTTCTGAATGCCCATCTGGGTGGCGAGTCCTTTTGCGTCGGCCAGCTCAGCGAGCTCACGGGCTTCGGAAAGCTTGTGAGTGAGCGGCTTCTGCGTGTAGACGTGCTTGCCCAGATTCATCGCCGCCAGCGTGGCGGGATAATGAGTGTGATCCGGTGTGGAAATCGAAACCGCGTCGATCTTGTCCCCCAGCTCCGCCAGCATTTCGCGGTAGTCCTGGTAGCCTTTGGCACTGGTATACTGCTTCTGCTTTTCAGCGATCTTGCCTCGCTTCGGATCGACATCACAGAGACCGAGAACCTCGACGTGTTCGTGAGCACCAATGGAATTGGTGTCTGTGTTTCCCTTACCGCCGGTTCCGATGTGGGCGGTGCAGATCCGGCTGTTCGGTGAATTGGCGCGAAGACCGGACGGCAGGATAAAGAAACTGCTGACGGCAGCGGAAGATTTAACGAACTTACGGCGTGAGAATTGTGTCATAGCAAAGCGTGGTGAAAATCAGGCGCTACCGCTGGCCTCTGGCGGCCAGCAACTTAACCGGGATTAGCAAAGGCTACAGATTGTAGAACTCTTCCCAACCGGCGCGAGGGGCGGGATCAAGTAGGGCCTGCGCATCCGCGTTATTGGTGATTTTCTGCGTCGCCGGATCAAACTCCAGGGTCCCGCCAAGGCGCTGCGCAATGATACCCAGGGTAAACACCTGGGTGAGCTGGCCGGATACGGCAAACGGTGAACGGGTCTCCTCCTGCCCTTTGCAAGCGAGCAGGAAGTTCTCGAAGTGATCGCTGTTTTTCCCACTGATGCGCGGAAGGCTCTCCCGAATGTCGAGATACTTTTCTTTCGGCACGACGACAAGAGGACGGGCATGGCTTCCGCCCTGGAAGGTGAGGTCCTTACCGTAAATGATCTTGCCCGGCCCCTTGACTTCGATGCCGAGCTCCGGCTCCACTTCAGGTTTGTTTTCGGTCCCGTCGTACCAGGTCACGTCGCACGCCGGCATGCCTTCGCGCTCCGGAAAATGGAATCGGATCGTCGAAGCCTGTGGATAAACAAAGGGGTTCGGTTGATCGCGTTTCACCGCCTCAATCTTGGTAGGTAGTCCGAGCTTCAGGAAGCGATGAGCCGTGTCGAGAATATGCGGTCCCCAGTCGCCGAAAGCGCCGCTGCCGTAGTCATACCAGCTTCGCCACTCTGCCGGGTGCAGCTTCGC
>JABSSQ010000445.1 GCA_013213905.1 Verrucomicrobiales bacterium | reverse complement strand
CGCCTTTCTCAACGGCACCCTCGATGCCAAGGCGGTTCGCCGGATCGGCTTAAGACCGTGGACCGAAGTGATTGCGGAACGAACCCTCATCCTCACGCACGGAACCGTGTCGGCGACAAGGCACGTCCTCGAAACGGGTGGCTTCGCCGGCAACCTCGGAGGCGGCACCCACCACGCCTACTACGACTTCGGATCCGGCTACTGCATCTTCAACGACCTCGCCGTCTCGGCCCTCGTCGCGCGGCGGGACTACGGCATTCGCCGGGTCCTCATTCTCGATCTCGACGTCCACCAGGGCGACGGCACCGCTGCGATTTTTGAAAACGATCCTGACATGCGCACGGTCTCATTCCATTGCGGGAAGAATTTCCCCTTTCGAAAGATGACCTCCGATCTCGATGTCGAATTCGATCCCGGAACCGAAGATGAGGAATACCTCTCCACCCTGGAGTCCTTCCTCGAACGGGATCTCCCCCTCTTCGATCCCGAGCTGATCCTTTACCAGGCCGGTGTCGACGGATTGGCCGCAGATCGTCTCGGTCATCTTGCCCTCACCCGCGAAGGTCTGCGGGCACGCAATGACCTCGTCTTCTCCACCGCCCGCCAGCGCGAGTTACCGCTCGTGGTCACCATGGGAGGCGGGTATGGTGAACCGCTGGCGAAGTCCGTGGAGGCGCATGCGGATTTGTTTCTGCAGGCGGCGGGAGGAACGATTTGCGACGCTATTGTCGATGTCAGCCGATAACCTCCACCTGCAAATCCCGCAGCACGCGCAAATCACCCCACTCCGCACCGCGCATTTTCCGGGCGCCGGTTTCGCGCTTGGATTTGGGATAGCGTCCATGTTCTCGTTCGCGGGAGAAGACTTCGTTCACAAACTCTGCCTTACCAAGGATAGCGCCGTCGCTGAAGTAGCGGACGCGGTGGCGTAGAACCTGTCGAATCGAGAGTTTGCCCTCGGCTTTCGCCACCGCGGCGAGGCGTTTTTCACTGACGCCTCGCCTCGCAGAAACACCGGTGGCTTCGTCGCCGACACGTTCTTCGGCTTCGGAAAAGAGAAAAAGACGATACCGGTTCTGGGTGCGACGCCAGTCGGCCCGCTAGTCACTGTCCTGGAGGGATTCGCTGAGAATCGTCCCCAGCCCTTTCCGCGCCAGCTTGGCGCTGCGTCCACCTGACAAGGCTTCTGCGTAACCGCACCAACGGTAGTCCTCAGGAGAGTCGACCATCCCGGCGCGGACCGGGTTGAGATCGATTTAGGCAGCGATGGTGAGCAGTGCCTGTTCGCTGCCCTCCACGAGCACGCTCTTGTAGCGCCCTTCCCACAGGGTGCCACGGCGATTGAGGCGCTTGTTCATGTAGAGCGTGACGCGTTGCTTCAACTCCTTGAGGAAGAAGGAAAGGTCACCACGCCGTTTCTCGTAGCGGGCCAGGATCTCAGCCCGCCAGGTTTCGTCGCCAGCGGCCTCAGCGCGCTCCAGTTCCTGCTCGATGCCTTTGACCGTGACCGGGTCATGCAGGCGAGGCAGGAGCTTGAGCAGTTGGGCTTCGCTCAAGGG
>JABSSQ010000444.1 GCA_013213905.1 Verrucomicrobiales bacterium | reverse complement strand
GGACAAGCAGTCCTTCCCCCTGCGCAACCGGATCGTCTCCGGCATGTCCGAGGGCCTGCTCGTGATTGAAGCTCCCGGCCGCAGCGGCTCGCTCATCACCGCCAACCAGGCCCTCGAACAGGGTCGCACGGTCTTCGCCGTCCCCGGCCCGATTGACCGCCCCACCTCCGAAGGCTGCAACCGCCTCATCCGCCAGGGCGCCACTCTCGTCACCTCCGCCCAGGATGTCATCGACGATCTCAGCACCGGGCTCAATTCCCTGAATCTCGAGTTCGCCGCACCCGAGCATCCTTCCGAAAAAACCTCGCCTGCACTCGATTCTCTCGACGATCAGCAGGCCAGGATTCTCGAAGAACTCGAAAAAGGAGAGCAGACCATCGACACCATTTCCGAAGCCATTTCTGTGCCCGCCGGAGCCGTCAGTGCGAGCCTGTTACAGCTCGAAATGAAGTCCCTTGTGAAGCAGTTGCCGGGCAAATACTTCACGAAACTGATTTGACGGATGGCGGAAAACGGGGCACTCCATTTCCGGGGAAACTCTTCCTTACCCTTCCAGCACCATGTCGAAATCACTCATCATCGCCGAGAAACCCAGCGTTGCGAACGACCTTGCTCGCGTCCTCGGAAAGGACCCTGCCATCGGCAGGTTCGACAAGAAAGACGACTTTTTTGAGAACGATCGCTACATCATTTCCTCTGCGGTCGGTCACCTTGTTCAGACAGCCAAGCCCATGACAGCCGAGGGCAAATCACTTCCCTGGAAGTTCGATGCCCTCCCTGTCCTGCCCGCCGAGTTCGTCCTCGAGCCGAGCGAACAGAAAGGCGCCAAGACCCGCCTCAACCTGCTCAAGCGCCTCATGAAGCGCAAAGAAGTCACCGAAATCATCAATGCCTGCGATGCCGGCCGTGAGGGTGAACTGATCTTCCGCTACATCGTCCAGTTCTGCGGCATCGAGAAGCCGGTCAAGCGTCTCTGGATGCAGTCCATGACCGACGGCGCCATCCGCGAAGCCTTTGCCGACCTCCGCACTGACGAGGAAATGCAGCCTCTCTCCGACGCGGCCTACTGCCGCTCCGAGTCCGACTGGCTCGTGGGAATCAACTCGACCCGCGCCATGACCGCCTTCAACTCGAAGTTCGGCGGTTTCAACAAGACTCCGGTCGGCCGGGTCCAGACCCCGACCCTCGCCCTGCTTGCTGAACGGGAACGCGAAATCGACGAGTTTGTCAGCGAAGATTACTTCGAAATCCACGGCACCTTCAGCGTTTCTGCCGGCACCTACCTCGGTCGCTGGTTCGATGAAAGCTTCAAGAAGTCCGAGGACAAGCCACACGCCCGCGCTGAGCGTCTCTGGGACCGCGCCCAGGCCGAAGCCATCGTGGAACGCTGTCAGGGCAAAGACGCCACGATCGAGGAAAAGAAGAAGCCCTCCAAGCAAAGCGCGCCGCAACTCTACGACCTGACCAGCCTCCAGCGTGAAGCCAACGGTCGCTTCGGTTTCTCCGCCCGACGCACCCTGCAGCTGGCTCAGTCCCTCTACGAGCGCCACAAGGCCCTCACTTATCCGCGAACCGACTCTCGCTACCTGCCGGACGATTACGTCAATACCAGCATCGAGACCCTGACCAAGATCTCAAGCGCTTCCGGCTACACCGTCAGCGACATGCCCGGCCACGCCGCCTACGCCCTCGAGAACAACCTCGTCAGCGGTGGCAACAAGCGCATCTTCAACGGCGCCAAGGTCAGCGACCACTTTGCCATCATCCCCACCGGCCAGATCCCCTCCGGTCTCGATGAGGCCGAGCAGAAACTCTATGACATGGTGAGCCGCCGTTTCATCGCGGCTTTCTACCCTTCCGCCGAATTCGAAAACACCACCCGCATTTCGCGCATCGGTGAGGACGCTTTCAAGAGCGACGGTAAAATCCTCGTCAAAGCCGGCTGGCTCGGTGTCTACGGCAAGAAGGTTGGTGCTCCTGACAAACCCGCCCACGAAGAGGAAAGCGGCAAGAAGGCCAGCGCCGACAAGCAGATCGTTGCGGTCCAGCCCGGCGAAACGGCCAAGGCCGATCCGGTCAAGCTCGAGGAGAAAGCCACTCGTCCCCCGGCCCGATACAACGAGAGCACCCTGCTCTCCGCCATGGAAACCGCCGGCAAGCGCGTCGACGACGAAGAACTCCGCGACGCCATGTCCGAGCGCGGCCTCGGCACTCCGGCCACTCGTGCCGCCACGATCGAGGGCCTCATCAACGACAAATACATCACCCGGGACGGTCGCGACATCTACGTGACGACCCGCGGAACCCGCCTCATCGACCAACTCCACAACATGGAGATCGGCCTGCTCACCTCACCCGAGATGACCGGCCAGTGGGAATACAAGCTTCGCCAGATGGAACAGGGCAAGCTCGATCGCCCCACCTTCATGCGGGACATCAAGCAACTCACCGGCAACGTCGTCGACACCGCCAAGGACTACGCCAAGACCGCTCTTGAGCGCGAGTGGCCAGACTTCCCCGCTCCCTGCCCCGTCTGCGGAGCGCCGACGATGGGACAGGACGACGGTCGCTACAAGTGCAAGCAGCCGGACTGCAAATTCACCCTGCCCAAGGTGGTGGCGAGCCGCCCTCTCACCGAGGAGGAAGCCAAGACCTTGCTCACCACCAAGCTGGTTGGTCCCCTGACTGGATTTGTGAACCGTTTCAAGCAGCCCTTCGACGCGGCGATCGAGCTCCAGGAAGACAAGAAAGCCGGTCTCAAGGCCGGATTCGTCTTCGAGAAGACTCCCGAGGAAGAAGAAGAAGCCGAGTCGATCGAAGAAGAGAACAAGCTCTGCGCCTGCCCGCTCTGCGAGAAAGGTGACATTTACGTGACACCTCACAGTTACATCTGTGACCGCCGCATCTCCGGTGACGGCTGTAAAGCCCGCCTCTCCAAGGAGATGTGCAAATACGAGATTCCTCGCGATCAGGCGCTCAAGTATTTCACTGAAGGCAAGACCGACGTCATCGAACAGTGGATCAGCAAGAAAGGTCGTCCTTTCAAGGCCGCCCTGACCTGCAACAAGAAGGGCCGCCGCATGCTCGGCTGGGAATTCCCGCCGCGCGAGCCTTCCAAGAAGAAGACCGCCGCCAAGAAAGCGGCCACCAAAAAGGCAGCGACTAAGAAAGCGGCCACCAAAAAGGCAGCGACTAAGAAAGCCGCCAAGAAGAAGGCAGCTGCGAAGAAGGACGATTAATTGTTCAGCTTTTCAGCGACCGCATCTTTAACCACGGCCGGGACGAACTTCGTGATGTCCCCGCCGAAGGTCGCGACTTCTTTGACGATCCTTGAGCTGAGATAAATATTCTCCTGACTCGGCATGAGGAATACGGTCTCAAGTGATTCGTCGAGGCTGCGATTCATCAAGGCCATTTGGAATTCGTATTCGAAATCCGATACCGCCCGCAGGCCACGAAGCACCGCGTTCGCTTTGACTTCCGACACGTAGTCGACGAGGAGACCTTCAAAGGCGGTCACCTCGACACCTGACAGATGCGCTGATGCCTTTTCAATCAAGCCGACCCTTTCTTCCATCAAGAAGAGCCCCTGCTTCTCATGATTCACAGCCACGGCCACGATCACCCGATCCCAAAGTTTCGAAGCACGCTCGATAACGTCGAGGTGTCCGTTATGAATGGGATCGAAACTTCCCGGATAAATGGCGGTTTTCATAAAGCACTGGGCTGACTACAAATCGTCTTCTGAATTGTGACCCCATATCCTGAAATTTTTCAAAGACATTTCCAGCATTCCCGCTTATTATTCACTCCATGAAAATCGGTAAAGGTTGGCTTTTTATCGCACTCTCATACCTCTGCTTCGCGATCTCAGCCTGCACCCCAGGGGGCAATGGAAACGGAAACGGCGGAGGTGGTGCCATCACTGGTGACGGCGAGATGGACACGACCGATTTCCTCGTTACCGACTTTGACCCTCTCAACAAGTGGCTGGACGAAGAATTTGAGGTGCACTACAAGCACATGACTCCTGAGCTCATCTTCGATCAGGACCCTCTCAACAGTATCTTCTACCAGACCGAGAAGCTTCCCACCAACGCGGAGCCTTTCAACTTCTCTTCATCAGGGGTCACTCGCCGTGAGCTACTCAAGAGGATTTCCTCTCACTGGAAGCTGAAGATGTCGATCGTCGAAGACGCCAACGGCAACCCCACCTCAGTCCTCGTCCAAGGCTGAACGAGAAGAGCCTAATCCAACCGATACACGTCCCGGATCACCTCACCGAGGAGCCGGAATCCATCTTTCACGATCGGCTCAGGCTGAGTGTAGCTCACGCGTATGCACTGGCGGGCATGATCCCAGCCATCGGTATCAAGGCCAAAGAAGAAGTATTCTCCTGACACGACTACCACTCCCGCATCCTTGAGCCTGCGATAGAGTTCGCGACAGCTGATGGGAAGGTTCTCAAACCAGAACCAGAGGAAGAAGGCACCCTCGCTGTCGTGAACCCGCCACGGGACATCCTCGGGTAGATACTCTCTCGCCAGCTCGAGGGCGTGCTCGGACCGGTTCTGGTAATAAGGGCGAACCACTTCATCGGCGAGCTGTTTGATTTCGCCCGATTCGAGCATCGGGCGAGTCAGCGCCTGGCCAATGTTGTTATTCGCCAGCCCGATAATCGCCGTCATCGAGCGGATCTCGCGAATGATCTCCGGCCGCGCCACCACAATTCCGGTTCTAGTTCCCGGAAGGCCAAGCTTACTCAAACTCAATGTGAGGATGATGTTTTCATCCCACACCGGAGTGGCATCGTGAAACACTACCCCGGGAAACGGCAACCCGTAGGCATTGTCGATAATCAGAGGAATTCCCTGCTCACTGGCAAGCGCGCGCAGCTTCGCAATTTCTCCATCGGTCAGGACATTGCTGCTGGGGTTGGTCGGACGGGACACCGCGATGGCACCGTGACTGTCGTTGAGATCGAGGTTGTCGAAATCGATGCGGTATTTGAATCGCCGTTCCCCGATCATCTCAATGAGCGGTTTGCGGCTGTCGAAGAGACCGGAGCCGGAGATTCCCTGGTCCCCGTAGCCGATGTACTCGGGAACGATCGGCAAAAGGATGCGCTTCTCACCGCCGTCGGCCATCTCGCCGGCAAAGCGGTTCAGCAAGAAAAAGAACGCCGTCTGCCCACCATTGGTGATCGCAATGTTATCCCGCGTCAGATCCCAGCCGTGTTCCTTGCTGAGAAAGCCGGCCACCGCGTCCCGGAAAGTCGGGCTGCCTGCCGGTTGGTCGTAGTCTGCGAGGACACGGTCGAACTCGTTGCCCTCCTCATCCAGCAGCGCCTGCATCTGCTTGCGCCAAAGCTGCTGCATGTAGGGAATGTGACCGGGATTTCCACCTCCCATCATGCGCAGACGATCCTTTCCGATGGTGAGAGCTTCGCCAAGATCATCCATCAACTCAGTGATTCCGGAATGGTCGGTCAGCTTGTTGGCAAAAACCGATTGAGGATAAGGAGGTTCAGAAGGGGGCGAGCTCATGGAAAGGCAACAGACCTATTTGCACTCATCGCGGCTTTCTGGCAAGCTTCGCCAACGTCATAATCTCAATTGCTGCCTGCCATTACCTCCCCTGCATCACCACCCGTAGCACTCACCATCGCCGGATCAGACTCCTCAGCGGGTGCCGGAGTGCAGGCCGATCTCAAGACCTTTGCCGCGCACCAGGTCTACGGGGTGAACGCTCTCACCGGGATCGTCGCCGAAGCGCCGGGCAGTGTCTCCCGAGTCCAACCCGTCGACTCAACCCTGTTAGGTGCTCAACTCAACAGGGTTAGCTCCGCGTTCCCCATCCATGCTCTCAAGACCGGGATGCTCGCGACCGCGGATAACATCAGCGTGGTGGCTGATTTCGTCAGGGAGCGCACCGACACGCCTTTCGTCGTCGATCCGGTGATGCGAGCCACCGCCGGGCCGAATCTCCTCGACGCTGCGGGACGCGAGCTGCTCAAATCAGAACTCATCCCGCTCGCCACGCTGGTGACGCCCAACCTACCGGAAACGGCCGACCTCCTCGGAGTCGATCCCCAAACGCTCAACCCCGCCGACGCGGCCACACAGCTCTTCGAAGCCTATGGCGCGGGCTTTCTCGTCAAAGGGGGGCATGCCGAAAAGTCATCCACGGTGGTCGATTTCGCCTGCATCAGCGGCAATCTCTTCGAAATCCCGCACCCACGCCTTGAGGTTCCCGATGTGCACGGAACCGGCTGCACCCTTTCCGCTACGATCACCGCGCGTCTCGCGCTTGGTCAGTCGCTACTGGAAGCCATCACTGGAGGTGTTTCCTACCTCACTGACTGCCTTGAGACACACTTTTCATGGCCTCAATCAGGGGGAAGCGAATCATTGAACCATTTCCCGAATTCCGTAGACTGATGCCGACCATGATCCTGCGACTCCTTTCCCTGCTGGCAATCCTGCCCTGCACCCTTCTCGCGAAAGAGGAAGTTCCTGCGGAAACAGAACCGCCCGCCGCCGTCCCGGCCGCCGACGAT
The DNA here is from genome assembly GCA_013213905.1 of Verrucomicrobiales bacterium. Taxonomy (GTDB): domain Bacteria; phylum Verrucomicrobiota; class Verrucomicrobiia; order Verrucomicrobiales; family DEV007; genus Arctic95D-9. The sequence continues at coordinate 5,852 of JABSSQ010000444.1, read as the reverse complement.
CCACATCGACTCAGGGGCCTGATCGATACGCTCAACCAGTCGAGCCTCCAGGAAGCGTTTCGACTCCTCACCAGCGACTACATCAATCATGACAATCTCGATGAACTCGAAGTCAACCGGGCGGCTCTCCAGGGCATGCTGAAGCGACTCGACTTCGGAGCGATGCTGCTCACCGAAAAGGAACTCAGCGAACGGGATTCCCCTTTTGCGTTTCACCGTGCCACTGTTGCCGATGAAACGGCCTACGTGCGCTTCGGCAAGTTCAACCGCCAGGGTGTCTCTGAGCTCGACAAAGCACTGGAGGAATTCTCGGAAACACCGGAGTTGATCCACCTCATCGTGGACCTCCGTTCTCCCCAGGCGCAGGCCGAGTTCGTCATCGCCTCTGAAATCCTGAGCCGGTTCCGTCCCCCGAACGAGCTTCTCTTCAAGATCAGGCGTCCGGGCAATGATCGCCCCACACTCTTCGTATCCCAACCCGTCGCCAACAGCTGGAACAAAAACCTGATTCTTCTCGTCGATGCCCAAACCGGAAACGTCGGTGAAATCATCGCCGCCGTCCTCAAGCGAGAGACCCAGTGCTTGGTCATTGGGGAAAGGACGCCCGGCCTGACCGTTGAATATCGCGATGTCCCAATCGATCAGGATAGGGTGCTACGCTATGCCATTGCCGAGGTCGTGCTCGAAGATGACTCTTCCATTTTCCGAACAGGCATCACACCTGACATTATCACCCCGACGCCCTACGACTCCAAGCACTCCATTTTTCGCCAGACGCAGGGAGAGAGGGAGCTCACCGAATTTCTCATCCAGAAGCAGCGCCCCCGCCTCAACGAAGCCGCGCTCGTTGCCGGAACTGACCCTGAGATCGATTACTACCTGCTCCGAAGCAACAACAAGCCCACTCCCTGGGACAAGCCACCTCTCCAGGACCGGGCACTTCAGCAGGCGGTTGATCTGCTCAATGCGACGGCATTCCTGAATTCGGACGACTAGCCGATGCGCGATCCTGACAGTGAACTCAACGAGCTGGATCAGACAGGTCTCCGGCGCCAACTCCGTCGCATCGACTCCCCCCAGGGCGTTGAAATCACCCTTACCGGGTCAGGGAAATTTCTCAATTTCTCTTCGAACGACTACCTTGGCCTCGCCAATCACCCGGCCAACAGAGAATCGCTCAAACGAAACATCGATCGCTATGGCACTGGGTCCGGGGCGTCTCGTCTTGTTTGTGGATCGCAGTCTCCTCATCACGAGCTCGAAGAAAAGCTGGCTGCACTGAAAAATGCGGAAGCCGCCCTGACTTTCGGCTCCGGATTCGCCACCGCTACCGGCGCCATTCCTGCTCTTTGTGAAAAGAGCGATATCGTCATTCTCGACAAGCTCTGCCACGCTTCCCTGATCGACGGAGCCCGCCTCAGCGGTGCAGCGATGCGCGTCTTCCCTCACAATGATCTCGAAAAGCTCTCCAGCCACCTCTCGTGGGCCACTGACAAAATCAACGCCGACGGACGCATCCTCGTCATCACAGAGTCCATCTTCAGCATGGATGGGGATCGAGCCCCATTAAAAGAAATCTGCGAACTTGTCACCCCTTCCCCGGCTTTACTGCTCGTCGACGAAGCACATGCTTTCGGCGTCATTGGCCCGCAGGGGCGTGGCCTCGCCGCTGAACTTGGGCTGGAGCAGCAAATTGACCTCCAGATGGGAACCTTCAGCAAAGCAGCAGGACTCTCTGGGGGCTACCTTTGCGGATCCCGCAACATGATCGATCTCCTCGTGAATAAGGCCCGAAGTTTTATCTACTCCACTGCCCCGCCACCGTCGCTGGTGGCCACCATTTCGGACTGTCTCGATCTCATTGCCGGGAGCGAAGGAGACGAAATGCGATCCCGACTCTGGACTAACATTCGGGCGTTCGACAGGGAGTCAACCAGTGCAATCGTTCCATTCATTATCGGAGAAAACGAGCCAGCTCTCGCTGCTTCCCAGTCTCTTCAGGAAACTGGTTACCTCGTCCCGGCAATTCGCTACCCCACGGTTCCGCGAGGGACAGCTCGCCTGAGGATTACTTTCTCAGCGGCCCATCAGCCGAATCAGGTGAGCAGGTTAAAGCAGGCAATAGCCACGATTGCCTGATTTGTTGAGCTCCCACAATGACGCCGCAAGGTTTCTTGCCTTGACCACACCGCCCGCCTAGCCTGCGGGAACGATGAGAAATTCCGCCCTTCTTCTGTCCTGCTGCCTTATGCCACTGATGGCGAGTGCTGAACCACTTGAGCCGATTAAACTCTGGCCCGACGGCGTTCCGGGCGAGGGAGACCTCAAGCTCTCTAAAGAGAAAGTCGAACTCAAAGGCAATTTCCAGATCGAGATCGTCTCCAATGTCAGCGAGCCGACCCTGACTTGGTATCCCGCACACGCACCCAACGGAGCTTCCGTGATTGTCTGCCCAGGTGGGGGTTACAACATTCTCGCCTACTCCCACGAAGGCAAAGAAGTCTGTAAATGGCTCAATTCCATCGGTGTCTCAGCCGGCCTGCTCAAATATCGGGTTCCCCGACGGGATAACCTTGAAAAACACCATGCCCCGCTGCAGGACGTCCATCGCGCCATCGGTATAATCCGCCAAAACGCCGAAGCATGGAGTATCGACGCCGATAAAGTCGGCATCCTCGGCTTTTCTGCAGGAGGCCACCTTTCCTCGATGGCCATCACCTGGGATGACAAACATACCTACACAACCGACCCGGAGCTCGACCACGAAGATATCGTTCCCGACTTCGGCGTTCTCGTCTACCCTGCCTATCAGATTGATGAAAACAATCAGGATAAGCTTTCACCGGAGATCACCGTCGATGAAAACACTCCCCCTGTTTTCGTCGTTTGCGCTCATGGTGACAAGAAATGGGTCGAAGGTAGCGCCCGCTTCTACATTGAGATGCGCCGTAATGATCGTCCCTGTGAGCTCCACATCTTCGCCAGGGGCGGACACGGTTTTGGTTATCAAAACACCTTGGAAGAGATTCGCCAATGGCCCAACTTGGTTGAGAAATGGTTGGCCTCGATGGAAATCAGTGAGTGACTCACTTAGTGGATACTGTGCCAGCCGACCATTTCCTGAACGACGATAAAATTATAGATCCCATGTCCAAATACTCCTGGCCATAGGGAGCCACTGCGGCGGAACAACCAGCAAAAACTCATTCCCATGAGGAAGGTCGCCAGCAACCCCATCGGACCGTATCCGTGGATAAAGGCAAACAAGCCTGAAGAAACAATCGCCGCAGGCCAGATACCCCACGATTGGGTCAGCCCTCGAAAGAAGCAGCCACGAAACACAAACTCCTCACAGAAAGGAGCCACGATTGTCGCACCGATGGCTATCCAAATTACCCTGGCTTTCGAGTCGAGATAGTTGGGGATTATCACATCTCCGATCACAAAGGGACGGCCCACCGCCCAATCAGCAAGCAGGGCAATAATTAGAAATACTCCCACAAAGGCCAACCCGAGGACTACCATTTTACGGTAATTCCATCCTCGCCCCGATTTAAAAAAGAGTCTCCACGATATCCCTAAGTTAGGGGCGAGCGTGCCCGCCAGAAATACAGCAGGCAATGCCAGATAGAGGAAGTGCAGAACCGCCATCTGGATGTCGCTCATTTCTGGCGCGATCGGCACAAATGCCAGTCCGATCACCACGACAGAAGCCAGCAATTCCGCGATGAAGAACTGGCGCAAAACATAGGATCCGTTCCATTGGCCGAAAACTGGAGACTCGGGGATCGACGCGGGAAACAGGGAGGGGCGAAACAGGAGGCAGAAAATGGCAATCACGCCGAATACCAGTCCGATCACCATCAACGAACGGCTGAACATCCCCCGAATTAGCAGCTTCCGCCCCACCTCTTTCATCCATTGGATCGTTGCCTCATGGCCACCGCGATGCAGCGCAAACCATTCCGGCAGTTCAGAATATCCAGCCTCACATTGGAAGTTCGCCCACTCCGACAATTCTTCAGGCAGTTCTTTCTCGGCGGCATACGCAGCCATTAGCTGTCGCCTTTGTTCCAGATCACGACTTCCATAGGCCTCTGTTGGCAGCACCCCCCGAGCCCGCTCATGATTACCCAGTTGGACCAGCGGCACTGCCCACTTCACTCGGGAAGCGTCCGGCAGCAGCTCGTATTTTTCACTCAGATCGAGGAAGCGGAGCAGCTTTTTTTCCATGGAGTCCTCATCAACTCGAAACGCTTTCAGAATCCAACCTGGAAACTCGTCTCTCGCACTCAGCCGGAACGAAGCCGATTCCGCCACCCGATCGAAAGCAAATCGCTTGCAGGCCTCTTTCACTTCTCCACGCTGCATTCCAACCCACACGAATCCAACGAGCCAGATCCCCCCCAGAAGAATCGCCAGCCACCAAGACGAATTCGGATGTGAAAAGCGATTCAGGGAAATCATAAGGGCACCACCTGATCTTCGATTCCAGTGCTAACAAATCAAGAACTGATCTGATTGGTTGGGAAACTGTGGAAATTCGCGAAGAATTCAATTCACATTCGTAACCGCTATGGCATTATCAGTGCTCCAACCTTTAATCATGGACGCCAAAGAAATCTCCAACACTGAAACCGCCACATCTTTCGACCTGCAGGCCTTCTCTGATGACTACCTCGTTCCCTGGGGAACGAACATCGGTTTCGCCCTCATCATTTTCATTGCCGGGATCATCATTTCCAAATGGGTGGTTAAGTTGGTCGGCCGGGGAATGAGGCACGCCAAGGTCGATGACATGTTGGTCGACTTCATCACCAGCTTGCTCAAATGGGCGCTCTACTTCGTCGTCATTATTGCTGCCCTGAATAAGGTAGGGGTTCCAACGACTTCCTTTGTCGCCGTTCTTGGTGCTGCCGGCCTCGCCGTCGGCCTGGCACTGAAGGACTCGCTCCAGAACTTCGCGGCTGGCGTCATGCTCATCATGTTTCGCCCATTCAAAACCGGCGACTTCATCGAAGCAGGTGGCGCGTCCGGAGTGGTCGAAGATGTCCACATTTTCAGCACTATCATGCGTACGGCGGACAACCGCGAAATCGTCTTGCCCAACGGGGACATTTTCAGTGGTAAGATCATAAACAATAACGCTCGCGATACCCGTCGAATCGACCTCGTCATTGGTATCGGCTATGACGACGATCTTCGCGAAGCCAAGAAAATCCTCGAGCGGGTCATCAGCGAGGAGGAACGCATTCTCCCGGATCCCGAGCCACTGGTTGCTGTCGGCGAACTTGGTGCTTCAAGCGTCGATATTCTGGTGCGTCCCTGGGTCAAAACTTCAGACTTTTTCCCCACCAAATGCGCCCTGACGGAGAACATCAAGCTCGCACTCGACGAGGCCGGCATCTCAATTCCATTCCCTCAGATGGATGTGCACGTCAATCCCGAGGCTCCCGGCCTCAGCGATGCGTTAAAGATGGGTTAGAGAGAATCCCGCACCAAGGTGCGTGCGCCAAGGTGAGCCAGCGAACCGGCGCTGATGACCTGAATCACCCAAACGCCCGAATAAATCCAACTTCCAAAGCGAGAGCTTCGAACACATTCGTGTTCAAGTTATCTCGGAGAGTTTCCACTGCCTTCACTCGCTGGCTAAGTTCATCGATACTGAGGGAATTCGCCAGCAGGCGGGTTCCCTCTTTGTAATCGGGTAGATCAAGGTGTTGCGAGCCATGCTGAAGACGCATCGCGTCGCCAAACCACATCATAAGATAGTCAATCAACTGGTTTCGTTGCTGCAGGTATTCGGCTTCGGTCAGTGCTTTGTAGTATTCCTCACGACGTTTGAGATAGTC
>JABSSQ010000443.1 GCA_013213905.1 Verrucomicrobiales bacterium | reverse complement strand
GGGCATGGCCGGTATGTCGATCGGAACGAAAACGATCCAGCCGGTATTGAAAGTATACGGGCCCGGTAATTCCTTCGTGGTGGAAGCCAAGCGTCAGCTTTTCGGCGTTGTCGCCGTGGATCTGTTGCCCGGACCAAGTGAGGTCGTCACGCTGGCTGACAGCAGCGGTAAGGCGAAATTCATTGCTGCCGATATGTTGGCCCAGGCCGAGCACGGCGGAGACAGCATCATGGGATTCGTGACGGATTCCGAGAAACTGCTCGAGCAGGTCCAGGCGGAGATTAAGAGCCAGATCAAGACGTTGAGTCGTCAGCCTCAGTTGAAGAAGGCACTTAAGGACGGAGCCTGGTGCATTCTCGTAGAGAAGCTCGAGGACGGAGTCGACCTGGTCAATGCCTTTGCTCCGGAACACCTCTCATTGATCACCCGCCGTGAGAAAACCATTCTTCCGAAGATCACCACTTCCGGTGCCATTTTTGTTGGAAACTATTCACCGGTAGCGGTGGGTGATTTCCTTGCCGGCCCCAGTCACGAGCTGCCGACAGGCGGTGCGGGTAAGTCTTTCCCGGGTCTGACCGTCGACATGTTCCAGCGCCGGACCAGCATCGTGAGGCTGGATCAGGATTCGATCAGGAAGTCGGCGCCGATCGTGGAGACCTTTGCCCGTGTCGAGGGGCTCGATGCCCACGGGCGATCCGCTTCGATTCGCGTGAAGTGATCCGGATCAGCCGGCTTCCCAGGTTCGTTGATTAGCCGGAATCTCGGCAGCGTCGTTCTTCGTGCCAACGGGTGTCCAGGGGACCTCGTTTGGTGGCGATTGCAGGCTGATAGACTCGAGCTCGAGCATTCCGGGACCGGCTTCAGTGATGTGAATGACGATACCGTGAGTCGGAGTGACGCGGATGGTGCGAAACATCAACTGAGGATCTGGAAACGATGAAAGGGCGACTTTGTCCGGGATAAATTGGACCTGCCGGGCTTTTGCAATGGCAGCCTGAACCGCGTCTCCTGTGAGCGGTTGCCACATGAGTTCTTCGAAGGCTTTTGATTCGAGGACCCCGCGGATTTCGAGTTTCCCTGAATCTGAGGGACGATAGTGAGTGATGCCGATGCCATGAAGCGCCAGACTGTTCAGCTCTCCTGATTCATGAATTTGAACATGAATGACTTTTCCCTGGAATTCAGATGAAGGAATCGGGAGGTCGCGAGCCACTGTTACGGTAATCTCAGGGCCGGTGAAGGAAGGATGGTCCCAATTGTCGTTTTCAGGTGTTTCTGTCTGCAGCGTGATCGTGAATGAGCCGGGGCGGGTAGTGTAGCGAGTCACCTTGGCCTGGTAGTAGAAAGTTCCTTCACGAGCGTAGGTGTTTTCGTCAGCGAGGTCGGCTTTGGGAAAGGCATCCCATTGGTGCTGAGTTTTCACCTTGCTCAGTGCTGAAATTCTTTGCCGGGTGTAGTCATCCAGCTCATTGTTCGTTGTGGTATAGGTTGGAGCCGGGGTGCTTGGGGGTGGAGTAGCCGGGGCACTGCGGTTCCGTGACAGGGTCATGGGGAACTGACGCCCGTCTGTGTTTTTCATTTCTCCCTCCCAGATGACGTTTCCGTCAGTGAGTCGTTTGCTGAGGTAGCATTTGGCAGTGAGGTCGTTGCCCGTGAACTCCTCAAGGTAGAGTTTGCCGTCGGTGTGGTTGTCCCCCGAGAGGGTGTATACGACACCGGGGCGATCAGGATAGGAATAAGTGCCGGTGACCTGTCCGTTGTCGTGCCAGTTGAGGTAGTAGACGGCACTCAGTTTTCCGACGTTGCCATTGTACTGCGTCCCGGTCTGTGCGGGAGCCGGAGCGGCCGGTTTGGGAGCGGCCCGACCGCGGGCAAATTGCATCTGGAACTTGCGGCCGTCGGTGTTGTGCATTTCACCCTGCCAGACGATGGCGTTGTTCGTGAGCGCTTTGCTCAGATAGATTTTGGCGGTGAGCTGGTCACCGGTGAACTCTTCAAGGTAGAGTTTGCCCTCGGTATGATTGTTGCCGGAAAGTCGATAGGTCACACCGGGCCGGGAAGGGTAATGGTAGGTGCCGGTGACTTCACCGTTGTTATGCCAGTCCAGTGAGAACTCGGCACCCAGTCCACCGACGTCCCCGGTGTAGTCTCCGGCCCCTGCCGGAAACGCGAGAAAGCACAATGACAATGTGGCGATCAGAAAGCGGCTCATGACGTTCAGTCTAGAGCCGGGTGAGGTGATTCGAAAAGCGAAACGTGCGACAAATCTGAAGGGAATGGCTAAAGGCTTCGGGCGTAGGGATTCGCCCAGAATGAGGGTGCTTGCGGAATCAACTTCAGCGGGCCGGCTCCGTCCGGAATTGAAGCCTTCTTCCATTTCTCTCCGTTGAGCAGGATCCCCAGCTGGTCGTTGGTGTAGTTGGCCTCGAAGCGGTTCCAGTTGCCGGGTTTCTCGAGGAGAGGATCGCCGGATTCAATCGTGAATTTCTGGCCAAACATTTCAAACTCAGCTGAGTCGGAGCCCTCGGGCAGTTTCAGGTCGAAGATAATCTCGCTGTCGCCGGAGAATGTCTCTTCTGTGATCAGTGGAGCGGCATCAGGAGTTGCACTCATTTGCCAGTCGCGTGAATCCCATCCGGCGCTTTTCTGCCAACCCGCAAAGTCGACGCCGGTGTAGAGGCAGCGAAAACCACGGGACTCAATCGCAATGTGCTCGGGGTCAATAGGTGTGTCAGGCAGTTCCTTGATTCGTCCGTTGCGGTAGTGAACGATTCCGCCCTCGCTTTCGATACAAAGATATCCTTTCCGGGGAATGCAGTCCTTGCCTTGTGAGACGACCTTGCCGTTTACCGCGAGGGAGATGTTGCCGTCACGGCATTCGATTCGATAGTGATTCCATTCCGGGCTCGGGTTTGAACGCTTCTCCGTGGGGAAGGTGCGCATGCCCCGCCCGTTGCCGTTCAGCGGCGTCATGGTGGCACCGTGGATGGGAAAGATGTCACCGTGGCAGGTGTGGCTCTTCGTATCGCCGTAGGCATTCTCGAGGACCTGGACCTCGATGCCCCGAATGAAAGGTTGCCCACGGGCGGTGATGTCATCGGCCCAGACGAAGATGCCGGCGTTGCCTTTCGGAACGAGGTGACGCCATTCCATCTCCATGATGAAGTTTTGATACATCCGCTCGGTTCTGATCTCCCCGATAGGTTTCCCCGCACAGACCAGGTAGCCTTCCTCGTTGAATGACCATGTAGACGGTGCCGTGTTGACCTCGACCCAGCCAGTGAGGTCTTTGCCGTTGAAGAGGGGGACAAAGCCGCCTTCCTCAGCGTGTAGCGAGGTGAGTGTCAGGCTGATGAGACAGAGATATTTGAGCATTGAAGTCTATTGAACGCCTAAGGCTTCCATCTCGATGGAGTATAAGCCAGTTCGTGCTGTGACATACAGGGTGTTCCCGACGAGCAGGCAATTGGCCGGTTTCTCGGGTGGGGTGAGGCGAAGCAGCTCTTTTCCGGCGGAGGAGAAGACAATGACGTCGGTCCAGGTTACGTAGATATTGCCAGTGGAATCGACGGTCATACCGTCGCTGCCGACCGGGGCGAACTTGCGCTTCTGGCTCAGCTTGCCGGGCCCTTTGACCGAATACGCCCAGATGGTCTCGGCCCCGGGATCCGCGATATAGAGTACGTTCTTGCGGGGTGAAAGAATGATACCGTTGGGCTTGGTGAGGTCAGCTGCTACCTGGGTGACCTTGCCTTCCTTGTCGACGTAGTAGACAGCGAAGACGTCGATTTCCATGTCTCCGCCATCTTTTCCGTAGCGGGGATCGGTGAAGTAAAAACCACCGTGCTGATCCGGAACGACATCGTTGGGGCTGTTGAGATTTTTACCGTCAAACGTCTCGGCGGCAACTGAAACGGTTCCGTCGGGTTGGGTCAGGGTGACACGGCGTTTGCCGCCTTCGCAGGCGAGGAGTCCGCCTTCGGGAGTGAAGAAAAGACCGTTGGCACGGCCGGTATTCTCCCGGAAAACGGAAGTCTCCCCTGTCTCGGGATCGAAGATGTGGGTGCGTTCGTTAGGGATGTCGTTGAAGAAGATCTTGCCGTCAGGGGAAACGGCGGGGCCTTCGGTGAATTTGAATCCTTCGGCCAGTTTCTTGAATCGAGCGTCCTCCTTGACCAATGGAGCGGCGAATAGGGATGGAGCGGAGCAGAGGGCCAAGAGGCAAAGATTGGGAAATGGTCGCATGAGACGGTGAGTTAAGGGGAAATGATGGGGGATTGGAAGGGGGATTGGAAGGGGGAAACCTTATTCTTACTCTTACTCCTAATCATACTCTCCGAGTGCCCGCGGGATTAAGAGTATGATTAAGATTAGGAGTAAGAGAGGCGCTTTCGGCCTGTTAAACCGGGTTGACTGCGCGTCTATACCCTGTTGGGTCTTTGATTTAACCCTGTTTGGTGGGTTTGCCCCACCAGTTATGCAGCCTCCCGGTATTCCAGTTTCAGCGATTAACGAACCGCTTCGCGTCAGTGGGAAGTATTTTCGTGCCGGAGAGGAAGTGTGTTTTGTTAAAGCGGTCACTTTCGGGCCGTTTCCTGCCGGGGCATTCCCGGACGAAGGGCGCTCCGAGCTACGCCGAATCCGCGAAGAACTTGGCGCCAATGCCATTCGCCTCTACGAACTGCCGACCCTCGATTTCATGCATGACTGCGCGGAGTTGGGGATAAGGGTTTTTATCACATTACCCTGGGCGCAGCACATTGATTTTCTGAATCAGCGGAGCGCCATTGTCGAAGCAGATCAGCAATTGATTGAGACAGTGAAGAAGTTCCGGGGACACCCGGCTCTGGCAGGCTATTTCGTTGCCAACGAAATCGAGACGACCCTGGTTCGCTGGATGAGACCGAAGCGGGTCGTTGAGCAGATTGAGCGAATGATCGCGCTTGGAAAAGCGAATGATCCGGATGCCCTGTTCGCCTACGCCAACTATCCGAGCACGGAGTACCTGTTGCCGTCGAACCAGGACTTCGTTGCCTTCAACCTTTACCTTGAGTCTCCTGAAACTCTGGGAGCCTACCTTGCCCGATTGCAGAACCTGGCGGGGAATCTTCCGATGTTGATTACGGAATTCGGTTCCGATTCCAAATCGCACGGTGAATTGACCCAGGCGGGAATGCTGGAATGGCATCTTGAAGAGGCCTGTCTCGCCGGCGTCGCGGGAACCACTGTTTTTGCCTGGAGCGACCTTTGGCGGCGAGGAGGCAAGGAAATCGTTGACTGGGATTTCGGACTGACGCGGCGTGATCACTCGGCAAAGCCTTCGCTCGAAGTGGTTCGTGAAAAGTGGACCCCGGTGGTTCGGCCGGGCGACGTGCTGAATGTCGACGAATTGCCTTCAATCTCCGTGGTTATCTGCACCTACCGTGGGAGTGCGACGCTGGTGGAGTGCCTCGATTCTCTCCAGGATCTCGACTACCCGGACTACGAAGTGGTCGTGGTGAATGATGGCAGCGATCAACGCGTCGAGGAAATTTCCCTGTCCTATGAGGATGTCCGTTTGATTCAGATGCCTCACGAGGGTTTGAGCGCCGCTCGAAACCGGGGGGCTGCGGAAGCGAAAGGGCATATCATCGTCTACACAGACGATGACTGTATCGCAGAATCCGACTGGTTGAAGTGGATAGGAATTCAGTTTGTGCAACGACCGGAGCTTGGTTGCGCGGGAGGCCCTAACATTCCTCCTGCTTCAGAGAACATGAGGCAAGCCGTGATTGCCGCTGCTCCGGGAGGGCCGACTCACGTTCTATTGACCGACAACACGGCTGAGCACCTTCCGGGCTGTAACCTGGCTGTTCGCAAGAAGGTGCTGGAAGAGGTTGGTGGTTTTAACGAGCGATTCTGGACAGCCGGAGACGATGTCGATTTTTGTTGGCGTGTGATTGATGCCGGCTACGACCTCGGCTTTCACCCGGCTGCCTTTGTCTGGCATCACCGCCGGTTTACGATGCGAGCGTTTGTCCGCCAGCAGATCGGCTATGGCAGAGCGGAATCAATGCTGACGCCCTTGCACCGGGAACGTTTTGGAGAATCCGGCGGTGCCAGCTGGCGGGGGCGTGTCTATGATTCGGGTGCCCCCGGGGGCCAGACCGTGTATCACGGCCGATACGGCTACGAGCCTTTCCAGTTGGTTTACCAGGTGCCCGGATCCGGAATTCGGGACCTGTGTCTTCATATTGGATGGTGGGCTGGAATTGCTGCCTCGGCCGTTGCCGGGTTGTTCTTCTGGCCCTTGTCGATCGTCGCGGCTTTGATGCTTATCGTCACCGCAGTGGAATCAAGACGACGTGCTGTGAGGGCACGCCTCGAGCCGGCGTATGGCTCTCCCGGAGCCCGGTGGTGGCTGGCGTGGTTGATCCTGCTCCAAGGAGCCGTTCGCAGCGGAGCCCGCCTCAGGTTTGGTTGGCGAAAAGTGAATCCGTTTCGCGGGATTAGTGCCGCTTGCAACGCCTTTGGCTGCAAGCTGATGTCGGGATGGTGGAAGCTTGGAATCGAACGCACTTTCTGGAGCGAGGACGGAATCGGTCGGGATGATTTGCTCGAGGCGATCTTGAAAGCGTTCCCCGGGGCGACGGATGATGAGTCAGGGAAAACCGATATCATCGTGAAGGATGGCCTATTCTGGAACTGGGCGGTCGTCACGGCGACGGAGTTTCATGGCGATGGCAAGCAGCTGACAAGGCTGCGCCTCCTGGCGAGACCCAAGGTGCCGACTCGAGTGCTGGCGTTGCTAGCGATTCTCCTGATCCCGGCGGCTATCACGATGGGAGTCTTTGGGGAGATTAATATCCTGATCCTGCTGCTGGCGATTTACCTCGCCGGAGAGGGCGTGGCTCGTTTGTATATGTGGCTGAACCGACCGCGGTTCAGTGAGCTGGCTCGTTCTGTCGGCTTAAAAACCGTCTAATCGAATTCTCCGACAGCCGAGAGGGTGATTCGCCGGGTGTGCGGAGCGCGGCGGTGTTCGAAGAGGAAAATACCCTGCCACGTGCCGAGAGCCAGGCGTCCGTCGTGAACCGGAATGACTTCGCTGGTTCGGGTCAGTGCCATGCGCAAATGGCTGGGACTGTCATCAGGGCCTTCGTAAGTATGAACGAGGTAGGGGAGATCTTCGGGGACGAGGTGATCAAAGAAGGAATGAAGATCCGTCCGTGCCTCAGGGTCTGCGTTCTCCATGATGACCAGGCTGCAGCTGGTGTGGCGCACAAAAACAGTGACCTGTCCGGTCTTGAGGCCAATCTCGTCTACAAAGTCGCGAATTTTGCGTGAAATTTCATAGGTGCCTTTGCCATGGGAGGAGACAGAGAATTCGTGAGTGTGGGCCTGGAACATAGCGAGGAGTTGAGGTTTTTCCCTCAACTAAGTGACAGTTCGTTTCAGAAAAAGAAAAAGATTTGGAAAAGAAAAAGAAGGCTATGACGAAGGAAGGAGATAACACACCGCCTCTTTGTCGTTTCTAACGAGAAGCAGCCGGCCCGCCACCGCAGGTGCATTCCACGTCATGCTGGAGAGCGCATCATCAATTCGTCCGGTTTCAGTGAAGCCTTCCGGAGTGAGCTGCCCGATGACCACTTCTCCTTGCTCGGCCTGAATGATCAGATGGTCGCCAAAGAGGAGGTGTTGCCCAAAGCCGTATTTTTCCCCTTTCCACACGATGCGACCGTCGGCGAGATTGATGCAGGCGAGGCGGGCTTCATCGAGGCCGTAGGCATAGCCGCCGATCATTGCGGCAGAGCTGAACTTAGTTTTGAGTCGGGTGGAGTTCCAGACCCTCTCGACTGCCCAGGAGCCGCCGTCCTTCGAGAGCTTCAGGAGCGGGCTCCCCATGCCGTAGCTCGCGGTGAGAAAGAGCCGGTCCTCTCCGACTTTGTTGGGTTGTCCTACTTTTGGGAAGTTTCCGGGCCAGTCGTAGGTCCAGAGAGTCTGGCCGGTCTCGGGATCATGTCCGGTCACATCTTTCAAATTCACGGATACGATTTGAGGCGTGCCGAAGAATTCTATGACCCGTGCTGAGCTGTAGGTGGCACCCTTGCCCTCATAGGTCCACCTCGTTTCCCCGGTCTCGAGGTCGAGGGCGATGAGGGTCACTCCCGGTCCCTTGGAACCGGGAAGAACGACCGTGCCCTGCTCGGGCAGGATCAGAGGTGCGTTGGCGACACCCCAGTCGTGGTTGACGCCGTTGATGTCCTCAAGGATATCACGTGACCAGATTTTTTCTCCGGTTTCGAGGTCGAGGCAGTTGAGGATGCCGGTGGCTCCAAGGGAATAGACTTTACCGTCGTGTAAGGTGGGGGTGGAGCGGGGGCCTTCGCCTCCCATTTCAGCCATGGGTTGATCCGCCTTGGCAAGCAGCAGTCGCACTCCATCATCGCTGTATTGCCAGAGGGTTTCACCAGTGAAGAGGTCAAAGCAGCTGACGGTTTCATTGTCGCCGATCTGTTCCTGGGTGATCGCTCGGTTGCCGGCAACGGTGAAGCTCGACCAGCCCGCTCCGACAGGGCGTCGCCAGACTTCAATGGGTGCTTCGTCTGACCAGTCAGTTGCAAACGCGGCCGAGGGCCACATGGCATTCCGGTCAGGGCCGAAGAACTGGGTAAGATCGGCCGCCGCTGCTTCGAGGGTTTCGCGAGGGACGCCAGGGGCTGAAACGGGCTCCGCAGAGCTTTCCAAAGCTTCGGGAGTTTCCCGGCCATCCTGCCAGACCCACGTAAACTTTGGGAACGAAGAGCCGGAAGTGGAGCCCTCGTAGCGGAGCAACTTAGACAAGGCAAAAGCGACGACGATGAAGCTGGCCAGGCCAATCCCGAAATGGCGGGCGCGCTTCTTGAATAAGCCTCCACCGAAACCGAGATACCAGAAACTGAGCAGTAGCAGCCAGACCAAGGTTGCGGGAACAAAGAGCCAGTTGGAATAGGTCATCCCCTGGGCCCTCACAAAAAGAAACACTGCAGGGGCGAGGGTGAGAATAATAGCGAGCAGGATGAATCTGACAGCTTTCATGAGGGCGGTGGGATAAAGACGGACACTAAAGACTACGATATTTGAGTTGCCAGCGGAGGAATGATCTTTCAGAGAGAAGGTTATTTCAGGTGGCAATCCCGGCAAACGTGAATTCGTACCCTGCCTGAATCGCAGAAATCTCTTGTTTCCGGCGGGGGTTTTGGGATGTTGATCGGAGCTATGCCAGGAGCGGTCAAAGGTAGGAAACAAGGAGCTGGGAGCGGGATTCGCGTTCTCATAGCCATGGCTTGTGTTGTGCTGATCGTGACCGGGCTGAAGCTGGCGTCGAGCCTTTTTATCCCGGTAATGATGGGGCTTTTCATAGCGCTCCTCTCCATGCCGATTCTCAATTGGCTCGACCGCCACGGGTTGCCGCGGCCGCTGGCGGTTTTGATGACCGTATTTGTGGACCTCCTGATTCTGGGAGGAATCGTATTTCTGGCGTCGGGAGCATTTGGTGATTTCCGGGAGGAGAGCAAGGACTACACGGAGAGATTGCGGCGCCAGGCTGAAGAGTTTTCAGGTAGGATGGATGATCAGTTGCTCCGTCTCGAGAATCTCTGGAGAAACACCGGCGTTCAGGGGGGGGAGGAAACATCGCCTACCGAAGGAGATCAAAGCGGTCAGCCTTCCGGGGAGAGTCAGGACGTCGAGGATGGCGTGTTCGAAGCCATTCGTCCGACCATGACATTTCGGGAGTTGTTCAATCGATTTTGGGACTCGAATCGAGTGGTGGAGATGATTGGCGGATTTGATGTCGTAAATCGATTTACTTCGCTCGCTTCACAGACGTTTTTCGCGCTGATTGTGATGATCTTTGTTCTGGCAGAATCGGGAAGCTACGCGCAGAAGGTAACCGAGGTGTTGAGGGTTCGTGGTCCGGACCTGAATCGTTTTCGCTCGATTTCGCAGGACATTCAGAAATACCTTGGCATCAAGACTGCTGCCAGCGCCGCCACGGGTATTCTGGCGACGCTGACTTGCGTTATTTTTAAGATCGACTTCCCGTTGCTCTGGGGATTGGTTGCATTTCTTTTTAACTATGTTCCTGCGATCGGGTCCATTCTTGCTGGGATTCCGCCTGTCGTGCTGGGCTTAATCCTGCATGGATTCTGGCCAGCATTGGGCGTGATGGCATGCTATTTGATCATCAACGTGGCAATTGGTAATTTCCTCGAACCGATGCTCCTGGGCGAGCGCTTTGGCATCTCTACAGTGATCGTGATTCTCTCCGTTCTTTTCTGGGGCTTCATCTGGGGCCCTGTGGGTATGTTGCTTGCCGTGCCGTTGACCATGCTGGTTAAGGTGATGCTCGATAACAGCTCTGATCTTCGCTGGATTTCCGCCTTGATGGGCAAACATGCTCCGGACGGGCAAGAAGAAGACGCGGAATCTGACGAATCAGATTCGACAAATCTTGACGCAACCGATGCTGCTTCGGCAGTTTAGAAGCGTTATGCGTTTCACAAGTCACGTCGTCGGAGTGGCAGTCGGTCTGATGGGGGCCTTTTCCCTGACAGCGCAGGAGACGGCTCCCAGTTCGGCCGTCTTTGGATTAATTTTCAAGCGAATTGACCAGAATGGTGATGGTCGGGTCACGAAAGTCGAACTGGAGGCACAGGGCAGGAAGACCGAGTGGCTGGCTGCCGCTGATGTTGATGGGGATGGTTCTTTGACGAGGGCGGAAGTCGCCGCATTCTTTGAAAGGAAGGAGCCGCCGGAAGAAGCCGGGACGCAGATCATGGTCCACGATTTTCCGGAAGGATCTCCGGTTAATGAAAGCTCCTGTCGGGCGGCCGCAGAATACTCAGCGGGGCATAATGGGTTTTCGACCCTGGTGATGGTTAATGGGGAAACCGTTTTCGAGCAATATGATCAGGGCTGGACTCCCGAAAAGTCGAATCGTTTGGCGAGCGGAACGAAGAGTTTCTCCGGGGTGCTTTTAGCGATGGCGGTTCAGGATGGACTGCTTGAGCTCGATGAGCCGGTGTCCAAGACCATCACTGAATGGGAAGATTACGAGGAACTGAAGCTGATCACGATTCGCCAGCTATTGAGTCTGACCAGTGGGATGCATCCGGGAGATGTTGGAACAGTGCCGAGTTATGAGATTGCGATTCAGATCAATCCGAATGAAAAACTGCAGGCTGAACCGGGGGCGAAATTTGCCTACGGGCCCCGGCCATTCCAGATCTTCGGGGAGGTGATTACCCGCAAGCTCGCAGCGCGGGAAGACCTCGGGTATGCCGATCCGCTCGCCTATCTGGATGGACGTGTCTTTGGGCCGATCGAGATGGTTCGCGCCGACTGGAAGCGGGACGAAAACGGTATGCCGAGGTTGCCCTCGGGAGCCTACCTGACGGCACGGGAATGGGGCAAGCTTGGAGAGCTGTTCAGGAATGAAGGCAAGCATGGTGACGAATACCTCTTCGACGAGGAAGCCTTTCGGCAATGCTTGAAGGGATCGGAAACCTACGGGGGCTACGGTCTGACTTTCTGGTTGCTCGATGCCCAAGCCAAGCGCCTCGAGGGGCGTCCCTGGTTAAAAGGGGCCTACATGGCCGCCGGTGCCGGAAAACAACGACTCTTCGTGCTGCCGGCAGCCGGGGTGGTGGTCGTGAGGCAGGGCGAGAGTAGGAAGGACTTCGAGGATATCGAGATGCTGGACCGGCTTTTCCCGGTCGCTCCTGCCGAGGCACCTGCGACAGAAGAGGAGGAGGGTGAGCCAAAGGACTCAGACTTTGTCGGGTTGTCTATTGAGGAAGGAGAGGCTCTTGCTAAGAAGAGAAAGTTGGCCAGCCGCGTGATCGAGATCGACGGGGAGGGGCTGATGGCCACGGGAGATTACCGCATTGACCGGGTGAACTTTTCGATCGCCAAAGGCAAGATCATCAAGGCCACCCGGGGCTGATACAAATTTCCATTCTCACTAGAGCCTTGGTAGCCAGGTTTGGATAGAGATTGATCCAAGAAGGTTCAGATTTTCGATGCGAGCGAAGTTTTCGCGTGACAATCCTTTCGCTCTCGCTTTGATCCATGAGAGATGATCATTCCCACTTCCGACCTGACGGAGCCTTTTTATGAAGGGTCGGTGCAGCGTCTTTTCGCCGTGCCAGAAGATGACGCTGTCATGGTGACTCAGACGACTTCGCGTGGCTCGGTTTTTGATGTGGGAGCGTTGTTCGAGATCTCGGGGAATGATGTGAATCGCGGCCTGTTCCGACACGTTCTTTACTCTACAATGTCCGATCCCAAGGTCTGGCAGAAGGTGAAGGCAGCGATCGAAGTGGATGCGGAGCTCGAAGCTGATTACAAGCAGGATCTGCTCACCGGGATTTTGGAGGAGGCCTGCGAGAAGGGGATGAAGACCCACCACGAGGGGATGCTCGATGCGGTTTCAGGCGAAGTGGTGAGAGGCGAGGTCCCGGCGAATCCAAGTGCCTATAACGTGGTGCGCAAGTACCAGATCCTGAAGCCAACCCGTTCCGAGTTCCTTGGCGCGCACCTTTTTGACTATTCGCAGTTTCCTCACGAAGACGGCTTCGTGGTTCCGCTGGAATATATCGTGCGGTTTGGCATCACCAGCGCGAGCTCGGTCTATCGGAAATACCAGGCGATGGATGAGAAATCCCGTCAGGCCTTCGAACATGAGCTGGGGGCGACCCGCCCGTTGGAGGCCTGGCAATACCTCGAGAAGCCCATCGGTGACTTCACATCCAAGTTCGAACCCGAAGACCGCATGGTCAGCAAGCAGGAAGCGCTCGTCATGAGCGGACTGTCGGGCCAGCAATTCGTCGACAGTGGCAAGCTGGCGATTCTTGGAGCCTGGGCGGTGCGCCAGCTGGTTGAGGAGATTGGCCTGCTGATGTGGGACATCAAATGGGAATTCGCCAAGGACGGAGATGACCTCGTTTTCGTCGACACCATCGACACGGACTCTTTCCGCGCCACGATGTTCCTCGACTTTGAGGGGGAGCGCTACGTGAACCACTACAACAAGCAGGCGATGCGGGATTACTTCACCCTCCTGCACAGCGACTGGATTGCTGATGTTAAGGCGGCCAAGGAGCGTGGCCAGCAGGAAGGGGTGGCGTTCACTGAGCTTCTCGAACAGGGGCAGGACGCCGGTGACTACGCCGCGACGCCGGAGGTCGAGGCGGCTTTTCTCGATCTGCAGGAGAAAAAGATGACCGCGATCCGCGAGTACATGCTGGGTCAGGCGGGAGCGGAGGAGGTGAAAGTGCGCCTCCAGGAAACGGGGCGCGCAGAGATTGAATTTTACCGGGCCAAGGGCGTCCTGGACGGATTCCGGAAAATAAACGGCATCAGTTAACTAACTGCGGTTGACTCGACACGAATACGGCCTAGGGAGAGGAGAACTCGACACTGACAACCCAGATTTCACCGATGCGGGAGACCTTTGAAATCAGCGACCGGTACATTGAGCCGGGCCATGCAGACGAACTGCTCTACGAGCCGCTGGGAGGCGACCTGACCTTCCGGCGCACGCGGCGCTACGAGATTGAGTTTGAAGGCGACAAGTCCAAGCTTGAGGGCTTTATCGAGACAACGCTCCGTGATCCCATCAGCCAGGAGCTGCACGAGGGCGAAGATCCGGCCCTGAGCGATTTCTCCTTTGTGCTCGAATATGGCATGAAGCCCGGAGCGCTCGACCTGGAGAAGGAAGCGATCACGACCTACTACCGGGGCATTGAAGATCCCGGATTCGAGCTGAAAGAGCTCAGCATCCGCCAGCGAATCTATGTATTTGGCGGAGGCAGCGATGAGAGCGATCGATTCATCCGTGATATCTGCAACTACGCGATCCACAACTGGAGCGTTATCCAAGGCTAATAGGAAACATGTCTGATTCTGAATCCATTCTCGACCAGATCGCAGAGGCGCCGGCTGACCATTACCGCGTCCTTAAGATTTCCGATCTCGATGGCGACAAGCTGCTCGAACTGAGCCAGTTCATGCACCTGTCCCTTTCCAAAGAGGATATGCTGGCGGTGCAGGAGATTTACAAGGAGTGGGACCGTGAGCCCACCGACGTGGAACTCGAAGTGATTGCCCAGACCTGGAGTGAACACTGCAAGCACCGTATTTTCGGAGCTGACATCGATCACGAAGTCAACGGCGAAAAGGAGACGGTGAAGTCTCTTTTCAAGACTTACATCTACGACGTTTCCCAGCGCATTTTCGACAGCAAGCCGGGCTTCGTGCTTTCCGCGTTTCACGACAACGCCGGATTCATCAAGCTGGACGACAATCTCGCCATCTGTCTCAAGGCGGAAACGCACAATCACCCCAGTGCGATCGAGCCCTATGCCGGCGCCAATACCGGTATCGGCGGCGTGGTTCGCGACATTCTTGGTGCCGGTAAGGGCGCCAAGCCGATTGCTTCTCTGGACGTCTTCTGTTTTGGTGCGCCGGACACGACGATGGACAACATCAAGGCGGAGGATGTGCTTCACCCGCTCGGCATCATGCGCGGCGTGGTGCGCGGGGTTCGTGACTACGGCAACCGCATGGGCATCCCCACTGTGAGCGGTGCGATCCAGTTCGACAATTCCTACATCTACAACCCGCTGGTCTATTGCGGAACGGCAGGTTCAATTCCGATCAGGTACATCGACAAAGAGGTCGGTGCCGGTATGAAGGTAATCGCGGTTGGTGGTCGCACCGGGCGCGACGGTCTCCACGGGGCGACATTCTCTTCTGCGGCGCTCGATACCGAGAGTCACGAGTCTGACCAGCAGGCTGTTCAGATCGGTAACCCGATCGAAGAAAAGAAGGCGGCTGACTTTGTTCTCGCGGCACGTGATGCAGACCTGATCGAGTTCATCACGGATTGTGGCGCGGGTGGTTATTCCAGTGCGGCGGGTGAGATGCTCGAAGAGTGCGGCGGCACTATCAATCTCGACAACGTGACCCTGAAAGAGCCCGGCATGGTGAGCTGGGAAATCTTTATCAGTGAGAGCCAGGAACGCATGGTGCTCGCGGTGAAGGAGGAGTCTCTCGAGGAACTTCAGAAGCTCGCCGACCTCTACGAAACTGAGCTCATCATTCTCGGCGATGCGGACGGTTCCGGCATTCTGAAAGTGACCCATCACGGTGAAACGGTTTGCCAGCTGGATTGCTCCAAGCTGCATACCGCTCCGACCCGTCACCTCAACGCCAATTGGGAGCTGACGACTGAATCAGTCGATGCTCCTGCGGTGGACAACGGTGGCGAAGACCTCAAGTCACTGCTCTCCGATTTTGCGATCGTTTCCCGCGAACCGATCATCCGTGAATACGATCACGAGGTGCAGGGCAACACGATTTTGAAACCGCTCGCCGGCGCTAGTGGTGACGCTCCCCAGGATGCTTCCGTGATGCGAATCAACGGAAGCGAACGCCTCATGTCGATGAGTGTTTCCATCCTGCCTGAGTGGGGTAAGACGGATCCTTACGCGATGGGGACTGCCTGTGTCGATGAGTGCATCCGCCAGATGGTGGCTTCCGGTGCCGACCCGGATCGTCTCGCCATTCTCGATAACTTCTGCATGGGTAATCCCGATGCCGAAGAAGAACTTGGCGCACTCGTCGAAACGGTGAAGGGCATTGCTGCTGCGGCTGAATCCTACGGCGCTCCGTTTGTTTCCGGTAAGGACTCTTTCTACAACTACTTCGAGACCGAAGAAGGTCCGGTTTCCATCCCCGTGACTATTCTCATCAGTGGCATGGGCATTGTTGAAGATGCGTCTCACGTCACGGGCAGCTCACTGCGCCGCCGCGACAGCCTCATCGCTGTGATCGGTTCGACTGAATCCGAGTTGGGTGGTTCGGTTTACGCCCGCCAGAAAGGCCTGACCAATGCGACCGTTCCGGGCACGGACATGGAGGCGGCGATGGACCTTTATCGCAAGTATTACGAGTGCGTGAAGCAGGGACTGATCCTCTCGGCGCACGACGTCAGTGAAGGCGGTCTCGCCGTAACCTTGGCGGAGGCAGCGTTCTCTGGAAAGGCCGGACTCGAGATCGATCTCAGCTCGCTGCCGACCGGTGAAGATGTTTCAGTCGCCGCGATGCTCTTCGGCGAGTCTCCCTCACGTCTCGTCGTCGAAATCGCTCCGGAAAACCTTGAGAAGGTGGCGGCGATTTTCGAAGGACAACCTTTTGCTCCGCTCGGCCGTGCTGCCGGTGAGCACTCCAATCTGAAAGTAACCCGGGGCGATGACGTCCTGATCGACGAACCGCTCGACGAACTCAAATCGCTATGGAAGAACGGCCTCGCGCAGTACTACTAAAATTTCCCGGCACCAATTGCGACGAAGAAACAGCTCGCGCGCTTGAGGTGGTTGGTTTCAGGACGGAGATCGTCCCGATTTCCTCACTGACGACTGAGACGCTCGACGGCGTCAAGTTGGTGATGTTGTCAGGTGGCTTCAGCTACGGTGACTATGTCATGTCCGGCCGTCTTGCCCGTCTCGTGACGGAGCAGAAGATCGACGGAGCTCTCAAAGAGTTTCGGGATAATGGCGGATACCTGCTCGGGATCTGCAACGGCTTCCAGATCCTGACCCAGCTCGGCCTGCTTCCGGAGGGGAGCCTGGTCGAAAATACCAGCGGTCGTTTCCAGTGCCAGTGGGTCAAAATGAAGAAGCAGGCGGACAGCCCGTTCCTGACTTTGCTGCCGGATGAATTCGAATTCCCGATGGCCCATGCCGAAGGGCGCCTCGTCACCATGACGGCGGAAGACGCCAAAAAATACCGTGAAAACGGTGCCGCCGCAATGACCTACAATGAGGACGTGAACGGAAGTTTTGAACAAATCGCGGGGTTACAGGACGAAACAGGGCGAGTGTTCGGTATGATGCCTCACCCCGAAAGATTTCTTCATCGTGAAGATCACTATGATCCTGACTGGGAGAATCCGGCTGGATCCCCTTCGGGCGAGTCTGAAGAAAAGTGGGGGAGTGGCTATTATCTCTTTCGCTCACTTTACGAATCTGTTACATCATCGAACTGAATGAGCGGCGAATTCACCTACAAGGGAGCCGGAGTTGATATCGAAGAAGCGGCCGCCCTGGTCGGCGATATCGGAGAACTGAGACGTCAAACTGAGGCGAAGCGTTCGCTGATGCAGTCCTTCGGGCTGTTCGCCGCGAGCTACGACCTCAGCGATTACAAGGAGCCGGTCATCGTGACAGGCTGCGACGGCGTTGGAACGAAACTGGAATTGCTGCTCGAGCACGACCAGCTCGAGATCGCCGGCAAGGACCTCGTCGCCATGAGTGTGAACGACATTCTCACCACAGGTGGGGATGCCTTGCTCTTCCTCGACTACGTTGGCGTTGGCCGGATCGACAAGACCAAGATCAAGCGTCTCATCGCAGGGATGGCGGAATACCTCGCCGACTGTGACTGTATTCTTGCCGGAGGCGAAACCGCAGAAATGCCGGGCATCGTTCCGGACGGCATGATCGAGCTGAGTGGTTTCTGTGTCGGTGCTGCTGAAAAGCCCGACCTGATCGATCCTTCCCGCATCGAGGTGGGTGACAAATTGATCGGCTATCCTTCCGATGGTTTTCATGCGAACGGCTGGAGCCTGATTCGCAAGATTCTCGCCGCCAACCCCGGCCTGATCGACGACGAAGAATGGGAGGAGTTCCTCGCTCCGACCCGACTCTATCACGACGTCGTTGCCGGCCTTCGCGAAAAGCAACTCGACGTTCGCGCGATGGCTCACAACACCGGAGGCGGACTGCCTGAGAACCTCGAGCGCCTGCTCGGGGAGAAGGGGGCCGATATCACCATTCCGCGCTGGGAGCTTGGCGCTGTCGGCAAGGTGCTCTCCTTCGTGGAAGACGCCGAAGCGGTGAAGACCTTCAACATGGGCTGGGGCTGGATCGTGATTGTTCCCTCAGACCAGGCCGAAGCGGCTGCCTCTATTCAGGACGGCGCCCGCATCATTGGCGAAGTCGACGCCAGCGGAACTGTGAAAGTTGAGATCTCCCACTGACTCTGATCTTCCTCCTGCATGAGCGACCCGATTCATCATGAGTGCGGTCTGGCCTTTGTCAGGCTGAAGAAAGACCTCGCCTGGTACAAGGACAAATACGGCACCTGCCTGTGGGGCTTCCAACGTCTCTATCTCCTCATGGAGAAACAGCACAACCGCGGCCAGGACGGCGTCGGGGTCGGTTGCGTGAAGCTCGATATGCCTCTGGGGCAGCCTTACCTCTTCAGGGAACGGAATGCCCAGCGGGATTCTCTCATCAAGTTGATGGAAGATCAGCTCAAGACCTTGAGCAAGCGGAAGCGTAAAGGGTTCCTTGACCCGGAAGATCCAGTTTCGTTTAAGAATAATTTCGATTTCGGTGGGGAGATTTTGTTAGGCCATCTTCGCTACGGCACGTCCGGCAAATTCGGCACGGGTGGATGTCATCCTTACGTGCGTCGCACGAATTACCCGACCAAAACCTTGATGGTGCTGGGTAATTTCAACATGACCAATGCACGCGACCTCAATCACCACCTGATTGATCGCGGGCAGCATCCCGTTTTTGACACTGATACGCAGACGGTGCTGGAGGAAATCGGTTACCATCTCGATGAAGCTCACGATGCGATTTATCGCCGAGAGCGTGATAAGGGAACCGAAGGAAGAGGCATCCCCGAGATCATTTCCGACGAAATCGATATTGTCCGTATTCTTAACAAATGCGCCGATCAGTGGGATGGTGGATTTGCCATCGCAGGGGCGACCGGAAACGGTGTGGGCTTTGTGCTGCGAGACCCCAACGGGATTCGGCCGTGCCATTACTACGAGGACGACGAGGTCATTGCCTTTGCCAGTGAGCGAGTGCCTTTAATGACCGTTTTCAATGCAGACTCCGACGCCATAAGAGAGCTGCCTCGTGGCAATGTGGGAGTGGTGAATCAAGGCGGCGAATTGAGTATTCAGCCTTATACCGAGGTAAAAGAGAAGCGCCCCTGTTCCTTTGAGCGAATTTACTTCTCTCGAGGTAACGATCCTGAGATCTACAAAGAGCGGATGAAGCTCGGAGCCAATCTCGTTCCCCAGATATTTGATCGCATCGAGGACGACTTCGACAAGACCATCTTCAGTTTCATTCCGAACACTGCCGAGATTGCTTACCATGGCATGATGGACGGTCTTCGGAAGTTCCGCCGTGAACAAGTGCGTCAGAAGCTGATCGAGGAACTTCAGGGAGGAACCCTCAGCGAAGAGGGGATCGACAAGTTGATTCTTCAAAGCTGGCCTCGCGGCGAAAAGATTGCTCACAAGGACATCAAGCTGCGGACCTTCATTGCCCAGGAGAAAGGGCGTGACCAGATGGTTTCTCACGTCTACGACGTGACCTACGACCAGATGGGGCCGGATGAGACTCTCGTGGTGATCGACGACTCGATCGTGAGGGGGACGACCCTGAAGGACTCTATCATTAAGATTCTCTCCCGGCTCAATCCGAAGAAGATCGTGGTGGCATCTACTGCACCTCAGATTCGTTACCCGGATTGCTATGGCATCGATATGTCGCACCTCGGGAAATTTATCGTCTTCCAGGCGGCTGTGAATCTGTTGGAACGTTCCGGGCGGCACAATCTCCTGACCGATGTCTACTATCGATGTCGTGAAGAATTGAAGAAGCCCGTTGGCGAGATGACCAACCCGGTGAAAATGGTTTACGAACCGTTCACCGACGAAGATCTTTCCGCTGAAATCAGCCGGATGGTGACGCCGGAAGGGATCGGCTGGAAAGGGGAAGTTGAAGTAATCTACCAAAAAGTATCGGCGATGCACGAAGCCATCCCGGTCCACAACGGGGATTGGTATTTCACGGGCAATTACCCGACTCCAGGTGGCTACAAGGTGGTGAATCAGGCCTTCGTCGGATTCATGGATAAGACGGGCGAGCGCCCATACGACGTCCTGCTGTAGGGTGCTTATTTGAGAAAAGCGTAAAAAAGAAGAATTTTTCACTGGTATTGAGACTAAATCTCAGTATCAATAATAAATCATGATCATGAAGTCCTCCGGAAAACCTGTGTTTGGCGATGCCAAAGAATCTCAAATCTGGGCCTGGGGCGCTGTTCCAGGTGGTGAGGGGAGTGAATCCCTTAGGTTACTGCCCGGCCAGACAGTCTTTGTCATGGTTCAATCTGGTGCGGTGATTATCGGTCCGGAAACAGGGGCTCTCGCCCGAATCGAAGCCGGTCAGATGGCAATTCTGAACTCCCCTGGAGACACGACGACGATGCTTACTGAAAATCATACCGAGCTACTTATTGTCGGGATGAGGCGTGAGCTTCTCGCTGGTATGATGAAACCCTTCCGTCCGGGCCTCGATAAGCGCATGAGGGACATTGTTTTCGAAGGTTCTGATTCCGAAGTCATCGAGAAACCGCTCGGGCGCGTGGTGATGGAGCGAGTTATCCCTGCATTCACCAGTCCAATTGTCTCCGGTGCTGCCAGGTCTTTTTGGTACGAAAGCCAGGTAAAGGAACTGATCGCGATTACTTGCTTTCCGGCTGCGGAGGGTGAAGACGAGTTTTTCTGTTCGCGTCAGAAGAGGCTTTCGATAGCGCGTGTGGCAAAAGCCAAAGCAATCCTCAAGCAGCATGTTGATGAGCCCTTTGATCTCCAGAGACTTGCCGCCGAAGTAGGATGCAGTCCTTTCTATCTCAGTCGAACGTTCTCCTCAACTATGGGAATGACAATCAGCCAGTACGTTCGCAAGCTTCGCATCGAGACTGCTGCTGAATTGATAGTCAGTGGTCAGTGCAATGTTAGTGAAGCAGCCGTTGAGGTGGGTTACCAGAGTCTGAGTCACTTCAGCAAGGCTTTCCAACAAGTGAAAGGGTGCCTGCCTTCCAAATACGAGGCGGCTTAATCACCTTTTTGATAGATTCATTCGCCGGGGGTGCGGCTATCGCATCTTGCGGGAAGCCTCGCAAATCTGGTGCCATATTGTTGCGTCGGCCGGGTCTTCACTCATGATTTGGAAATTGAGGTTTCCAAACATGTCGAAGATACGGAGGGTGGAATAAGGGCTGCCGTCGAGTTCTTCGACATCAATTGCCATGGCATGGACAAAACGCATGTCGATGTGGGCGGCGCAATTCGCGTAAGCACCTGTCAGGATGATAAAGCCGTCACCGGTGGCGAGAGTCTCCACGGTCAGCCTGGTTGCTAAATCCACGTGATCACTGAGGAGGCGAAACTCGAGGTGGGTTTGATGGGTCCGGGCTTCCTCGAGAATGGTAAAGAGGGGATGGGAACGGGTTTGCTCAACTCGACCTTCGGCGCGCTTTTCGCAGCAGGGACACATATCGCGGCAGGGTGAAAATTCCTCACGCCATTCCACCACCTGCCTGGAAGGGATGCTTTTTGAGTGAAAGCTATCTGTCAGTTTTTGGATCGCCCCGATTTCACTGATACCAGGGAATTCGTGAAAACTGACGCCTGCCGGATATTCCCGGAATTCGAGATCAATTGCCGGGGCTCCTGCCGGCTGGCAACCGGCGAGGCCGGAGTGTGCTGCAACAATGGAATCGATGGCAATTTCGATGCGGTTGTCAGGATCAAAGGCTTTGTCTGAATCCTTTTCCATGATGGGCGAAAACTGGTGAACCATCTTTCCAAGGCCCCCGCTGCGGTTGCGCGCCTGGAAGTAGAAGCCTCCGAGATTTGAGATTGACTCGAGGAGAGATTGAAAATTTCCGCCCAGACGGTGTGAGATTTCATGATCGAGAGGGTGCTTCATACGTCGGGTCATACTTAGTTGGGAATGGCGGGGGCTGCTCCCGAGCGCTTGCTCCGGTCTGGTGTCTGATTGCGATATCGCAAGACGTCGGTAGACCTGGCAAGGAGACGCGAGCAGCGATTCAAAATGCCTGCATGCTAGGGCATGACGATTTCCAATTTTGATTCCCGTCTCAAAGGCACTTTCAGTGTTCCCTCCGACCGAGTGGCGCTGGTGAAGAAATTGGAAAGAGAACTTCGCGAACGTCGTCGCCAGAAGCGCTCCCGGGCAAAGTCAGCCTGAGCCTGATCGGCTTCCAACATCCCCGCAGAACGGGGGATCTGCGCTTTGAGGGATCTTTTTTCTCCCTTGGCTGGAAATTTGTTCAAACGTGCTTACGATGGTCGTCCCGGTCGCTGTGCCTACTCAGTGGACCGGCCATTGATTTCCGGTTTATCCCTTGTTTATGAAAGTCCTCGTTGTTGGAAAAGGCGGTCGCGAGCATGCGATCATTACGGCACTTCACGAATCTCCCACTGAGACGGAGATCTATTCCTTTCCTGGCTCTGATGCCATTTTTGAGCTGGCGAAGCCGGTTGAGGCGGATGGCGTTGCCTCCCTGATTTCTGCGATGCAGGAACTGAACATCGATTTGTGCGTCGCCGGTGAGGAGAGCTACCTCGTGAAGGATGAAGGCCTCGCCAATGCTTGCGCCGTGGCCGGGATTCCCTGCTGGGGACCTCCGAAAGAAGCCGCCCAACTCGAAGCGAGCAAGGAGTTCGCCAAGGAATTCATGGTCCGCCAGTCTATCCCAACCGGCGGGTATTCGCCGGTTGAAACTATCGACGAAGCGCGCGCCGCTATCGATGGGAAATACCCCACCGTTCTGAAGTTTGACGGCCTTGCAGCAGGCAAGGGCGTCGCCGTTTGCATGACCGAAGGCGACGCAGAGGAGTTTCTCGACGAAGTCCTGGTGCAGCGGAAATTTGGCCCCGGCCGCCTCCTGGTCGAGGAGTATCTCGAGGGTCCGGAGATTTCAATTTTTGCTTCCGTCGTCGATGGCGACTACCAGATTCTTGCTCCGGCTCGTGACTACAAGCGCATCTACGATGCTGACGAAGGGCCCAACACAGGAGGCATGGGGGCTGTGAGCTCGCTCGATATGTTCGAAGGTGATCTTCGCTCCGTGATCGACGAGACCATCGTGCGTCCGACCGTGGAAGGGCTTCAGAATGAGGGCTTGCCGTATCGCGGGTTCCTCTACTTCGGGCTCATGCTGACGGAGAACGGACCGAAGGTCATCGAATACAACTGTCGCTTCGGCGATCCTGAAGCCGAGGCGGTTCTGCCGATGGTCGAAGGTGACTTCGCGGCTCATGTGTTTGAAGGCGCCAAGGGAAACCTTGATTCCGACCTGGTCAGCTTCAAAGACGGTTGGAGCATCTGCCTCGTGTCGGCCTCAGCCGGTTACCCGGCCAGTTCCCGCAGCGGTGATGTGATTTCAGGACTGGATCAGGTTTCCGATGCCCGAGTTTTCCACGCTGGAACCAAGCTCAATGAAGCTGGTCAGTTTGAGACTGCCGGTGGCCGTGTTCTCGTGGTTGTCGCCAGCGGATCGACCCGGGAAGAGGCTGTGACCAATGTCTACCGTGAGAGCGAAAAGGTTGCTTTCGACGGCATGCAGCGTCGGACTGACATCGGAACACGAAATTTTTGATAGCGCTTCCGCGATTTGTGACTAGAGGTAGAGGGGTGCCGGATGAACCGGTGCCTGACCTCACGTCAAAACTTCCCCGTTTCTTCGGCAACACTACTTGAGTGATACAGCTGACATCACCACCGAAGAGATCCTCACTCCTGAGGGGATTGAGGAAACCATCGCCGTTTTAGCCGGCGAAATTGAATCCCGCTGTGGAGATCAGGAACTGGCCTTTGTCGGCGTCTACACTCGCGGCGTGACCCTGGCCCGGCGCGTCGCCGCCGCCCTGGCGGAACGCGGCAAGGACTATCCGGTCGGCACTCTCGATATTTCGCTCTATCGCGACGACTTCGACAATCGTGGGCGCGACCTGCCGACACTGAACAGTTCGGATGTTCCCTTTGAGCTCGAGGGCACCCGGGTGATCCTCTTTGATGAAGTCATTTATACCGGTCGCACGGTTCGCGCCGCGCTTGATGCCCTGGCCGATTATGGGCGCCCGTCCAAGATTGAGTTGGCGGTCCTGGTGGACCGCGGGCATCGCGAAATTCCGGTTCAGCCCGATTACGTTGGTCGAACGATCGAAACCGATTTAAAACAATACGTGAAAGTTCGATTCCAGGAAGACGACGAGAAAGAGGGCGTTTTCCTTGTGACTGAGAAATGAGTGAGTTAAAGCCGCGGAAAGACCTTCTCGATATTGAAAGCCTCTCACTGGAGGAGATTGAATACATTTTCGAGAACGCGGCTCCGTTCAAACAGCTTTTCCAACGATCCGTGAAGAAAGTGCCTACCCTGCGAGGCAAAACAGTACTGAACCTCTTCTACGAGCCTTCGACCCGGACCAGCTCCTCTTTCGAGGTCGCCGCCAGCCGGATGTCGGCAGATGTGACTAACTTTACCGTCTCAAGTTCTTCGGTCGTCAAGGGCGAGTCACTGCTCGATACCATCGAGACCCTGCAGGCGATGCGATCGGACTACATTGTGATCCGCCACCAGGCAGCGGGTGTCCCCGGAATTGTGGCCAAGCACACGAATGCTTCGGTTCTTAATGCCGGTGACGGATATCATGCTCATCCGACCCAGGCGCTGCTCGACTCGATGACCTTTCGGGAAGTCTACCCAGACTACCAGGGAAGGAAAGTGGTCATCGTGGGAGACATCCTTCACTCACGGGTGGCCCGCTCTACCAGTATGCTCTTCAACAAGTTGGGGATAGAAGTGGGAGTGTTGGGGCCTGGGTCTTTGGTTCCGGAGGGAAGGCATGACTTCATGAAGCGCTTTCACTCGTGGGAGGATGTCTTCGACTGGGGACCGGATGCGGTCTACTTGCTGCGTGTTCAGTTGGAGCGCCAGGAGGGACAGTTTTTCCCGAGCATCGCCGAATACCACAAGATGTATGGCATGCACAGCGAGCGAGTCGCCCGAATGCGACAGTTGGGTGCTTACCTGATGCACCCCGGTCCGGTGAACCGCGGCGTGGAAATCACAGACGAAGCGATGGGCTATGAGAAGAGTCTCATCAGCACCCAGGTCGAGAATGGCATCGCAGTGCGAATGGCGGTGCTTCACTGGCTCAAACCCGAAACCGACAAGGACTGACCGGTATGCGTCTTTTCAAAAACGGAACCCTAGCGAGCGAAGAAACGCCTGAGTTGCAGAAGGCGGACATCCTCGTGGATGATGAAGGTGTCATTCACCAGATCGCCGAGACGATCGAAGCGGTTGAAGGCTCCACCACGGTCGACTGTGACGGTTGCGTCATCGTGCCGGGGATGTTTGATCTCAACGTGCACGCCCGTGAGCCGGGATTTGAGCACAAGGAAACGCTGTCCAGTTGTGCCGAAGCAGCGATCCACGGAGGGGTGACCGGGTTGGTTTTGATGCCGGACACCGCGCCTCCGGTCGACAGCGGTAATCTCGTTAAGAGCCTCCAGGATCTGGTCTCCGAAGTGAGCCCGATCCCAATGCATACTTCCGGTTGCCTCACGAAGAAGCGGGAAGGCAAAGAGTTAGCCGGGTTTTCAGGGATGGCATCCCGCGGAGTGGCCATGTTGACCGATGCCGACCACGAGGTGCCTTGTCCCGACCTCCTGCGCCGGTGCATGGAGTATGCCAAGGACTTTGACCTGCTTGTCACGACGCACGGTGACACGCCGGCACTGACG
>JABSSQ010000442.1 GCA_013213905.1 Verrucomicrobiales bacterium | reverse complement strand
CGACAAAGCCGTTGGCGATCAAGTCGAGTTCACCTCGGCGGAAGGCACTACCCAGGCTTACAAGATTGCTTCGATCTCGGCCTACAACGCCTGATAAACCGGAACATCTCCAATCTTTGCAGCAGGCAGGTCGGCTCGTTCGACCTGCCTGCTTCTTTTATGAGAGAAAGGCCAGGGTTGCGACGGCGCCTCCGTCTTCTCCGTTGCGAAGAGAAGCCCCGCCACCGTGCAACTCCATGGTGGCCTTCACGAAACTTAATCCGATTCCGGAACCCTTGCGGCCCGTCGCTTCGTTCTTGAGGGA
Source organism: Verrucomicrobiales bacterium (assembly GCA_013213905.1). GTDB lineage: Bacteria > Verrucomicrobiota > Verrucomicrobiia > Verrucomicrobiales > DEV007 > Arctic95D-9. The sequence goes on along the minus strand of JABSSQ010000442.1, from coordinate 2,543 downwards.
ATAGAAGCGGTCAAAGACACGATCCACGGCATAATCCGGCAGGCCCGCTCCATGATCTCGCACGCAAAGTTCAATGTGATCGCCGGATGTCAGCGAAATCTCAACGGCGCCACCTTCCGGGGAAAAATCAAACGCGTTACCCAGCACATTCCGAACCGCGATGCGAAGCATGAGAGGATCTCCGTGGATGACCTGACCGTCTGACAGGCCCTGCTCGCGAATCTCGAGGGAGCGGTTTTCGATGACCGAAGCGAGACCGGAGATTTCCGCGCTTACCAGCGAACCGAGATCCACCACCTCCTTCTTTTCCAGTTCCTGCTGCCCTTCCACAGCCGCCAGTTGAACAAGGCGACGCACCATGTCCTCACTGCGCGTCGTTTCGACGAGGATATTGTCGAGGAACTTGCGACGCTTCTCTTCGGGCATCGATTCGTCGATCAATTCCGCGGCACCGCGAATGGCCGCGAGCGGGCTTTTTAACTCGTGGGTCAGTGCCTGCACGTAGTTCTCGACGTAGTGCTTTCCTTCCAGCTCGCGACGCATGTTCTCCAGCGCGAGACTGAGCGTGTGCAATTCTGCCACCCCCCGTTCTTCGACCCGGTCCTGCTTTCCCTGGGCGATACGCTGGGCATCGAGAGTAAGATTGCGAATCGGATAAAGAACGACGTAAGCCCAGAGCGTCACGAGAACGAACACCACCGCAGCAGTAATCCAACCCGAGCGGATGATGGAACGACGTGACTCCTGCGCGAAGGGTACCATCGCCGTCTCAGGACGCGAGACGGTCAGAGTTCCGATCATCTCCTCATCGTGATAAACCGGCGCTGCGATATAAAACACCGTGGATTCAGAATCTTCCGGATTAGTCCGCGTGGCCCTCACCCCGTATTTCCCCTGCCGGGCAAGATAGACATCATTGTATTCCGAATAGTCCTCCCCTTCCCGGAGCCCGTTCTCGGAATCGAAGATGACAATCCCGTCCCCGTCCGTGACGTAAATCCCGGTGAAGATCTGCCGCTTCTCCAGTTGGTAGATCCTGGCAAGAAACTCGCGGCGGTAGGCATTCTTGAATCCTTCCCGAAAATTGGCGACATCAATCTTTCCGTCCTCCACATCCTGCTCTAACAAGCTCGCAAAGAGATGGGCAAAATCCACCAGCGGTTCTTCTGACGCCTGCGAATACTGGCGCTCCACATCACTGCTGATGCTTTTCATCAGCCAGAGAAATCCGCCTCCGGCGAAAACGACAAACCCCGCTACGATGAGAAGCGTGATTCTCATGACTCCGGCAGCTGCAGGGCGTAACCCAACCCGCGGTGGGTCTTGATTGGATCGAAATTCGCGTCAACGGCGTGGAGCTTCTTACGCAGGGTCTTGATGTGGGCGTCGACGGTCCGGTCGAGAGCCGCCTCCGGTTCGTCCCAGACCAACTCCATCAACTGATCCCTTGAATAGACGCGCCCGGGATGCTCGAGGAAAACTTTCAACATGCCGAACTCATAGCGTGACAGGTCGAGCTCAACTCCGTCGAGGGTTCCCTGGTAGCGATCGAGGTAGAGGATAAATCTGCCCTCGGAAATCTCGCCGTCCCCGTCCTCACCCGAACCGGAATCAATCCCGCGTTTGCTACGCCGCAGGATCGCATTCACCCGTGCCGTCAGTTCCCGCGGGCTGAACGGTTTCACCACGTAGTCATCCGCTCCGATCTCCAACCCGACGACCCGATCAATCTCCCCGTCGCGGGCGGTCAGAAAGAGGATCGGCACATCTGAACTCTTCCTGAGCTCACGACAAACTTCAAAGCCGGTGATGTCCGGCAGCCCCACATCGAGGATCACAAACGCGGGCTGATCCTCCGCAAAGATCTCCAGCGCGGCGCCACCCGTCTCGGCGTGGGTGACCCGGTAACCTTCAGCCTCAAGCGAGTAGACAATGGTCTCCGCAATGGTCGGTTCGTCTTCGACTACCAGGACGGAAATCTCGCTCACAGCAGGATACAATTCAGTGGTTGGGCACCCCCGGAGGTCGTGCCGTTTCCCCGTTTCATCCACTGATGAGCCGCTGCGCTTAATACTGGAGCGGCGGATGCTTCGGCGGAAGTTTGCGGGGGTTGTAGGATTCACCCGGATAAAAAAGGAAACCCGGCCGTTCCGTAATCAGTTCGTAACGGGTGATTCGAAACTCGGGAATCATGAAGTTCGAGTTCGGATCATAAACAGTCTGCCCGGTGAAACTTCCCCAGATGCGGTACTCGAAGTTGTGATCGTAGCCATGAACCCGGCCAACACCTTCTTCGGGGATACGGTCCGGTTGGCGGGAGGATCTCTCATTCATGATGACCAGCTTGGAATCCGTCCACGGCTGCCCCGGTTTTCTGAGATAACCCCAGAAGCGGGTGCCATCGACCCACCAGCGACGACCGATGTAATAGTCACCGGGAGGCTCCTGGGCAATTTGAGCATTTCGCGCCTGCACCGAAGCACCGCTGTATGCCGCCGACGGGAGCTTTCCGGAAGGCCCACCGGATCCCGTCGAAGTGGTTT
>JABSSQ010000441.1 GCA_013213905.1 Verrucomicrobiales bacterium | reverse complement strand
CGGGCCGCCAAAATCAACAGGTCCCGACGGTTCCACAATCAAGACAATCCCTCCCAGCGGTGCCACCACTTCGCCCATGACTTCCCAGTAGGCATCGGTGTTGTTGTAATTCGCAATGAAGTTGACCGTTTCATGCCCGATCTCCCGAAGCTGCGGAGCGAGAACTTCGCGGTGATTGATGACAAAGTCTGCCCCGAGGTCCCGACACCATTTCTCGCTTTCTTCGCGGGATGCGGTGGCAATCACCGTTAAGCCTGCCAGCTTAGCCAGCTGAATTCCAATCGAGCCAACACCTCCGGCACCCCCGATAATGAGAAGAGACTTGCCGGAATCAGTACCCTCACGATCAATCCCAAGTCTTTCAAAGAGCGATTCCCAAGCGGTCAGCGAAGTGAGAGGCAATGCCGCACTGGCCGCCGCGTCGAGCGAACCGGGGCGAACGGCAGTGATTCGCTCGTCGACCAGGTGATACTGCGAATTGGTTCCCGGCCTGGTAACGCTACCGGCGTAGAAAACCGGATCACCGACCTTCAGAAATTCAACCTGATCACCCACTTCAACAACGGTACCGGCAGCATCATAACCGAGGACCATCGGCTCTCCATCCGGGCCGGGACGAACCTTGGTATCAACCGGGTTAAGTCCCACGGCTTCGATCTCGACTAGGACATCATGGCCAGTTGGCTGGGGTTTTGGGAGTTCGACGTCAAGAGCGACGTCAGGCTGATCCAAGGCGACTCCGGGCTGAAACTGAACGGCTCTCATAAAATAATGAACTCAACCATACGTTCCGCCCAGGAAAACAGAAGACTCGATCCGGGAAATCGGGATTAATCCCCGCTTCCGCCTATGCGCTGATAGCTTCAACAAATACCTGGCCGGCCGCCTGAACCCCCAACTGAACCTTCGCGCCGGTGCTCCGCGAAATTTCGAGAACTCCCGCGGCCCGGTTGGGGTGAGCCAGAGCGAACTCCTCCCCTATGGTCAGCCCGTTTTCATCAAGCCATCCGAGCAGATCGGAGTCGTCATCGGACACCCTGACAATGCGATAGTTTCCGCCCTCAGCTTCATCCAACGGCGTTGCTTCCACCTGGGCCAGGTTACCATCCCGGTCGGGAATAGGGTCGCCATGCGGATCGTGAGTCGGCTCCCCCAGCATCACATCAATGCGATCCAGCAGGCGGTCGGAAATAACATGCTCGAGGATTTCCGCCTCCTCATGCACCTCTGACCAATCCAATCCCATGATCTGAACAAGGAAGAGTTCGATCAAGCGATGTCGACGAACGACCTTCAGAGCGGCAGAACGTCCTTCAAGAGTCAGGCTGAGGCTTTTTCTGGGCTGGTAATCGACAAGTTTTTCCTCGTCGAGGTGTTTCATCATCGTCGTTACCGTCCCCGGAGTGACCGCCAGCTCCTTTGCAACCTCCCCTACCGTCGTTGACCCGGTCGCCTCTTCCTGCCTGAGGACGGCTTTTAGGTAGTTTTCGACGGTGCTGGTTGCCATTAGGAGCCAACCTAACTCAATTTTCATTCCAATCAAACATTTTATCTTGACTGATCAAGATATTGTTCGATAATTAATCAATCACAACAACTTGAGAGCCCAATCATGTACCGTTTCAAACAAATCGCCCTCCTTCTCGCCGCCGCAGCATGTTTCCTCGCCTCGTGCGGAAAGCAGGAATCCGCCTCCTCCGCTCCGGACGGCCCCTACCAAATCTCTGCCACTGTTGGCATGATCGCTGACATTGTTTCCGTAGTTGCCGGAGACAACGCAGAAGTTTCCGGAATCATCGGTGAAGGAGTTGATCCCCACCTCTACAAACCAACCAGCACCGACGTTAAAACGATGCAGTCGGCCGATGTGGTGTTTTACAACGGTCTCATGCTG
>JABSSQ010000440.1 GCA_013213905.1 Verrucomicrobiales bacterium | reverse complement strand
TTGCGGCCCAGCGAGGTTTGCCAGTGGTAGCTTGGAACAGTCTTGCGGTGTGGCCTCATGGATTTCACCAGGACGCGACCGATGCGGCCGGTTCGGATAAGGCCCTGGCCAAGCTCGTTGCGGATGGCGATGAGGCGTTTATCCCGATTGGAGATGCGATGATCGACGCGATCAAGAAGGTGTGCCGCGAGCGAGGCTGGTCTCCCAACCGCTGGATCCTGGCCTGCGATGGTTCTGCAGCTCGATATGGATTGATGATGGCGCAGGCTTATCCCTGGACCGCCGTGCAATTGCATTCCGCGACGGGCTATGAGCAGTTGGTGAAAACGCCGACCGTTCCCTGGTTAGTCACCTCGGGCTGGGGCGGGGCCGGCAAGAAGGAGGCTTTTGAATTTTCTAAATTGGCTCGTACTGAGAAGTGGCCGGTGATCTACAAGCGCTATCCCGGCGCTGGCGCGGGATCTCGATGGGTCAATCGGGCTCTGGCAGCGGAATTTTTTGACTACGTCCTTTCGCTGAACAATGGCCGTGGTGTGCCGGAGAACTGGGCTAAAGATTGGGACAAGCCACCGGTGCCTGAGAAATATCGAACGGTGCAACAGGAAGATCCGGAGAACCCCGGGAAAATGATCATGATTCGTCCCGAAGTGCCGGAGAATTTCCTCTGGAACGACTACGCTCCGCAACGCCCCAAGCCGACCAATGACGGAGAGTGGTTTGTGGAGGCCGTTCATCGGTCGAGTTGCACGTTTGATTGGCGCCGGGGCGTTCGAGTGATTCAGGAAGAGCGGAAGGGGGTGCCAGTGCCCTGGTTGGTGAAGTTGCCGAATTGGCAGTTGGCCGAAGCCTGGAGCCTGGTGGAACATCCCTATCCGGAACTGAGTGAGAATGAGGCCGCGCAATGGCAGCGCCAACAGGATCGCATGAACGGAGTGGCGCCTGCTCCTGAAGGTGAAGCGCCGCCGTCTGAGGCGGATGCCGACCCGGCGCCCGAAGCGGTCGAGGCGAATGAACCCGCTGGGGAAGAGCCCCGGGAAGCGTAATTCTTACCTTGCTAGAATCATGACAGGACGATGCATGGGAGTGAAGGGCGGTCTTCTGGGCGGTCGCCGCGGGGCGTCTGGACGGGGCGCTCGGCTAAGTCTCTGGGCCCTGGGAGCGCTGATGGGAGTTTCTTTGGGAGTGATTCAGGCTCAGGAAGAGCCGGATGTCGCGGCGGGAGCGCCGGGTGACGCTGTGTCCCTCGGTGAGAGTGCCTACTTTGAAGCGACGACCGCCCGGTATTTTGACAGGGGAGAAGCCGCCCGGGCGGTCGCCCTGATCGTCGCGCCGATTGATACGGCGGAAGACGAAGCGTTGCTCGAAGCGTGGCGTTGGAAGTGTGAGCAGTGGAACTGGTCGCTGGCGGTGGTTGGGGTGCAATCGCAGTCCGGCCTTCCACCGGCGAAGCGTCGCGAAGCAGGCTCGTGGTTGCAGCGTCAAATTTCGCGGTGGGTGGCCGAAGCGCAGACCTCGGCGTTGGCCGAAGGCGAAGAGCTGCCGCGTCTGCCCATGATCGCCTATGCGCAGGGCGAGGGCGCCGATTGGCTGATGCCGGAATGGGTGGAAGGCCGCAGTCAGGTTCGAGCCTGGGCCGTGAAAGGAGGGCGTCGGTTTCCCAAGTTAAAAATGAATCAGCGTGGGCAGGCGGAGGAGAGTCCGAGCGCTGAAATGGCACCCGGGTTCCTGATCGGAACTCAGGGGACGAGCCGGGGGATGCGGGAGTTTGTCGTGGGGCTGCGTCAGCAGGACCTGACGCGTCGTCTCGCTTTCTTTGCCAGCCAGGGGAATTTAAAACTGAATCCGGAGGTGGAGGACGAGCTGGCGCTTCAATTTCTCAAAGCAGCGATGCGCCCCGAGCCTGAGGCTGAGCGCTGGGTGCACGCGGATACCGGCGCTATGCTGACGGCAGAGGTGTTGGAGAAGGGGCAGGCCTACGAACTGGCTAACTACCTCTGGTTTCCGGATGGTGAACTGCATGGCGCCTGGGACAGCCTGTGCGTACAGCGTACGGTGGAGCCGCCCATGGTGGTGAAGATGTTCTCGAAGTATGTGAATCGTCCGCCCCAGGCCTTTGATCGGATCGAATTTCATCACAACAAGTTGGGCAAGGAGCGCAAGGGGATTCTTCTCTTTGCAATCGATGACAAGCGCCCGCAAAGCATTTTTCAAAGCGCCGAGTGGATCGACTTCGCGAGGGAGCAGGGCTGGGCCGTGCTCGTATTTAATATCCGCAAAGGAGAGCGCATTAAGACATACAATAAGGCAGTCGACTACCTGGACGGTCGGCTCTTTCAATTTATTGATGAGGGGCCTTTCAAGGCCTTGAAGGACTTGCCGATCGTCTGGATCGGTGAGGGGCGCCCGGCCTACTGGATGCAGCATATCATGATCAAGCGTCCGGAGCGTTTTGCAGCCTGGGCGGCTGAGGGAACCCCGGAGTTCGTGACCATGCCCCAGGGCACACGAATGCCCCCCGGATTGATCGTCGCCCCGAAGCCGGAATTGCATTTTCCCAGTCTTTTTTATCTCCAGGATTTGCGCAAGGTTCACCAGGCGAACCGGGTCTGTCTGCTGGCGAATGGTCGTGGCAATCTGGATCAAGAGTATGTCGATGAGTTCACGCAGCTCTTTCTGGAAGGGGTGGCCAAGTTAGGGCGAGGCAATGGGTTCTGGTGGCGCTATCGGGATAGTCAGCCGCTGACCTTGTCGCAGAGCCAGCAAGGAGTGGACCCGGCCGATTATGTCTGGTTTCCCAATCAGATCGTGGCTGGAACCTGGCAATTGTTGAGCCGGGAGCGACCCCAGGTGCCGGTGCCAACCATTGAGCAGTTTACGCTGGAGACGCGAGTCGAAGAGATTCCTGAATTGAGTCTCTACCTGCGGATTCCGGGATCCGTGGACAAGAACAGTCCCAGAGAAATCAAAGGTGTGATGTGTTTTTGCACCTGGCAGCAGGAAGACACGACCCTGTTGAACCGCCTGAAGCGTCCCGATGATCATCTCGTGGCCCTGGCGGAGCGCAACGACCTCGCCATGATCACCTGGAATACGGCGTCCCTGGTACCAAGGGGGACCAGTATTTTCAGTCTCGACGAAGAGGCGATGGAGGCGCTGTCAGCCAAGTATGATGAAATTGGTGAGTACTGGCTCAAGGCGATCGAAAAAGTATGCCGGGACCACAAGTTGCCTCGCGACAACTTCTTCCTCCATGGACAATCGCGAGGCTCGGTCTATGCCAATCGCATTGCCTTGCGTCATCCTGACAAATTCCTCGCCGTTCACACGCATATCGGTGCCCACTACGAGGAGCCGGTCGAGGAGGCCTCCAATGTGATCTGGCTGGTCACGACCGGAGAGATTGATGGAGGTTATACCCAGTCCCGACAGTTTTTCCTCAAAGGTCAGGAGCAGGGGTTCCCTATGATGATCAAGGCCGGACCCAGTCTCGGGCACCGGTCCCGCGATGACATTGAGCTGCTGTCTCATAGCTTTTTTGAATATGTCCTGAATCTTCGCGACCGTGCGGACCTGAGGACAGAAACCGGGGATGAAGGCACAGTGACGCCGGCAGATCTCTTCCGCGAAGATCTGGAAAAAGCGCCCTACTTTGGCGATTTCATCAATCACGAGGTTTACCCGAAAGACGAAGGGGAGTGGGTGCCGGAAGGGCAGCGCATCAAGCTGCCCAATGAAACCATGGCCAACGCCTGGGGCATGCCGCCGGCCAAGGAATCCTGATCGTTGAGTTCGTCGTTGGAGTGCTGATGAACCGGGGAATTGCCATGCTGTTGCGAAAAGCCTTCTGGCTCGGCGCTACGGTTGTGGTCATCGCTGGTGGTGGGCGGCCAACTCATGCGGCTGAAGGCGCGGTCCCTCAATTCACACTCTCGCCTCCTGACATGAGGGGCATATCCCGCCTTTCGTTTCCGGTTTCCGAAACGATCGAACGGGCCGATCTCTATTTCTGGCATCCGACGTATGAGTCGAAGCCCAAAGGGGTACTACTCCTCGCGCCGGGGCGAAATGGAGTGGGGCGAAAGTTGATTGAGCAAGCGGTCTGGCAGGCCTTTGCCCGGGAACATCAGTTGATGCTCTGTGGGCTCTCCTTTGCCTCGGATCGTCGCTGGGTGGACGAGTCTTACTCCAATGCATATTCGGGGTCTGGAGCGATGGTTTTGTTTGGGATCGACGCGATGCTGAAGGCACAAGGAGCTGAGGGAGCGCCGATTCTTGCCTACGGGTTTTCGGCGGGAGCACGGTTCACGGCTGGATTTGTGGAGTCTTATTCTGAGCGCATTCTGGGGTGGTGTGCTGGCGCCGTTGGAAAATGGGAGCGAGCACGGGAAACCAAAGTGCAGCCTCCGGGCATTGTGGCCTCGGGGGAATGGGATGCGGGGTGTTATCACGCTTCGTTGCTGTATTTTCAGCAGGGCCGAAAGCTGGGTAAGCCATGGATCTGGCTCAGCCTCGAGGAGACGGGGCATCGGCGTAGTCCGGCTCTTGATGTCTTTGTGCAGGAGTTCTTCACCGAGGTTCTGTCTTGGACGGACCGCGGTGAGCAGAGACCAGAGGCACGGTACTACGATATCGACACGCGTAAGCGCCTGACTCAGAGCGAGATGGAAGAATGGCCCATTTTTGCCACCTGGCTACCCGAAGGACCAACGGAAGCCGCTTGGTTGGAACTGCATCACCCGTGACACCGCATGCGCGACTATTTCTACGAA
>JABSSQ010000044.1 GCA_013213905.1 Verrucomicrobiales bacterium | reverse complement strand
CCATATTCGGGAGCCATGTTCGCGATGGTGGCCCGGTCAGGCAGGGAAAGAGCTTTGGCTCCGGGGCCAAAGAACTCGACAAACTTTCCGACCACGCCGTGCTCTCGTAACATCTGGGTCACGCGCAAAGTCAAATCAGTCGCAGTGACGCCCTCAGCGAGTTCGCCGTGGAGATAGACACCGACCACCTCAGGGACGAGAAAAGTCACCGGCTGCCCCAGCATGCCGGCCTCGGCTTCAATGCCGCCTACTCCCCAGCCAACCACTCCGATACCGTTGATCATGGTGGTATGTGAGTCCGTGCCGACCAGGGTGTCCGGGTAGTAGACTTCATCCTTCGAAAGCACTCCCTTGGCGAGGTATTCGAGGTTCACCTGATGCACGATCCCGATACCGGGAGGCACCACGGAGAATGTGTCGAAAGCCTGCTGCCCCCACTTCAGAAACTCGTAGCGCTCGCGGTTGCGGATAAACTCGATCGCCATGTTGCGGTCGAGCGCAATGGTAGAGCCCGCGAAGTCGACCTGCACCGAGTGATCCACGACGAGATCCACCGGCACAAGAGGCTCGACCTTTTCGGCATCGGCGCCTCGCTCGACCGCGGCATCACGCATCGCGGCCACATCAACGAGCAGAGGCACCCCGGTGAAATCCTGGAGAACGATCCGGGCGACTGTGAATGGAATCTCGTATTCCCCCGGACTGGCCGCATGGTAGGCGGCGAGATTCCTGACGTCTTCTTCAGTCACCTTGCGACCATCGCAATTGCGAAGAACCGACTCGAGCACGATGCGAATGCTGACGGGAAGCTTACTGAGGTTCGGCGCAACTCCCGACTCAGCAAGTGCCGGTAGTGAATAGAATTTACCTTCGGCTCCCGTGCCGGTGGTGAAAGAACGAACGACGTCAAAGCTCATAATTGGGGTCGGTTAGGAATTTGCGAAACGGTGCTCAACACCGTCACCATCTACATTGCCATTTCTCGGACAAACAGGCGAGAAGGATACGAGGGAGATCGACCACGGAAGCGCGTATCCACAAAAAACCCGGAAGGCACCAACCTCCCGGGTTTTTGACGATTAAAGGCAGTAATTCTTACTTAGCCGAGCTCACCAAGCTTGGCCTTGATCGCATCGAAATTCGGCAGCTCGCCGGGATTGTCGTTGCTCTCGGCATACTGGATGACACCGTCCTTGTCGACGATGAATGCGGAGCGCTTCGGCACACCTCCCATGTGGAGATTCTTCTCAGGGAGAAATGCGTCGTAGGCGATGCCGTAGTCTTCTGCCACGGTGTGCTCGTAGTCGGAAAGCAGGGTAATTCCGATCCCTTCTTTCTCGGCCCAGTTAGCCTGAGCAAAAGGATTGTCCCCGCTGATTCCGTAAACGGTTGCGTTGAGGTCGGAGTATTCGGAAAGCTCGCTCGTCACAGAGCAGAATTCCTCGGTGCAAACACCGGTGAAAGCCATGGGGACAAAGAGAAGAACAATATTTCCTTCACCGGTCTTTTCGCTGAGCTTGACCACTTCCGGGCCATTTTCACCGAGCGTGGTGAGTTCAAAATCGGGTGCCTGTGTACCTACTGAGAGTGCCATAATGTTGTTCGATTGAAGTTAGGTTTGGAGCCTCGACGTTAATAGAACGCCCGCGGGGGTCAAGACGGATTCACCCCCGTTTCCGCCGCACCATCGATTGCGGCCGAGGTGGAACTCGGCCCTCCACGCGCTCCCCCGCGAACAGCTACATCAAAGGCTGTGGATGGTCGCGGTTCCCCGCGACCAAAAACGTTTTCACAATAACACCTTCGGATGTGAGCGCACACGGCCGAGGTCGAACTCCGCTCCCGTGCGAATAGTTACGCCGAAGGCGTGGAGGGTCGCGGTCCCCCGCGACCGTAAGTGGACTTCCGCATTCAAAAACGCGCCCAACTACACCGAAATCACACAACGAAACCCGGTGTGCCCCGTCGAAGAATCCGGCGTGTTCTGTGTCCGCGCGGAATTGCGATAGCGGTTGCAATAGGAATCGTGGCAAAGGTAGGACCCGCCCTTGATGACCCGGCTGCTTCCAGACTCCGGACCCTGCGGTTTCTCCCGCGGGCCTTTGAGGTGAAAATTCGGGCTCCACCAGTCAGCGGTCCATTCCCAGACATTGCCAACCGAGTGATACAATCCGTACCCGTTGGCCCGGAAACTCTTGGCCGGAGCCGTGCCTGCATAACCGTCCTCGGCGGCATCTTCATGAGGGAAATTCCCCTGCCAGATATTACAGCGGTGTTTTCCCTCAGGCATCAGCTCATCTCCCCAGGGGTAAATCTTAGTCTCGAGCCCACCTCGCGAGGCATACTCCCACTCGGCTTCCGTCGGCAATCGCTTGCCGGCCCAGGCGGCGTAGGCAGCTGCATCATTCCAGGACACGTGAACGACAGGATGATCGCCCAGCTTCTTGATGTTCGTCCCGGGACCACCCGGCTTCCGCCAGTCGGCCTTTTCAAGACGGGCCCACCAGGAGGTTCCCTCAACACTGACGAGTTGCACATGCTTGCGGTGACCTTTGGGAATCTGGTTGTGAAAAACAAAAGACCAACCGAAGCGCTCAGCTTCAGTTTGATAGCCGGTCGCCTCAACAAACTCACCGAAGGCATCATTCGTCACCGTGGTCCGGTCAATCCAGAATGGCTCCAGGGTCACTTCCCGAATCGGCCCCTCACCATCAGCGTGCCAGATCTCGGAGTCTTCCGCACCCATGAAGAACGGACCACCTTCCAGCTCCACCATGCCTTCCTTCGATCCGGCTTCAGGAGACAAGCCAAGATCAGGGACATCTACCGGTTCGTTCTCACGATCACCGAAGGGAGCGCAGCAGGACTTTCCGTCCATGCGGGTTACTCCTCCTCCAATCCAGGTTTCACGCCGGTTTCAACTACCAGGTTGCCCGCCTCGGCGTAGACAGCGGCAATGTAGTTGATGTGTTTCTTGATCTGCTCGTTGTCCGGATCGAGTCGGAAAAAGTCGAGCACGGCGTAGTTGGAAACAAACTGCTCCGGCACTTCACCTTCAACAGCGCGGATGTCGACCACCTTGAAAGCGAGAGTTCGCAGGCGAATCTCGGGCTGGAAAACAAAGGTCGCGTTGAGGTAACGGCTGCCGCTGTCAAAAATCCCTTTTCGCATCGGCTGCGCCATGTCGGCGACAATCCCCTGGGGAGAAATTCGTGTGATGTAAGTCTGTCCGCGAAAATCCTTCAGCATCTCCTGCGTCGCAATCAACGCATTGAGGTCCTTCGGTGTGAAAAGCACACGGATGGCCGTCTTCTCCTCCACGGCTTTCTCGATCTCGCCGAGCTTCGCCAGCGCAGCGGACACCGTCGCCTCGTCGGGCTCGTCCACCTGGATGGCCATCGGTTCGTCCTGGGTGAAGTCATCGATCTTTCGGGTCTGGTAGAGCCCCACCACGGTGTAGAGCACGACAAGACCGCCAAACACAACAATGATGGCGACAAGAATGACGCACCCGGAAACCGGCGACGAGCGCAGCTCCTGAGGTTCAGATGCTTCTTCAGTGGACATGCCTCGACTTTGCCCCTCACCGGCGAAAACGCAAAGGCCGATTTCAGATCCCGCCATGGCGGCGTTGACACCCTCAGCCTCCACCGATACAAGCAAAGGGCCTATGAAGCGGATTCTTGGAATATTTGTGCTCCTCGTGGTCGTTTACCTCGCGACCTGGGTGATGAGCGATCTTTTAACGGGTCGCCAGAGCTTTCTCTCCGCCTTTAACCAGGAAAACCTGCTTCGACGCACTGCTCTTTTCGGGATTATCGGTATTGGTGTGGCATTTGTCATCATTACCGGTGGCATCGACCTTTCGATCGGTTCAGTGGTTTGCCTTGTCGGCGTCACATTTCCCTGGATGGCCATAGAATCGGGCATCCCGCCCTGGCTGGCGCTAACGATCGTGATGGGCGTTTCGCTCGTCATCGGCCTCAGCCACGGCCTGTTGGTCACCAAGATGAAACTACAGCCTTTCGTGGTGACGCTCTGTGGCCTGCTTTTGTATCGCGGTATCGCCCGTGGAATCACTAATGACCAGACAGCCGGCTTCCACGGAGAGCTCAAAGGGCTTCGCTGGCTCGCCAATGGCGAAATCCCGATCACAGGTAACTTTGGTCTCCCCTTCCCGGTGGTGATTCTCATCATTGTCGCCAGCCTCGCTGCCTTCTTCCTCAACCGGACGATCTACGGCCGCTACCTCTTCGCCCTCGGAAACAACGAGGAAGCCGCGCGTTTCAGCGGGATCAACACGGACAAGATGACCATTCTTGCCTACGTGATCTGTTCTTTTCTCGCGGGACTTGGTGGCCTGCTCTTTGTGCTCGACACCAACTCCGCCCAACCGGTTGATTTCGGAAATTTCTACGAGCTCTTCGCCATCGCCGCAGCTGTTTTGGGCGGCTGCAGCCTTCGCGGTGGTTCGGGAACCATCGTCGGTGTCATCATTGGAACGGCTCTCATCCAGTTGCTGCGGAACATGATTACCCTCGTCGACTGGATCCCTCAGAACATCGAGTATGCTGTCATCGGAGCTGTCATTCTGTTCGGCGCCCTCGGCGACGAAGTCGCCAAACGCATCATCGCGGCGCGGCGACAGGCCTAGAGCGTCGGAACT
>JABSSQ010000439.1 GCA_013213905.1 Verrucomicrobiales bacterium | reverse complement strand
GGGGTTCTCAGTGGGATTCGTTGAGGCTTGGGTTACCGGGCGCGTCGGCTCGACGGAAAGCAGGATGCTGAATGATTTCGAAAATGAGGTCGCCGAGTCGATCTTCCTGCTCATCGGCTGCGGCACAGATGGCGTCGAGGGCTTGTTGATCGGAAAATTCGACATGTCGCCCGAGTCCATAGGAGAAGAGACCTTCGGCAATCGATCGAGTCAGAAGATGTTTTTGTTCCACCAACCCGGCGCGGAATTCCTCGAGATTGTTGAACGACAATTCGGTGTTAGGGAAGGTGCCTTCGGCCCGGATCGGAATCTGTTGTTTCCTGGCGCCGGGTTTCGCGTCCTTTTTGCCGACGTTGCCCAAGGTCTCTACCTCCCGCCACTGACCGAGCAGGTCAAAGTTCTCCAGCCCAAAACCAAGCGGATCAAAACTGCTGTGGCAGGAGGCGCATTGGGCCTTGTGACGATGGAGGTCGACAATCTCTCTGACCGAGAGAGGCTTGTCACTGGCCTGCGCCAGCTCCGGGACATTCGGTGGCGGCGGCGGCGGCTTGCGATTGAGAAATTTCTCCCTCAACAGGGCGCCGCGAATGATGGGCGAGGCACGTTCCCCGTTGGAACCCATGGTGAGAAAGGCCGTGGTCCCGAGTAAACCGCCGCGGGGTGAATCGACCGGGAGCGACACCTTCACAAACTCGCTGCCTTGATCAGGATATTCCAATCCATAGTGATAGGCGAGCAGGTCATTGATCACGGTGAAATCAGAATTGATCAAGTCGGTGACACTCCGGTTTTCCTGGAGGAGGGTGTGGAAGAGGTGTTGCGCTTCAAGACGAGCGGACTCCCGGATCCCATTGTTGAACCCATGGTGTTCCGATTCATTGATTGCGATTTCATCAAAGCGTTTCAGTTCGGCCCAGTGACTGAAGAAACCTTCCGCGAGTGCCCAGCTATTTGGGTGATCTAACATGTCATTCACCGTTTTTCGGAGCACGGCGGAATCGGAGAGGTCACCCCGGGCGGCGGCCTGAAGGAGCTCTCCGTCGGCGGGACGGCTCCAGAGAAAATAGGCGATGCGGTTGGCGAACTCGGTTTCGCTGACACTTTGCTCCTCCGTCGCCGGGGTGTCCTCCATGAGATAGAGAAAACTGGGCGAACTCAGGATCATCGCGAGGGGAGTGACGAGGGATTCTTTGATCGAACGCTGGTGCTTGCGGTTCAATTGATAGATTTGAAAAACGCGATCGACGTAGTCGGCTGCGGGGTCACGGCGGCGAAAGGCTTCTCTCATGAAGCTGATCAGAAAGCGTTTCGCCTGCTCCTCTTCATTCTCGTTGTCCGTCTTTCCGAGGGTTTTTTGAAAGTGGGTTTCGAAGAACGAGGCGTCGCCGGGATAGAAAGGCCCTTCCACCTCGAGGCGATCCACCCAGATCGAGGAATCCCATTCGGCTTCATGCCCGATGTTTCTGAGGTAGACGCTCGTGGTGACCGTATCGGTCTTGTTTTCGGTGACGTTGAAGGTGACGCCGTCATCCGTGAGGAAGGCGCGATATTCCAGCTCATGGAGGCTGGGATTCTCAAGACTGCCATCCACCTTGAAATAGCCGATGGTTCGGTCTCCGACTCGGCTTTTGAGAAAGTGACGAAACGGCGGGGTCTCTTGAGCGAGTGCGGCGACAAAGCGGAAACGGTAGCTCGCCCGAGGGTCCATATGGATCCGGCCTGAACCAACGGCGTGGGAACTGCTGCCGGCGTCGGAGAGATAGAGACCTTGATCGGCATGAGGGCGTTGCAGGTATCTCATTCTGCCTCCGGCGCGGGCGTCGTAGCGACTGATGAATAGCTGCATCTGCTTCTCGTCATCGAACCCCAGTTTGTCGTGGGGGACCCCGGCCTCGATCCTGGCCATCTTTTTGTCGTAGTCGTTGATATAGCCCTCCAGTTGTTTGCGGGTTCTTCCCTCAGGCTCGGTGATGCGCAGGGTCGATTCACCTCGTGGTTGATCGACCCATTCCAGGGCGACTTCGGCGATTGCTTTGGCCGCTTTGAAATACTCGTCGAAGTGGTAGCTGGAGAACTGCTGATCGTGCCCCACAGTGTCGTAGCCTTCCGCAATATCATCGGGGGGCAGCAGTTCATCGGGCACCTGGAATCCGAACAATTCATCGATGGTGTATTTGTATTCCCGGCGATTGATCCGGCGCAGGGCCGTATCGCCTCCGGTTTCGGAGAGGCGCTGTTTCGACTCCGTCAACGCCTCGGTGAGATGGGCGAGGACGGGTTCCAGTTCATCGGTCGAAGGGGCCGGTTCATCATCGGGCGGCATTTCACCGAGATTGAGAACATCGAGGACCTCCTGCCAGTGAAGCGCCGTATCGCTGTTGGCAATTTGCAGAGTGAGCGTGTCGAGCCTGGTCTCGCCCTTTTGCTTGTCCGGTCCGTGGCAACTGACGCAATGCGTTTTGAGGAAGCCGGTAATTACCTCCGGTTTGAGTTCGACCGCCGAAGACGTTGCGACGGTATCCGCCGATCGGACGGGATCGGCTAGCAGTATCAACGTTAGCGTTGCGGCAAAGAGGAGGCGAAAGATGATCATGGGTTTAACCGAAAGAGGGGATTCAAACATTCATTCTTCGGAATCCAGGCGAGGATCCCAGGTCTCGCCCGGGTGCTCGTAAAGGTAGCGAACGTTCTTGTGCTGGAGGGGCTTGGCGTAGATTTGGACCTCGTCGATGGCCCCGCCGAAATACTGGGGCACAACAGCGTCTCCTGCGGCGGAGTCACTGAGCTTTCCGAAGTAAGCCTGCGTAGGGCGCCCCACACTGGCGAGGTTGGGAACGCGCGTCCCGATTTTGTGACCGAAGGACGAGGAGCCGAGCTGCTCGCCATCTCGAAAGAGGCTGATCACGCCTTTTCGCCAGACGGCAGCGACGTGATACCAACGGTCGTCTTCCCACTGCCCAACCTTGGCATGGACCGCGTCATAGTGCAGGCCGGTTTGCCAG
The DNA here is from genome assembly GCA_013213905.1 of Verrucomicrobiales bacterium. Classification (GTDB taxonomy): domain Bacteria; phylum Verrucomicrobiota; class Verrucomicrobiia; order Verrucomicrobiales; family DEV007; genus Arctic95D-9. The sequence goes on along the minus strand of JABSSQ010000439.1, from coordinate 793 downwards.
CCAAATACGAGGTGGCCACGGTTCAGATGAAGCTGGACCCGATCCGCTTCGGTTCCGTTCGACAGGGAAAAGAGAATGGCGACTCCGGGCGAAGGATTGCGAACCCAGGCAGAAATGGTGAAGGCCTCGGTTTGACCCAGCTCTTCGGCCCAATCGCTCACATCAACGAAACCGTCCCTGCCCAGCTCAACCGCCCGACCAGCGACGCCGGAAATGGAAACCAGGTCGCCTGAAGGCACCTCGTCCAGTTTCCAGCGAGCGATTAAACGGGGGGCCGTTTTGGATTCGACCCGCAGCTGTTGCATCGCGCGGATTTCGCCCGATGACGGCGGAGAAATCCGCCTCGGCCAGCTCGTTTTGGCCAAGTTGCAGAAACGCCAGGCCGCGATTGTAGCGCGCCGTGGTTGCGCAAAGGGGGCGCAAAGACGTACCGCGCTGCGGCGTTGGCCAATGCGCTGCCGTGCGATTGTTGGATAAGATGCAACGCCAAATCCAGCGCAGCCGCTCCGCCACAGCATGTCACACGCCGCCGGTCGATCACCCAAAGCGCTTCGCTGACCCCTGTTTTGGGGAACAACTCCTGAAAAGAAGCAATATGTTCGTAGTGCACGGTTGCCGTGTAGCCTTCCAAAAGTCCGACCTGGGCCAAGATAAAGCCGCCCGTGTCGAGCCCGCCCAAAATCGCTTGGCGTTTTGCCGCAGCGCGAAGATGAGCGCGCAAGGCCGTCGAGACATGTCGTTCTGGTTGCCAGCTTGAAGAGATGAACACCAAGTCCGCATCGTCCATAGCCCC
>JABSSQ010000438.1 GCA_013213905.1 Verrucomicrobiales bacterium | reverse complement strand
GGATCGCTCCGAGATACTGGGCGAGGTGTTGATCTCGGGTCCCGAAGTTCTCATCGCTTATGGTCATCATGCGGCCGCGCGTTCGTATTTTGAGGTTCTGAAATCCGGGGGTGAAGACTTTCTGCTCGATAAGAAAACGCTGGGTATCGTGCGTAGGCAGTTCAGGAATCTCAAGGGAGTCGATCCCTTGTATCAGGAACTGGTTGATTACCTGGATGAAAATCCGTGGCCGGACCTGCAAAAGGTCGAAGAGGGGGACTTAGTTGAAAGTGCGCTGGACTGTATCGATGTCTATTCAGATGAGTCGGCCGTTGAATTTCGCTACGTGCTTCGGGGCATGGTGGAGTTCGGGCCTCAATACGACATGATTGACCGCTTGTCGGAGCTTTACACGATCTCTGATATTTGGCGTAGCGATGTCGATAACAGCTCTGACTCAGAAACTGAGACGCCAGAGGGAATTGAACCTTTGATCGATCTTGTCGTGTCGTTGTGGGAGCGTTGCCCTGAGACAGAGTTTACTTCACAGGACGATGCAATTTATGCCCGGGGTGAGTTGATTCAACTGCGAGAGGGCGACGATGCTGCGGTAGTCTTCTACGATACGGTAGTTGATGACGAGGAAAGGGATTCCTACACCCGTATCAGCGCCCTGCGGGAAATTGGTGCGATCAAGGAAAGTAACCAGGATTTCGAGGGCTATCTCTCCGTTCTTAAAAGAATTGAATCCTTTGAAAATCTTCGGAGTTGGAGTGACCGGGCTATTGTTGACGCCGCATACCTGTGTCTCGTTCACGGGAAGCGATCGGAGGCGTGGAAGCGCTTTAAGAAGGTCGCCAATGCCGAGGGTAAGAAATCAGAGATGAGATTTCCTGCCGGAACGAAAAAGATTGCAGAGGGTTTTCTGGCGGAGCAGAAAACCTCTGACCAATGGTGGGACTTGAGTAGCGAATGGTGGCCAATCTGGAAAGAGCTGGCCGGGGCAATCGGGGGAGAATCCAACCACGATGAGATCTGGCGCTTTTATTGTCCCTGGGAGCACCCATCAGAGCGCAATTTGAAGAAGGTGGTCGAGGGTAAGAAAAAGCAAAAACAGGCTCTCAAGGTCCTTCTTGAGGAGCAGATGGAGTATGCGAGGTGGCACCCGCAGGGAGCAGAAAATGCGGTCAGGCTTCTCGAAAGAGCTTCAGTCGTTTTTGGTGATCATGCGTCCGATATCGATGCGCTGGCTGACAGGCTCAAAGCTGTTCCCGGTTCGACGGAAACGGCTGTGGAATGAAGGGTGGTATACTGCCTTCCATACCTGATCAAGCCCCTCGACGGTCGGGTTGAAAATTCTAAGCTTGGGGAAGATGAATCGACTTCTCAAACCCCTTGCAGTCGGCGCGCTGGTGCTGACAATTTCTCTGGCGACTTCTCTCGCTGAAACCCTGTCAGTGCCTCATTTTTTCAGTGATCACATGGTTCTGCAGCGGGAGGTGCCTTCTGCGGTGTGGGGCAAGGCGGCTCCGAATACAGAGGTGAAGGTATCGTTCAAAGGGAACTCGGGAACGATCACTTCCGATGAGCAGGGCAACTGGCGCACGGCTGTTGTGACCGGAGCAGCGGACGCCAAGGGCGCTGAACTGGTCATCACATCGGGCGAAGAGAAAATCGTGATCAATGATGTG
>JABSSQ010000437.1 GCA_013213905.1 Verrucomicrobiales bacterium | reverse complement strand
GGATTACCAGATCTTCTACGCTTCCTACGACAATCCAACCGAAGATCGCAGTAAGAGCGACAAGGTGAAGTTCGCCTCCCTGGACATTCCGGCGATGCAGCCCCGCGAGGAAGTCACGGTCGAAACCGAGTCGGTTGATCTAACGGAGATTACGAAGTTACCGCTAAGTGAATGTAAGGGCGGGAGTTGAAAGGCTCCGGCCACTTCTTTCCGCGGTTCGCGGAGAGACCAGATAGAAGGAGTGATCCTCAGAGTGAAAATGGACGGCAACCTCGTCCGGGAATACAAATTTCCATCCAGTATGAGCAAGGTGTGGCGTTACGATGCAGAAGACGCCGGCTGATTGATTGAACAACATGACGGGCTGCGAGCCCGGTTGAGGCAACCCTGTTAGGTCATCGAGCCAACAGGGTTGTTTATGTAATGAAGTCAGAAGGCAATAGGAGTCAGGCAAAAGTGAGTTCTTGATTCGAAGGTGGCCTTGTGTTTTTTGGAGCTGATTATGTTTCGAGTTCTCTTTGGATTATTGTTGGCTGTGGTTGCCCCGGTGATGGGTGAAGAATCACGGCCGAATTTGCTGCTCTTCCTGGCGGATGACATGACCTACACGGATCTGGGGTGCTATGGGAATCCGGATGTGAAGACGCCGAACATCGACCGGCTTGCAGCCGAGGGGTTGAAGTTCAATCGCTGTTACAACTCGGCACCGACCTGCTCGCCGCTTCGCCAGAGTTTGTATACGGGACTTTATCCAGTTCGCAATGGGGCCCATCCCAACCACAGTCGGGTTAAGGAAGGGGTGAAGTCTTTACCTCATTACCTTGAGCCACTTGGTTACCGTGTGGGGATTGTAGGAAAACGTCATGAAGCACCGGCGGGAGCGTTTCCGTTTGAGTTTCTTGGGGGCAGTCATGGGGATGGCGGAAAAACACCGGACGGAGAGGACTTGCCGCTGGGGGCGGCAAAGGAATTTATCGAACGTGACCCCAAACAACCCTGGTGTCTTGTAGTAGCCTCCAATCAACCGCACACGCCATGGAGCCGAGGGGATGTTTCGGCGTATCCCCCTGAGAAACTGACGGTGCCCCCCTTCCTGGTCGACACACCAGAGACGCGAGAGGGCCTGTCGAAATATTACGCGGAGATCACCTACATGGACGGCCAGGTAGGTGAGGTGTTGGCCATCCTGGAGGCCGCCGGAGAAACAGAGAGGACTGCCTTCCTGTGGCTGAGCGAGCAAGGGTCGCAGCTGCCGTATGGAAAGTGGACGTGTTACGATATGGGGATTCATGCCGCCGCTGTGATGTGTTGGCCCGGAGTGATTGAGCCAGGCACAGAATCAGACGCACTGGTCAGCTATGTCGATGTGGTGCCGACCTTTCTTGAGATGGCCGGGGGTGAGCCCGAGTCGGCCGACTTTGATGGGGTTTCCTTTTTGGGGGTTTTGAAGGGAGCGCGGGAAACTCACCATGACTTTGTTTTTGCCATGCACACGACGCGTGGGATTTACCATGGCTCAGAGGCGTTCGGTATACGAGCGGTCACTGATGGCAGTCGACTCTATATCCGCAATCTGCACCCGCAGATTGCCTTCGAAAATATGGTCACTCACCGGGGGCGTGAATATCACTCCTGGAAGACGGTGGGGTCAGACTTCGGGAAGGAGCGGGTTAATACTTACCAATGGCGACCCGCCGAAGAATGGTTTGATCTGGAGAAGGATCCCTGGTGTCTCAACAATTTGGCCGGTCCGGGGATGGATGGTGTTTTTCCGGCTAAGTTGGATGAGTGGATGAAGCAGCAAGGAGATGAGGGCGATGCCACGGAGCGCGATGCGGAGAATCGACAGCCGGATTACAAGCCGTGGGGCAGAAAAGGCGGATACTAGTTGGAGATTTGGTTCAACGCTTTACTCACATTATCCACCGTCAACAGTTCCGGTAGAATCACAGGCTCATCCTGGCCGGGAAGGTAGAGCACGTTGACGGGGATAGCGGCTTTGCCGAGGTCGTTGATCGCCTTTTGAATTTCGGGGCCTTCGTTGGTCCAGTCAGCGATGAGGAGTTCGACTCCCTTGTCCTTGAACAGCGCCTGCAGTTCTTCGTTCTTGTAAACCCGCTTGTTGATCTGGCAGGTGGCACACCACTTGGCTGTGAAATCGATGTAGACCGGTTTGTCGGAGCGGCGCAGCTCCTCAACGGTAGCTTCCGACCATATGCCCCATTCGAGACCGGCTTTCCTGGCCGGCCAACCCATGGCGACTCCGCCGGCGATCGTGAGTAGGGCGATTAGGGTGACAATGGCGCGGGTCTTTGCGGACTTGAGAGGAGAATTCCAGCGGCCGTAGATCCAGCATCCGATTGCGACTACG
>JABSSQ010000436.1 GCA_013213905.1 Verrucomicrobiales bacterium | reverse complement strand
CTCTCCGGCCAAGGCCCTTTCATCAGGGTAAGCAGCGGCGGGACGACCAAAGCAGCCCAGAAAGCGGATGGTAGCTGGATCGCCTGGGGCAAAAACGGCGCCGGCATTGTCGACCATATCAACAGCCTTGGCCCTGTCATTGATCTCAAGATTTTCAGTGATCCGGGTCCCAGTGACTTCGGCTACGTCATCTGGCTCGAGCCGTGACTATCGAGGCGGCGGTTTTACGGCGTCGAGAGGCTTTTCAATCGCCCCTGCTTTCTCTGGGCCTGTTTGATGGATAACCCATTCTCGCCGAAATACATACTCCAGATTGGAACCGCATCGTGGGCATCCAAAAAGTCTCTGCAGAACTGTCTGACTGGAACTTATCACCCACCTGGGCAATGAAATCGGCAATGAAACCGGCCGCTGCAAATGGGTCAGAACTGACGGCTTCCAGAGAACGCGGATTGAGTATTTTTCAATTCCGAATCCATCGCTGCTGGAATCGAGCGGGCATGCAAAAAGTCCCAACGGCGCGAATCAGGGATGGCTCTTCCCCTCGATTCCAATCACACTTTTTCCATGCGACTGGCTCTTTCTTTTTTCGTATCGCTTTTAACTCTCGGACTCTCCGCAGCAGAGACACCAAACATCGTCATCTTCCTGACAGACGACCAGGGCTGGGGCGATCTCAGCAGCAACGGCAACACCAACCTCTCCACCCCTCACATCGACTCCATTGGTGAAAAGGGAGCCACTCTCGACAACTTCTACGTCTGCGCCGTCTGTGCTCCGACCCGGGCTGAATTTCTCACGGGGCGCTACCACCCCAGGACCGGGGTCAGTGGGGTCAGCCAGGGTGAAGGCCGCATCAACCGGGATGAAGTCCTCATGCCGGAAGTCTTTAAAGCCGCCGGTTATGCCACTGGCGCTTTTGGCAAATGGCACAACGGCACCCAATCCCCCTATCATCCCAACGACCGCGGTTTCGATGAGTTCTACGGCTTCACCTCCGGGCACTGGGGCGCCTACTTCAGCCCACCGCTGGATCACAACAAGAAGAAGATCAAAGGCAACGGTTACGTCGTCGACGACTTCACTGACCACGCCATTGAATTCATCAAGTCGAACCGCGATCAGCCCTTCTTCTGCTACGTCCCCTACAACACGCCGCACTCCCCCATGATCATTGATGATCAATGGTTCGACAAATTCGCCAACACAGATCCGGAGATGAAGTTTCACGACGAGAAGCTTGAGGACATCAACATGACCCGCGCCGCTCTCGCCATGGTCGAGAATATCGACTGGAATGTGGGCCGCATCCTCGAAACACTCGAAGAACTGGAAATCTCGGACAACACCATCGTTTTGTTCTTCTCTGACAATGGCCCCAATTCCTACCGCTGGAACGGAGGCATGAAAGGGCGCAAGGCTTCCATCGAAGAAGGTGGACTACGCTCTCCTTTCGTAATCCAGTGGCCCGGGCATATTGCCCCGGGCTCTATGGTCACCCCCGTTACTTCTGGCCTTGATTTACTTCCAACTCTCACCGAACTCGCCGATATCGACCTCGGAGCCACCTTATCAAAGATCGAGGAAAAGAGATCGGTCGATTCCCACCCGCTCGACGGTCGCAGTTTCGCCGGTTTACTGACCGGGGAGAACCGTGATTGGCCCGAGCGGATGCTCTTCAACACCTGGCGCAACAAGCTCAGCATTCGTACCAGCCGCTTCCGCCTCGACAACGACGGAGCACTTTTCGATATCGAGAATGATCGGGGCCAGACCAGGAACGTCGCGGATCAATTTCCGGAACTGGCCAAAGAACTCCGCGAAGCTGCCTTCGCTTTTCAGGCCGAGTGCGAATCCCACCACGATGAGTTCGCCAACCGCCCCTATGCCCTTGGCTACGATCGCTCAACCACCCTGCCCGCTCGCGACGGGACCCAGCAAGGACCCAGCATCACGAGGAGTTCGAAGGCCCCCAACAACTCCTTCTTTGAGAACTGGAAGAGCACCGACGACTCAATCATGTTTACGGTGGAAATCGGAGAAGGCGGAACCTTTCAAGCCCTCGTTTACTACACCTGCCGCGAAGGAGATATCGGCGCGACGATCCGGCTGACCGAACTCGGCGGGGACAGCACCGAAGCAAAAGTCACCAAAGCGTTCGACCCGCCCTTCTACGACAATTCCAAAGAGCGCATGGAGAACTCTCACTACATCGTGAAAGACTTCATTCCGCTCGAACTGGGATCTCTCGACCTGAGAGCCGGCCAGCAAGTACTCCAACTCAGCGCACCCGAGATCGTCGGCGAAGAAGCCATCGATGTGCATTCGATTGAGCTGATTCGGGACAAAAAGTAATGATCCTCCGGTCGAAATGGAGGTTTTTGTCATGTGAGCCGCTCAAAGCGGCTTGATGCATCAACCTCTAACAATATCTTCTATTGAATCTCCGGCAAAACCTTCTAACCGTTCGCGGTCGCGGGGGACCGCGACCCTCCAGATGCCTTGCGGCATCTTTTTCAAGCCGCTGTCTCCACTGACAATGGAGGGGCACGGTCCTCCGTGACCGCCGGATGAGACTTCCGTCCACTCACCTGAATTTCGCTCTCTGCTACCGTCAGAAAAGTAGGGCTCCTGTTGTATCACTGGCAGCCCTACTCCATCCGCCCGGGGCAGAAAGGAGTTGCTTTTCGGCTGATCACGGCGAAGATCGCGCCTCTCTTACCGGGTATAGGCACCCTTCGTGCACCCCGGTTTGCCCAAACGGTTTCATCGGTGAGGATTGATTCTGGGTTTCCTTTTCACCGACACCAACCCGGCCTTTGAGGCTTCGAGAAAGCGATTCTTTCTCCACTTTGATTGCGTTAAGCCCTTCTGCACGCCCAACCCTTTTCTTTTGTCATGTCGATTACTTTCGAATCACTCGCTCTCAGCGAGCCCATCCAGCGCGCGCTTCGCGAACGCGAATACACCACCCCTTCTCCGATCCAGGAACAAACCATTCCCTACGTGCTCGAAGGGCACGATGTGATGGGGTGCGCCCAGACCGGAACCGGAAAAACAGCCGCTTTCGCTCTGCCCATCCTCGAGCACCTCGACAAGAATCCGCGGAAACGCACGCCCAAGTCTCCTCGCGTACTCGTCATTGCCCCGACTCGCGAACTCGCCATCCAGATCGAGGAAAGTTTCTCGGCCTACGGCACCCATATCCGCTTTCAATCCGAGGTCATCTTCGGAGGAGTCGGGCAGAACCCT
>JABSSQ010000435.1 GCA_013213905.1 Verrucomicrobiales bacterium | reverse complement strand
CTGCTAAAGAAGGCTTTCTCACCGTGCTCGGTCAGGACCCGCGCAATCGCCTCGCTGCTGAAGGCCTTGCCATGAGTGTTTATCGCTCCGGCGACTACAAGGGCGCTTTCGATCTCGCCAAAGAATTGAAGCCGGTGGTTCCGTCCGTTCAGGAACTGGTTTCCGAAACCGTGGTCGCTGACGTCCAATACATGATCAGCAAAGGCGAATTCGCAGCTGCGAGCGAGTTCCTTGGAAACTTTCCTTCAGTGGATTCTGAGTATGGCAGGGCTCACGAACTACTGGGTGGCGCTTATGCGATTTCGCGGGCGCTCAAGGCCGATGGTGATACCACTGCGGATCCGGCGGAGCCATCCTCCCCGGATCTCGCAAAAAACTGAGCGGCTGAGAATACATTTTTGCTGTCACTACTCCCTTGGTGAAGCATTCGAGAAGGAGCGGTCGGGCAGGCCGCTCCTTTTTGCGTACATCGCATTCTATGGCTCGTGAGTCTGAGGCCGGCCTGATAAGCTGAAGGTCGAAGCCATGATCGATCGTTTCATCATCGTAACCCGCAGCAGTGAAGGGGGGGAGGAGAGTAATGAAAAGGAAAACGTGGGAATCTCCTCACTCGTGATTCCCGCCTTTGGCACCGGAGTGATCAGCCACTTGGAAGCGGGAAATCTAATCCGGATAGCGATTCAGCATTTCTTCGAACTACCGGAATACATCAATCCGAGCATGGTGCAGGCGAGGCACGAAGCGATTCACTACGGTGGGCGCTACGGATATGAGCATCCACGTCCGATTGCACAGAGGTGGGAATGTCAGGCGCCCTTCAGAGCCTTATGATATTCCTTCTTCCAGCGGGTGCGGTGGTTGAGAGTCCAGTCAACCAGGGCAGTTTCGAATCCGACATCATGGCCAGCTTCTTCGCTTTTGAGCCATTTGTGGCGATGAATCTCGTCGCGCTCGGCCAGGAATTCCTGATAAAGAGAGGAATTGGCCAGCAGAGTATCTGGAGCTTGTTCTGCCATTGAATCGGGGGATTTGGTGGAGGAGATCTTTCGCTCGATTGTCCCAGATTTCAAGCCCGTGACTAGGAAAAAGCTTTGGGAAGCTGAAACATTTTCGAGGGGGCGGAAAAGAGTCAGTTTGGTTGCATTCGAAACCAATTTGTTAAGCTCATATGGCTCAGTGAGTGAGAGGAATTTGGTGAGCTGTAGTCGGGAGAGAAAGAGGTTTTGCGGCGTGCTGAATTAGACAAAACTTTTTCCCGCGAGTCCTTGATGATCAGTGCCAAACCAACCTGACAAAGTCGCCGCAATGTCCGCGAAACTGTCGCGCAGGCCGGGATCTTTCGAAACTCCCGGAAGGTATGCCAGAAGTGGAACTCGCTCGCGCGTGTGGTCCGTGCCATGCCAGGTAGGATCGTTCCCGTGATCGGCCGTGATGATCACGAGTAGATCATCACTGAGTCTTGGGATCAGGGTGCCGAGCCAATGATCGAATTCCCGGAGGGCATTGGCGTATCCGGCCGGATCGCGTCGATGCCCGTAGAGCATATCGAAATCGACAAGGTTGGAGAAAATGAGACGAGGTGTTGAGGATGGTTCTGTCAGGAGTCTGTCCATCGCTGCGCAGCCTTCGGCATTGCTGCCGGTGGGATGAGACTGATGGATGCCACTTCCGGCGAAGATGTCACTGATCTTGCCGACCCCGACTGTTTCAACGCCGTTGTCAGACAGTCGATTCAACACCGTTTCCGGCGGGACCATGGAGAAGTCATGGCGGTTCGCGGTTCGGGTGAAGTTGCCGGGCGAGCCAAGGAAAGGTCGGGCGATGACGCGTCCGATGCGTTCGCGATCAGCAATCGTGCGGCAGCTGCGACAGATGTCGTAGAGAGATTCGAGGGGAATAACCTCTTCGTGGGCGGCGATCTGAATGACAGAGTCGGCGCTGGTGTAGAGAATCGGCTTGGCGGTTCGGCAGTGTTCTTCTCCCAGTTCCTCGAGGATGACGGTTCCTGACTGAGCGTAGTTCCCAATAAAAGAAACGCCCGTGATGCGCTCCATTTCCTCAACAAGATCGTCGGGGAAGCGCTCGAAAGTTGCGAAAGGTTCCAGAATCGGTGCGCCTGCAATTTCCCAGTGACCGGTGGTGGTGTCCTTACCGGCTGATTGTTCGGTCAGGGCTCCGCAAGCAAGTGAGGTGGATCTGGTGAATGGTTCTCCTGCCGCTATCAATTCGCAGGCGGCGAGACCGGCTTCGTCCAGATGAGTAAGATGCAGGTCGTTTACCGTCTCGCGAATTTGCCCCACGGTATTGGCACCGTGATCGCCGAAATCGGCCGCGTCGGGGGCATGCCCGATGCCGACCGAATCGAGAACGATGAGCAGGGCTTGTTTCACTTTTCAGGAAGGGTCAAACGCCGATGGGATGCCAGGCTGTCTTGGTCTCGGT
>JABSSQ010000434.1 GCA_013213905.1 Verrucomicrobiales bacterium | reverse complement strand
TTCTGACCGAGGGCATAGAGGCCCTTGTCGTCGAGAAGAGTGAGATCACCGATCTTGTCTCCGCCGGTTTTCCAGGCGGTCACCGGTTCTTCTGAAATCGCAGCGACCAGCAGTGTGGTTTCCTCGATGTAGCGCTGCTTGCCGGTTTCGAGGCCCTGCTGGCCCCAGCTGGATCGGATCTTCTTAGCAGCAAGCGCGTTGTCCTTACCAATCAGGCCGGCAATTTCCTTCGCCGGTGGTGGTGTCCACTTCTTGTTCTGGGCGATTCCCGGGATTTGGGTCAGCAGGATGAGACAGGTAAAGACGAAGCGACACATACCGCAGACAATAGCGGAGGAAGGAGGCTCGTGAAGGGACGTGATTGTGAGCAGCTTCGACAAAGTTCTCACGAACTTCGCTATCGTGTCGATCCTAGCGAAACTCGTGAGCGTTTTGTGAAAAGCATTACGCAAGGATGTCCTTCACGACGTGACCGTGCACATCAGTGAGGCGGAAGTGGCGTCCCTGATACTGGAAGGTCAGCTGTTCGTGATCGATGCCAAGCTGGTTCAAAAGCGTGGCGTGGAAGTCATGCACATGAACTCCGCCGTCGACGATGTTGTAGCCATACTCATCGGTCTGGCCGTGAGTGTATCCTCCCTTGATGCCACCACCCGCCATCCAGGTGGAGTAGCAGCGGGGGTGGTGGTCGCGCCCGAAACTCTTTTCGTTCAGTTTGCCCTGGCAGTAGTTGGTCCGGCCGAATTCGCCGCCCCAGATCACCAGCGTGTCATCGAGCAGGCCGCGTTGTTTCAGGTCCGTGACGAGAGCCGCAGAAGCTTTGTCCGTTTCAAGACACTGCTGGGGAAGCTTGCCGGGGAGGTTGCCGTGTTGATCCCATCCCTGGTGGTAGAGTTGGATAAACTGGACGCCCTGTTCCGCCATGCGACGAGCCATCAGGCAGTTGGCGGCGAAGGTTCCCGGTTTGCGGGCTTCTTCTCCGTAAAGCTCGAAGGTGGAGTCCGGTTCCTTGGAAAGATCGGTGACGTCGGGGATCGAAGTCTGCATGCGAAAACCCATTTCGTACTGAGCAATCCGTGTTTCCAGCGCGGTGTCTCCGGTCTTGGCGAGTTCGATCTGGTGAAGTTCCTCGAGGCGATCCAGCATCATGCGGCGTGACTTCTCGTCGAGGCCGTTGGGATTGTTGAGGTAGAGAACGGCATCTTTGTCAGGACGGAATCGGACACCGTCGTGCTTGCCGGGAAGGAAGCCGCTGCCCCAGAGCCGGCTGACCAGTGGTTGGCCACCCTTGTTGGCGGTGACGAGGACGACGAAGTTGGGCAGGTTCTCGTTGGTGGAGCCAAGACCGTAGGAAAGCCACGAGCCGATGCTGGGGCGACCGGCAATCTGGGAGCCGGTCTGCATGAAGGTGACACCCGGGCCGTGGTTGATGGCTTCGGTGTACATCGAATTGATCACCGTGATGTCATCGGCAATGCCCGCAGTGTAAGGGAGCAGTTCGCTCATCCAGGTCCCGCCCTGGCCGTGTTGGGTGAACTTGTAGGGAGACCCGACGAGCGGCAGGCTCGACTGGTTGCCGGACATGCCGGTAAGACGCTGACCCTGGCGGACAGAATCCGGAAGTTCCTTGCCGTGTTCCTGGTTGAGGTGCGGTTTGTGGTCGAACAAGTCGATCTGGGAAGGGCCACCTCCCTGAAAGAGATAGATGACGCGTTTGGCCCTGGGTTCCCCGGTGAGAAAGCGGGACTGGTTGGGCGCGGCCTGGGCCCTGCCGTTGAGCAGATTGCCAAGGGCAAGGCTGCCGAGACCGCCGGCGAAGCTGGCCAGTGAGGCGCGGCGGCTCATGCCGAAGGGGGACTCGAATCCGGTGCAGGTGTTCATAGGAAAATGGTGGGTCGGGTTATCGTTTTGTTATCGTTTCGTGATGCACTCGTCAAAATTCATCACCGTGGAAACGAGCGTTGTGACCGCTGCGAGACGTGCGGGGCTATCGGTTTCAGGAGCCATAGAGGCACCAACCGAGATCAGCTCTCTGGCTGCGTCAGGGCTGGTGGCAAAATGTTCTTCCTGTTCTTTGATCAGTTGGCGCAGCACGGGCCACTCCTGTGCGTCGGGTTGGCGACTGGTGAGGCGGCGGTAGGTTTCCTTGATGATGGCGTCGCTGTCGGAGCCGTATTTGCTGACCAGTTTTTCAGCCAGGGTCCGGGCTGCTTCAACGAACTGGGGTGAGTTCAGCAGGACGAGGCCTTGGAGTGGAGAGTCGGTCTTTTCAAGGCTGACCCGGCAGACGTCGCGCTTGGAGGCGTTGAGTGTGGTCATCATGGGAGCCGGGCTGGTTTGCCTCCAGTAGGTGTAGAGGCTGCGGCGGTAGAGGTCGTCTCCGGCGCTGATCTTGGCAGGCTTGAACGAGACGGCAATGTCGTAGGGTTTCACCGGGGCGCCGCCGATGGTGTCGTTGAGGAGACCGCTGGCTGCGAGGGCATTATCCCGAATCATTTCGGCCGAAAGACGGTGAGCCGGGAAGCGGTAAAGAAGAGTGTTTTCCGGATCGAGAGTGGTCAGTTCTCCGGAGCTCACGTTAGAACTCTGCCGATAGGTGGCGGACAAAGCCATCTGTCTGAGAAGGTGTTGCACATCCCATCCACTCTCAACGAAATCCCGGGCCAGCCAGTCGAGCAATTCCGGGTGGGACGGACTGCGGCCCTGGCTGCCGAAGTCCTCGGGTGTGGAGACGAGTCCGGTACCGAACATCAGCTGCCAGTAGCGGTTCACGGTGACGCGGGCGGTGAGGGGATTGTCACCCGAGGCCGTCCAGCGTGCGAGGTCGAGGCGGTTTTGCGGGGCATCAACTTTTTGGGCCGGAAGAAAATCGGGAGTCGCTGCTGAGACGGTTTCCTCGCGATTCGAGTAGTGGCCCCGGCCAAGCAGGTAAGTGGGCTTGGGTTTCTCCATTTCCTTCATCACCATGATGTCCGGAATGGTGCGGATCAGAGCGATCCGTTCGTCGCGCAGTTTTTTGAGTTTAGCGGTTTCCTTCTGATAGGGGGGATGGGCGTTGGCGAGGAACCAGTCAACGCCTGGCTGCCATTCGCTGTGTTCGAAGAATTGTGCCACCTCCCCGGGATCGAGTTCCTTGTCGAAAACCTGGAAGTCGTCGACGAGGCCGCCGGTGAATCCGTTGTCTCTCATGCGTTGGCCAATCACGATGGTATCGCTGCCACCGCCAGTGATGTCGCGGGTGAGATGGTCGCGAACGATTCGCGTATCGGCCGGCTGACCATCGACGTAAAGCGTCACACCCGAGGCGCGGCTGGAACCATCGTAGCTGACGGCCACGTGCTTCCACTCTCCGACGGGAAGCTTCTCATTGGTGCGCACGCGGATGGCATCACCGGGATCGAAGTGGATGATTCCCAGACTGAGTTCACCATCTTCGATGAGCATTTCGTATCCGCGGCTTGCGGCATCCGTCCATGCCTTGGAACGGCTGAAGACAACAGCTCGTTTCTTTTCGTCCGGTGTTTTGAGCCAGAGCGAGATAGTGAAGGAATCGTTGCGGGTAAAATTGCCGACCGGCAGGGTGACCTTGTCATCACCGGTCAGTTGGATCGCTTTGCCATGGTGACCATCAACGAGCTGGTTATTTCCCGACGTCGTTGCGGGATCGGCGCCTTCAACGAGATTCGGGATCTTGTTCCTTTCGTTCGACTCGAAGTTAAAGGAAGCAATCGGAGCGGCCTCGGTGACATTGCCGGCAGAGTTCTTCATCCACTTCTCAAAAGCGGGGGCAGCGCCCTTCTCGAGTTCGATGAGCCGGGCTTCGGTGGCTGCGATTTTTGCATCGAGATCGGCGAGTTTCGCCTCCTGAGCTTCGTCGGGCAGCCAGAGCGTTGGGGTAGGAGTGGCATCTACTTTGGGGAAGAAGGCATACAGACCTGCCTCATCGATGTTGTCGAAGTAGGCGGCGACCTCGTAGTAGTCCAGCATCGTCAGGGGGTCATACTTGTGGTCGTGACAGCGGCTGCATTCGAAGCTGAGTCCGAGGAAGGCCGTGCCGTAGGTGTGAACCCGATCAGCGACATACTCGACGCGGAATTCTTCAGGGACACTGCCGCCTTCGTTCTTCTGCGAGTGAAGGCGATTGAAAGTCGTGGCGAGAATTTGGTCTCGGGTCGGATTCGGCAGCAAATCGCCGGCGAGCTGTTCGATGATGAACTGATCGTAGGGCATATTGCCCTGGAAGGCACCGATGACCCAGTCACGCCAAGGCCAGACTCGACGATCCCAATCCTGCTGGTAACCGAAGGTGTCGGAGTAGCGGGCCACGTCGAGCCACTCACCTGCCATACGTTCACCGTAGGATGGCGAAGCGAAGAGCCGCTCGACGACTTTCTCATAAGCGTCAGGAGAAGTGTCTGCGAGAAAGGCCTCCAGTTCCGGGATCGTAGGGGGGAGGCCGGTCAGGTCGAAAGTGATGCGCCGAAGCCATTTCTCGCGACTGGTCTCCGGGGAAGGGGCAAACTGCTCCCGGTCGAGACGATCGAGAATAAAGTGATCGATGGGATTGCGGACCCAGTCGGATTGAGTTTCCGGCACTTCAATGGTTTCCGGGATCGCGGTGAAGGACCAGTGCTCCTGGTACTCGGCACCTTGATTGATCCAGCGCTTGATGATGTCGATCTCTCCCTCCGTGAGGGCCATCTTATTTTCCGGCGGCGGCATGAGATCAATCTCGTCGTCGGTGATGAGACGGTAATAGAGCTCACTGTCTTCGGCATTGCCCGGAACGATCCCAAAGTAATCACCCAGGTCGGCCGTGGCGTGCTCAAAGGTATCGACGCGGTAGTCGGATTTCTGGTTCTTGGCATCGGGGCCATGGCATTTGAAACACTTGTCCGAAAGGATCGGTCGAACGTCGGCATTGAAGTCAACTCGGTCCTCAGCAGACACAGTGCCGATCAGTCTGAGGGCCAGGATGGGGAAAAGGTATCGCATGGGTGAAAGGTATCGCATGGGAGAAGCACCGAATGATTGGATCGACATAGGAATATGCCGTAAAAATGTATGATCTAACGGAAAATGGCACAAGGTATCTTAACGCAATTGCGGGAGGGGAGGCCGTTACTTTCAGGTGGGTTGTGCCGGTGATTTGCTTCCAGTTGAGCTTTGAAACCCTGTTTTATTGGGTTTCGTCGAAGGGTTGGCTGGGGGTGATGTCCCGGCAGACGGATTTTTTGCCTCGATGAGTTTGTGGAAAGAGAGGTATGAACTGTTGTTAATTTTGGTATATTCTGACGTATATGGCTGTGAGATATGATGAGGCCTTCTACCTGAAGCACCCGCAGGCGAGGCAGGTGATGGAGCTTTTTGAGTTCCTTCCGGCCGCCTATTTCTATGCCAAGGACGCG
>JABSSQ010000433.1 GCA_013213905.1 Verrucomicrobiales bacterium | reverse complement strand
TGTCACCGAGCAACTCCTCGTGTATGCCACGGGAGCACCGGTGGGCTTCGCCGACCGCGATGAGGTGGCGGCCATTCTCGAAAAGAGTCGGGCGTCGGAGTACGGCGTGCGCACGATCATTCACGAAATTGTTCAGAGTCCTTTGTTCCTGAAGAAATGAAAACCTCCCGTCGAACCTTTCTGCGTACTGCTGGTGTCAGCATGAGCCTGCCTGTGCTCGAATCTTTCGGAGCGGCTGCGGCAGCGCCGGCTCCCAAGCGCATGATCGCGATCAACCAGGATCTCGGTTTCATTCCCAAGCTCTTCTTCCCCAAGACCGAGGGGCGCGATTACGAGCTGTCACCTTACCTCGAGAAGATCGCGGAGCACCGGGACCAGTTCACTGTCTTCAGTGGACTCTCTCACCCCGGCGTCGACGGGGGGCACCGGGCTGACAAAACCTTCCTGACCGCCGCCCCTCATCCGGGACGGGCGAACTTTCGCAACACGATTTCCCTCGATCAGGTCATGGCCAATGAGATCGGAAACGAGACCCGCTTCCGGTCTCTGTCTCTTGGGATCAACGATACGAGGAGCCTGTCCTACACCCAGGCGGGGGTTGAGATCCCGACCATCAAGAGCGCAGCTGAACTCTACCAAAAGATGTTTCTCCAGGGCGATCAGAAGGCTATTGAACAGCAACTGGTGCGGCTACAACGCAAGGGGAGTATTCTCGATGTGGTGATGGGCCAGAGCTCTGATCTGAGCAAACGGGTCAGCGCTTCTGACCGCGAGCGGATTGATCAGTATCAGACTGCTGTCCGCAGTCTCGAGAAACGACTCGAAGAGGCCCAGGCCTGGGAAGCTCGGCCCAAGCCGAAGGTCGATGAAGCGATGCCGGATTATCCGGAGGACAAGAAAGAGTTCTTCGAGATGGTGCGCATGATGAATGACATGTCCCGTCTCGCCTTTCAGACGGATTCGACCCGAGTCATCACTTTGTTCCTCGGGAGTGTGCGCACTCCGGGCGTGAATTTTGAGGACGGTCGCTCAGTGGGCGGCTACCACAATCTTTCCCATCACGGCAAAGATGAAGTGAAGCTGAAACAGCTCGAAGAGATTGAGATCGGCCAGATGGAATTGTTCGGCAATCTGCTTCGCGATCTCCAGGAAGTTGAAGAGGTGAATGGCAGTCTGTTAGACAACACCATGGTGCTTTACGGCTGCCACATGGGGGATGCCAACATCCACAACAACGCCAACCTTCCGATCCTTCTCGCCGGGGGCGGGTTTGATCATGGTCAGCACCTCGCGTTCAATTCGACTCACAACCAGCCGCTCTGCAATGTGTTCGTCAGCATGCTTCAGAAAATGGGCCTCGAGGCTGACCGTTTCGGGAGCAGCAAAGGCACGCTGGCGGGATTGGCGTGATTTTAAGAAACCAAATCCTCCGCAGTAACTCCCCGAACCTACCAACCTATCCAGTTCAAGCATTCGAAACTGTGAAACTGACCGATTACATGAAGTGATCCTGTGTGTAGCTATCGGTGCTTCTGTCCTACTGTGATTTAGAAGAAGTCGTCGCACCTAGTTGGCGCCATCGTCGACGGAATTCTTTTCCCGTGAACTGGCTAGGGTCAGCCCCCTTAGCCAGAGCCTCTGCCCGATCCCCACGGAGTTCAAATTCGAGTTGCACCTCATCAGAAGTTGTCCAACACCGATTGCCCGAAGTAGCCGTAGACTCGGCCCTCGGGGGGATTACGAGAAATGGGCTAGTCGGAAGGTACCACGCACCGAAGTCGATCTTTATCGCTTCATTTGAATGTTCGCCGAGTGCTCGCATGGCACTCCCAAGTGAAGCTGGGTCAAAGGTGATCCTGACCGCAGCAATATCTGCACAGAGGTCGCGTGCCTGCTCGATCCAGCGCGGGAGCATGATGTATAGGACGAAGCCAAAAAAGGTGACCATGAAGAGGAGAGCAAAATTCAGGAATTGACCAAACAACATGAAAGGGAAAAGCCATCGAAGTGACCACCACATAATCTCTGCTCGAGTCGCCAGACGGCACCAGCGATCCCGCATCCCTGCAAATTGGGCGGCAACGAGTGCTTGAATTTCATGGCGGGAGAGTCGTTCAAGGGCTCCCGTCGTGGCCACAACAACCGCGCCCTTCTTACAAGGCAACGAAGCAATATTAGGAATTTTACTGTCGTGAACTTGGATGCTCTCTAACGGCTCATTGAGAGCAATTGCTATCTCTGAAGCGACATTGTGAAACTGACTGCTGGGTGGCAGTGGTTTAAGGTGCCGGGCAAGCAGATCGGCCACGTGTCCTAGAGGCAGGGTCAGCAGGAGAATCAGCGGAACCCCCAATGCGACCCCACCGATCCAATACCATGGGACTAGAGGAGAAAATTGCTTATCGAAAAACCACGGGACAATGAAGATAGCGAACCCGAAAACACTCTGAACCCCTGAAGTGATAGCGCCACGCCGGGCAGTGGATTCCAAATTTGTAAGCATGGCCCACCACTACTGCAAAGAATTTCCTTTTCAACCCCACCATGTTGAAGCTTCTCTTGGCTTGTTTGAAGTTTGAGAGGGATGAGATCAGTATAGAAAGTAGAGTAGTATCCATTGCGGGAGAAAGGCCCCACAGAGTTCCGTTACCGATTCGTATCCCCACTCTGGCCGAGGATGCGGTTGCGCCACGTGCGCAAGCTGCTGACGTTAACCCCAGCTCGCTTGCGACCTGGTTGGTGGGGCGTCCGCTGCTACGAAGCAGTTCGACCGCATCGCTGCGAAATTATCCCGTGTAGTTCTTTCCGGTATTTGACATGTTGATCCGATCTTGATGGTCTCAGACCAAGCCCTGCCTCTCTACCGTTTCGGGAGAAGTTCAAAACGCCCTTAGAACAGGTAGTAACTGCCGCATCGTTTACTTTGGTCTGATCGTTGACCCGCGCAGCCCCCAAGGGCGTCGACGTCGACGGTGTCTATTTCGGCGGATCGAAGGGATACGGACCGGAGAGGTGAAGCCGGATAGGTTTCATGCTGCTGGTATGAGGCTGGCGGGAGCCTAATTTCCGGCTTTGGGAAAACGGTCCAGGATCATCTGGAGTCGTTCGCGACGATGGGGCGCCTGCTTGTCCTGAACGCTGACTTCTTCGCGTTGGAAGGGATCTTTGTCGAGGTCGTGAAAGGCGCCGCTATCGTCGATGTAGTGGTGCCAGTCCCGCATCATGCGGAAGTTGCCGGACTGTGCGTAGATCCAGTTGCGCTTCTCGAAAGGATCGTCGCTGCCGCGGAGAACGGGAACAAAGGATTTGCCGTCGATGGGGTGATTGTCAGGGACTGGAACGTCTGCCAATTCGAGGACAGTGGGGAAGAGATCGGAGGCATCGATGAGGTCTCTGCGGGAGCGTGGCTCAGGGATGATTTCAGGAGCTTTCACGATCAAGGGCACGTGAGCTGACCAGTTGGCGTTGACACCCTTGCTCTCGGGATAGGTTTCGCCGTTCATGTTGCCGGAGATCCGCGAGGCCGAATTGCTGGTGAAGATTACGATGGGGGCGGCTGCCTCCGTCATCTCGAGAACCTGGCCCACGCGCTGGTCAATGGACGCGACGTAGTCGGTGTAGGCTTCGGCACTGGTGGGAGCATTCCCCGAATGGGAGAGCTCGTAGTAGAGGCAGAAGCGATCCGATTTGAGGAGCGGTTGAATTGCCGCTTCGAGTTCGGTGCCATCGGGTTCTCCATGGAGGCTTGCAGTCTCGTATCCTGAAGCGCGCAAACTTTCGAGCAGTCGGTTTTCTGCGTTGGAGGATGAGTCATGCCGATGCGGATACTGGCCAGTGGTGAGCGTCGTCGCCGTCGAAACGCTGTCCGGGCTGCCCCAGGCGACAGTGAACTGGATGCCCTCTGACGCGAGCGCATCGAGGTTCGGCGTTTGGTGAGAGGAGCCATAGCAACTCATCCAGTCACGGCCAATGCCGTCACCGACAAGAATGACGAAGTTGGGTGCCGCCTGCGCGGTGGGTAAGAGGGCCCAACAGAAGAGCAGGCTGAGGAAAAACCGGATCATTTGCTCTGGAAAGGTTCGCTTTGAATGACGAGGTGAACGAGGTCACGCAGACCGCCGCCCTGTTGCTTGAGGGTGGAGACGATTTGGTCGATGTCGTCCTGATCGGTGAAGCTGAGGCGACGACCAAGGCCGTAGACCATCAGTTTCTCCGTGAGGCAGTGGGCAAACTGATCCGGACGGTTGAGCAGGTAGTCGCGAATGCCCTCGGCACCTTCGAAGGTGGTTCCGTCAGGCATTTCTCCGGAAGCATCGATGGGCAGCTTCTTGGCGTAGCGATCACGCCAGGCTCCGATGTGGTCGAAGTTCTCCATGGCCAGGCCGAGTGGATCGATCTTGCGGTGGCATTCGAAGCAGGTCGGGTTGTTGCGATGTTTCTCCATCAGTTCCCGCATCGTGCTGACGCCGCGGGTATCCGGTTCGATCGGCTCAACGTCGGGCGGGGGAGGCGTCGGCGGTGTGCCTAACAGGTTCTCCATGATCCAGACACCACGGACCACCGGCTGGGTTTCGACGCCGTTGGAGGTGGCGGTCAAGACGCTGCCGTGGCCCAGTAAGCCGCCGCGACGACTTTCGGCGGGGAGGGCGACGCGTTGGAAGGTGTCGCCGTTGACGCCGGGGATGCCGTAGTGATTGGCGAGCGCCTCGTTGAGAAAGGTGTAGTCGGACTTCACGAACTCCTGGATGGGTCCGTTGTGGTCGAGCAGGTGGCGGAAGAGCTGATAAGTCTCTTCCTTCATCGCCGCTTCGAGGTTGTTTTCGTAGTAGGCGGGATTCTGCTCCGGGTCTGGCGGCATCTCACCGAGTTGCTTCAGGTGCAGCCACTGATCGGGAAAGTTCTCGGTGAAAGCCCGGGACCGAGGATCGTTGAGCATGCGGTCGATCTGCTCGCGAAGCACGGCGGGATCTGACAGCGTGCCGCGGTGGGCGGCGGAGAGCAGGATGTTGTCGGGCGTGGAGCTCCAGAGAAAGAAGGCGAGTCGAGAGGCGAATTGGTAGGCGTTGATGCGATCGTCTCCCTCCGGTGGCGCGTCTTCGCCTAGATAGAGAAAGCTGGGGGAGGCCAGCACCGCGCGGATGCCAATCTTAGCGGCGTGCCAGGGATCACCGGTTTCTTCGAGGTGTCGCTCGATCAGCCCGAAGTAGGGAGCCAGTTCTTCCTGCGAGACGGGACGGCGAAAGGCGTTGGTGGCGAAACGAGTGATGGACTCGTTCAAGTAGACCGTGTCAGGCTTCTCGGGCGGATCGGGGAAGTAACGGGAGAAGCCGGGCGGCGGCCACTCGTCAAAGAAGGGGCCTTCGATTTCCATCCAGTAGACGTGCAGTTCCGGACCGGAGCCGAGATACATCTCCGGGGGATTGCGGTAGGGGAAAATGGCGTCGTCGGTGTACTTCGGTAGGACCTTGCGCATGATGCGCTTGAAGGAGCCGTGAGGGCCGTTGGCCCAGTGCAGGCGAAACTTGAAGCCTTCGTCGAGCCAGACCCGGTGTTCGAAGACGGTGGGCTCTTCGTCGGGAATGTCGTATTCGCCAATGATGCGATGGGAGAGCGGGCCGAGTTCCCGGGAGTCGATGCTGATGGCGAGGCGCATCGGTTCATCCGAGTTGTAGCGCAGGTGTTCGTCGGCGTAGCGGGACTTGCGATTGTAGGCGCTCGCTTTAAAACGGATCACGTATTCGCCATCGGCGGGAACACCCGCTTTGTGAATGCGGGCGATCTCGAGCGGCTGGCGCATTTTGATGGTGAGTCGGGCAATGTCAGGGCGAAGGGATTCGTGAGAGCCAATGATCTCTTCTCCTTCAGCCCGGTCGTGAATTTTCTCCGGTTCCGGTCCGGGGCGGACGGCCTTGTCAGCGACGAGGCGGGCGGCTTGGAGGTAGTTGCGCATCAGGTAACTGGAAGTGACCTGGCCTTCGCCCACGGTGTCGAACCCATCGGTGACATCGTCGGGCGGAAAGGTGGCTGTCGGATCGAAGTCATCCATCGGGAGCGAGAACAGATCCCGAATCGTGTTGCGATACTCGGTGCGGTTGAGGCGGCGCAGGACCACGTTGTCGGCCTGGCCGCGGGCTGCCTCACGAGCGACGGCGAGAGAGTCGGTCAGCCAGGCGACGAGGTGCTGGAGCTCTTCCACGGGCGGCTGCTTCTTGTCTTCGGGAGGCATCTCGGCGAGGTTGAGTTGATCGAGAATCTCCTGGAAGGCTTCCGCCGAATCCAAATCAGTGATTTCTCCGGTCAGTTCATCAAAGCGGCGGTCGCCTTTCTGAACCACATCGTCGTGGCATTCGAGACAGTAGGTGGCGAGAAAAGGCGTCAAGGGATCTTCCTTGGCGACGCCGGTGGAGTGGGCCAATCCGATGAGGGAAAGGCCCGTGAGAACGAGAACAGGGCGCATCAGGTGAGCAGGTGGTTGAGGTTGCCTGTGCTGGTAGAGAAGCTGTCGTCTTCGATGCCGAGTTGCTGGAGCAGGGTCACGTAGAGATCACAGAGCGGGCGGCCGTCACGTCCTTCGCGCTCGAAGGTGTGGTGCTGGCCATGCTTCAGTCCGCCTCCGGCAACCATGATGGGCAGGTTGCGGCTGGAGTGAGAACTGGCGTTGCCCATGCCGCTGCCGAAGAGCACCGTGGTGGTGTCGAGCAGCGGGCGGCCCTCGGCGTCCTTGGCTTCCTGCATCTTGGTGAGGAAGCGGGCAAACTGATCGGCGTAAAATTTCTCAATGATCCAGAGTTCCTTGAGCAGGTCGGGGCGCTTACCGTGGTGGGTCAGCGAGTGGTAACCCATCGTGATGCCCTCGAAGGGGAAGAGGCGGTTGCCGCCGGGGTGCCCGTAGGAGGCGACGCGAGTGGAGTCGGTCTGAAGGGCCAGGACCATGAGGTCATACATCACCTCGGTGTTGTAGGGATAGGTCAGATCCACGATGACATCGCTGTCGTCGTCGCCGTAGAGGACCTGGTCACTGGCGCCGGGCTTGTCAATGTCGATCCAGTCGACCTGGCGGTTCAGCTTTTTCTCCACTTCGCGGATGGAGGTGAAGTACTGGTCGAGCTTGTCCTGATCGGTTTTGGAGAGGCGGCTGTTGAGGCGCTTGGCGTCTTCAAGCACGACGTCGAGGATGCTGTTGTCCTCTTCGATGTAGCGACGGGTCGAGGCTTTGACCTTGTCGTTGTCGTTGATGAAAAGTTTGGCAAAGACCTGTTCCGGATTGAGGTCGCTGGGCAGGCGGATCCCGGCGCGGGACCACGAGGTGCCTCCGGAGCCAAGCAGCAGGGAAGGGAAACGATTCTGCGAACCGATCTTTTCGGCGATGTATTGGTCGAGGGAATGCAGCTTCTGGGGGTTGTCCTTCACATCCTTCATTTCCACCCCGTTGAGAAAGGTGTTGGAAGCACCGTGACCACCGCCCACCTCAGGGTGATCCATGTTGCTCAGGATGGTGAGATGATCGCGGTGAGACTCCAGCGAAGTGAGCAGGTGAGGCATCGCGTAGTCACTTCCCGTGGTGGTGGGGAAGAACCCCTCGGGGTTCATGCCGTAGTTCGGTGCCACGGCGACGAAGCGGGTGGCCGGCGCTGCGGGTCCCTGGGCGAACGACTCCAGCGACGGAAGCGCCAGGGAAATGCCGAGGCCGTTGAGGCCGAGCCCTTTGAGGAAATGGCGGCGATTGATTTCAGTGATCATGGTGGTGGTGTCAGGACGAAAATAGTTCAGAGGGTGTGGTCGACGAGCACGCGGATCTGGTCCAGCGATGTGCCCGCGGTCAGGCTGAGAATGAGAGTGCGGCGATCGGCTGCGAGTATGATAAGGTCCTTGCCTTCTCCGGGTGGTTTGGTGAGTTTGCGTCGGGCTTCGATGCCCCGGGTGCCGCGGAAGTAGTGGCCTCGTGGATCGCCGAGCGTTTCGTCGGAAGCTTCCAGTGTGTCCGTGGTTGTGATGACCCCGAGGATGGGGCGGTCAAAGGTGATCTGGCCCATCACGGTGCGCGGGCCGATTTCATCGCCGGGGCGAATGCTGCCCACCGGGTTGAGCTGGAACAGGAAGCTGCCGACTTCACGACCTCTGGCTACGTGAGAACGGCGCTCTTCCGCATTGAGTTTCCAATACTCGCCCGGTTCGGCGAGGTCGACCAACACAGGCGCCTCGAGCGTGACGTGCTGCTGCTCGCGGAAGACGACGATGTGGTCGTTGTCTTCGAATTTTCCGGGGACAAAGTCCGGCCCCGGAGCGGCGAACTTGAGAATGCCGGTGGTCTGCAATACGCCAGAGGTCACTGGCCAGACGTTCTCGTAAAGGGAGGTATCAAAGGCGACTTCACGAAGACCGTCAAAGGACGGGGCGGCCTGGACCGCATCGCCTTCAAAAAGATGCAGGGGATCGGTCTGAGTGTCGGTGGTCACGCCGACCTCGCCTTCGAAGACGCAAACGTCGGTTTGACCGTCCTGACCGACGGACACCCCGAAAGCCGTGCCGTAATCAATCACCGACGCGCTGGCGGTGTCGACGGTGAAGCCATGAGCCGTCTCAGGGATCTCGGCGGTGAACACTCCCCGGATGAGGCGGACCTTCATCTCATCGACGATTTCGAGGGCGCTGTTGCCCTCGAGCGCGAGGCAGGCCCCGTTGGCGAAGTCGAGCCGGACCAGCCCGGTTTCAAATTCGAGAAGTCGCGGCGAGGTGAGGTCCAGGTTCTGGACGACCGAGCCATCGCTCCAGCGGGCACCGGCGGAGTGAGACAGCGAGGCGATGGGCGGATTCGGAGAAGCGGAGGTGTCCGGGGATTTCATTCCCTGCATTCCCTGCCAGGACAGCAGCAGCACGGCCACGGCGGCGGCCAGGCCCACGGCGAGGCGGGTGGGAGAAAAGAAATTCCCGCGGACAGGCGGGGACGGGGCGGCGGGCTCGCTGATCTGGGGCACTTCCCGGAGCAGCTGAGCAAAATGATTCTGTTCGATGAAGGCGTCGCGCAACTCCGACGATCCGCGCAACTCGGCGTTGAAGGCCTCGAGTTCTTCAGGGGAGAGAGAGCCTTCCTGGAACTTCAGGAGCCGGAGCTGGAAAGCGTCGTCTGCGTTCATTTCAAGGCACCTCCTTGTTCGAGTGGCAGGCGGCGCTCGACGCAGCCGCGCAGGGAGCTATGGATGCGTGTGAGCGCTTTGTAGATGCTGTCGACACTGCGGCCGAGCGCGTCGGCGACGGCGGCAGATTTGAGTCCGTCGAAGTAGCGCAGCTCGACGATGCGGCGGTTGTTTTCGGTCAGTTCCTGGAGGCAGTAACTCAGGGCCCGGGTCTGGGCGTGGCCATTGTCCTCATTGCCGGTGAGTTTCTGAGTCCACTGCGCCTCGACCAGCTCGAGCACGTCGTCCTCCAGTTGCAGAGGTTGGCGTTGCTTCTTGCGGATGGCATCGATGGCCTTGTTGCGCGACGCGGCCAGGGTCCAGCGAATCACATGCGTTTCGTCATCGAACTCGGCCTTGCGGGTGATCGCCTGAGTCAGGACTTCCTGAAAACAATCCTCTGCCTGGTGTGCATCGTGCAGGATCGAGTTCACATACGCCAGCACGCTGATGCGCTCGCGAATGATGATCTCGACAATGCTGGATTCGGGTAAGGCCATGCGATGAGTAGTGTGCCGTATTCCGTGGCGGTAAAGGGAGCACAATCTTCTATCGCAGGGGGCGCAGGAATCAGGACATTTTTCTTCGAAATTATAATCTGACCGTAGTTACCGATCTTCCAGGTTTCGCCGGACCTCCGCATCTACGTAGCCTGCTAACATTGACCCGGTGAGCACCTTATCGCTACGCTTCCCTGCTTCAATTCTCTGCTTCTTTCATGGACTTCAACCGCCTTGACCAGTTCGCCCGTCACGAAGGTGGCATTAGCCGCCGCCTCTTCACCTCTTATCTTGGGGCTCTTTCTTCCGTCCCCTGGATTGGCCTGGGTGAGGAGCGCAAGGGAACGAAGATGACCAAAATTACGAGTAATCCTTTTACTCTGGGAGTTGCTTCCGGCGATCCGGATCACGAAGGGGTGGTGTTGTGGACGAAGCTTGCGCCAGAGCCACTCGAAGTGAACGGTGGCATGCCTCTGGATGCGTTTACCGAGGTCACCTGGGAAGTCGCCCATGATGAGGGCATGAGCGAAATCGTGCAGTCCGGCACGGCCGTGGCGACGCCGCATCTTGGACATACCCTCCATGTCGAAACGCACGGACTGGAGTCGGATCGCTGGTATCACTACCGCTTTCGGGCCGGTGACTATGCAAGCCCGGTTGGTCGAACCCGGACCATGCCGGTGGACCATGTTCTGGCGGAGAAGTTGCGCTTTGCCGTCACCTCCTGTCAGAACTATGAGCAGGGTCTCTACACGGCCTATGAGCAGATGATGGCCGACGAGCCGGATCTCGTGTTTCACCTCGGGGACTACATCTATGAGTATGCCGGCAACCCGACCCGGATTCGGACCCATGTGGGGCCGGAAATTGAAACGCTCGAGCAATACCGACAGCGCTACAATCAGTACCGGACTGATCCGCTGCTTCAACAGATGCACGCTCATTGTCCGTGGTGGTTGACCTGGGATGATCACGAGTTCGACAACAACTGCGCCAATGATATTTCGGAACAAAAGGGCGTTGATAAGATCTCGTTTCTCAAGCGAAGAGCGGCCGCCTACCAGGCTTATTATGAAATGATGCCGCTGCGCGCTTCGGCCTGCCCGATGGGGCCTGACATGAAACTCTATCGGGGGGCGCGATTTGGACGCCTGGCAGACTTCTTCGTTCTCGACACGCGGCAGTATCGAACCGATCAGCCGAACGGGGATCGCAACAAGCCGCTCAATGAGAAAGCCATGAGCCCATCCAATACCATGCTGGGTCAACAGCAGCGGGGTTGGCTGCAGCAGTCCCTTGTCCAATCAGAATCGCGGTGGAACGTGCTCACCCAGCAAGTCATGATGGGCATGGCCAATCGCCAGACCAAGGAGAGCGAGGAAGCGATTTACTCGATGGATCAATGGCCCGGCTACGCGAATGAGCGCAATGAGCTGGTTCGTTTCCTGAAGGAACGCAACATCTCCAACCCGGTCGTGCTGACGGGCGACATCCACAGTAACTGGGTCAATGAACTCAGCGTCGACGATTTGAAGCCGGAAGGAGCGCCGGTTGCGACGGAGTTTGTCGCGACCTCTCTCAGCAGTGGTGGAAACGGTGAGGCGGTGCGGTCCCACCATGATCTTTACCTGGCTAACAATCCCGGAACGAAATTCTACAACGCGGAGCGGGGCTACATTCTCTGTGAGCTCACCCCGGAAAGCTGGATCAGTCACTACAAGGTGGTGGATGATATCTTGAAGCCGGGAGGAACCACGACGATTCGATCTTCGTTTCGAGTGAACGCTGGTGATGCAACGGTTCACATGATGTGACTTGGCGAACTCCCAGCCCGGACAGATCGCGTCACTCGTCCCACGAGATAACCTCGAGCAGGTTGCTGTAGTCGTCTGTCCACAGAATGCCGGGTATTAACTCCGTGTACCAGGAAGTGGTGTAGCCCGCAATGTCCACGTTGTCGAGAAACAGTCGGTTTCTCGAAGCCAGCACCCAGTCGGAGTCGTAGTTCAGGTGATCATCGTCGTCGGGGCTGAATTCAATATAGGCCGAGTTGAATTCAGCGTGGTTGATGAGATGACGGACCGGTTGGCTGAGGTCGAGGTGAAGGTTGCTGATGTGAAAAGCGATTACTCCTTCCGGCTTAAGGTGTTTTTGATAGAGCTCCATTGCCTCGACGGTGAGCAGGTGAATTGGAACCGAGTCGCCGCTGAAGGCGTCAAGAACGATCAAATCAAAACCCAGTGATCCTTGTTCTTCAAGTTCCCGTTCCAGGGAAATCCGGGCATCGCCGAGAACGACCGTGGCCTCGCCTTTGCTGTCTTCGAGATAAGAAAAATGTTCGCGCGCTATCTCCTCGACTTGCGGGTTGATTTCGTAGAAGCGGATCCGGTCGTTCTCG
>JABSSQ010000432.1 GCA_013213905.1 Verrucomicrobiales bacterium | reverse complement strand
GTGCGTCGCGAAGCTGTGTCGCAGGGCATGACTCGTGACGCGTTTCTCAATCCCAACGGCCCGCGCCGCCCGTTTGATCGCGCTGTTGTAAGAAGTTCCGTGCAAATGATGTCGTCGCCGAACGCCGCCTTCCGGGTCAATCGAGGTCTGCCTTGCCGGGAAGAGCCAAAACCATTCGAAACTCTCCGGGGCCGCTCGAAACTTTCGCGCCAATGCACAAGGCAAATACACTCCGGCTAAACCAGCCTCCCGATCCATCCGCCAGAGCGCCCGGGCCTGCTCAATCTGGTCGGCCAGTTCTTCCCGAAGAACCTTTGGAATGATCGTCATGCGGTCCTTATCTCCCTTGCCCTGCCGGATGGTCAGCATCCCTCGTTCCAAATCCACGTCCTTGATCCGCAGGCGCACCAGTTCTGACAGCCGCAGTCCGGCGCCATACTGCAACCGGGCGGGCAAGCCGTAGCGATCCGAAGACGCGTCCAATGCCTCAGCCACCAGCTGAGTTTCACCCTTGGAAAGCACCACCGGCACACGCGCGCCGGTCTTACGCAGCTTCACGCCAAAGACCGGATTATCGATCCCACAGACATGCTTGAAGAAAAAGGCTAAGGCATTGAGCGCCTGCTTCTGGGTCGAGTAGGCACAGTCTTCATCCTCAACAACCGAGGTGAGAAAGCGCGTCGCGGTATCCACCTCCATGATACTTCGTTCGTCTTTGGCGAAGTTGGCATAGCGAGCCGCCCACAAGCTGTAGGACCGCTTAGTGCGAAGCGCTAAGCCACGCCGCCCTCCGGCTGACCGGACCGCGGCCCGAACGCGCTCGGCGAGACTGCGATGGTCGGCCCCCGCCTCGGAACAGGCGGCGAGCCAGTCCAAATACCAGCGGATGGCATCGGCCCATTGCTCGAGCTGCCACGATTCCCGCGGCCGCCCCTCGCGACGCACATCTTGTCGCCAGAACTCCCGGGCCGCTTCTTCGTTAGCTTCCAGGTGATGCCGAAGTCGAAAATTCTCGAACCATTCAAGGACGAGGAGAAAGCCGGACCTTTCGGAATGGGTGAGGCCTCGGAATTCAGCGAGATCGGATCTCCAGCACCAGCGGGCAACAGCTGTTTTCATGAACACCACTACACCAACAAAGGGAAATGACGTCAAATTAAAAGTGTTCACCTGAACATTTTATTAATATTCCTGAATCAACTCCCCTTTTCGTTCCTCCCCCGGGGAACGGGTTCTTGTGATATCAGGCAAATTCGAGAGTGATATCAGCCACATCGGGTCAGCTTAAGTCAATGGGTTGGGAGCGGCCTGATATCACTCGGCTCAGCCTGAAAATCCTTGCTATGTCAGGGATTGGAGAGGATGCTGTCCGGGAAATCGGTTCGTGATATCACTTCGCGACCCGATACGAATAAATACTGTTCTGTCAGAAAATTGATCGCGGAATAGATGGTTAGACCGAGGGTTCGTTTCAGGGTATTTTGGTTATTGACACGGCATGTTCAGATGAACTACAATCGCTCTGCGAGCGCAGCGGAAGGCGGAGC
>JABSSQ010000431.1 GCA_013213905.1 Verrucomicrobiales bacterium | reverse complement strand
CACTTTCCGAAAACCCGGCGTGGACTTGTTCGCGCCGGGTTTTTTCGTGTTCAGGCAGGGGCGCGATCTGGCAGGGTCGACACTGTATGGGTAAGGGTTACGTGACAGGGTGTTTCTTCATGGTGCTGCTGGCTTGCTCCCATCTCTGCGGGCAGGAGGTAACGAACGGAATCGCCGGAAGTGATCAGGTCGCCGAAGTGATGCGGACGTTCGAGGGGCGCGGCACGATGGCGGATGGATCTGAGCCGACGCCTCCGACCGAAGCGCTCAAGCGTTTGCAATCTCGGGGAGACATAGGGATTGAACTGGTTCTCTCTGAGCCGCAGATCGAACAACCGCTCTCGCTGGCATGGGATTCACGCGGACGGCTGTGGGTGGTCCAGTACCGGCAATACCAGTTTCCGGCCGGGCTCAAGATCATCGAATACGACAATCATCTCCGCGCCCGTTTTGACAAGGTGCCTGCGCCGCCTCCGGTAGGTAATCCGGGAGCTGATGTGATCTCGGTGTTTGAGGACACTGATGGGGACGGGACCCTCGATTCAAAAAAGGATGTCATCACCGGTCTCAATATTGCCACCTCTGTCGCCATCGGTGCGGGCGGGCTCTGGGTGGCGAATCCTCCCTACCTTCTCTTTTATCCTGACAGTGACGGCGACGACATCCCTGACAGTGATCCTATTGTGAAGCTGGCGGGATTCGGACTCGAGGACACTCATTCCGTGATGAACAGCCTGACTTGGGGCCCGGATGGTTGGCTCTATGGTGCCAACGGCAGTACGACGACGGGGAAAGTGGAGAACCCAGCGAACGGTGAGGTGGTTGAATGGCTCGGCCAGATGATCTGGCGGTTTCATCCGGAAACTGAGGAGTTCGAAATCTACGCAGAAGGGGGAGGTAACACCTTCAGTCTGGATATCGATGCCAAGGGTCACGTCTTTTCCGGAACCAACAATGGCAAGACCCGGGGGATGTTTTACCCGCAGGGAAGCTACGGAAAGAAATCGTGGGGCAAGCACGGGCCGCTGACTAATCCCTATGCGTTCGGCTATTTTCATCACATGGCTCACGATGGAGACGACCGGCGATTCGCGCAGGCCTTCACGATTGAGGAAGGGGGTTTGTTCGAAGGAGATTCAGCAGGGCGGATCATCGCACCGAATTCCCTGCACAACGTGGTTTGGTCGAGTCGGCTTGAGAGAAACGGGTCGACCTATCAAACGATTGATGAAACCAATCTCGTTGAGACGGACGATCGTTGGTTCCGCCCGGTCTACGCCGGCCTGGGGCCGGACGGTGCTGTCTATCTTGCCGATTGGTATGACACCCGTTTGAGTCATGTCAGCCCGATTGATGACTGGCACAAGTCGAGCGGGCGTGTCTACCGGTTGCTACCTGAAGGGGTAAATGCCGAGTATGGGGAGGGTGACCTGCGCGACAAGTCGGCGAATGAACTGGTTGATTTGTTCTCTCATCCAAACCGTTCGGTGAGAAGACGTGCCTTACTCGAATTGGGGTGGAGTCATGATCCAAGCATCACACCCCGCCTCGAAGCTCTCGTGGAGGAGAATTTAGGGCAGGTTTCACTGGAGGCGCTATGGGCTTTGAACCTTCTGGGGGCACTGGATGATGAACGGTTGGCAGGATGGCTCACCCACGATGATCCTGACATTCGCCGATGGTGTGTGCGATTGGCCGGCGACAGGCGGTCTTCAGCAGAGGTTTTGAAAGAGCCGTTAAAGAGCCTTTCAGAGGTGGAACCGGATATCCAGGTGAGAGTACAACTGGCGGCGTCCGCCAAGCGGTTTCCGACTGGTCTGGCGTTGCCCGTCATCGATGGACTGCTTGAGCACGATGATGATCTCGAGGATTTGCATCAGCCGCTGATGATCTGGTGGGCTCTGGAAGCTCACGCCGGACCG
This sequence comes from Verrucomicrobiales bacterium, assembly GCA_013213905.1. GTDB lineage: Bacteria > Verrucomicrobiota > Verrucomicrobiia > Verrucomicrobiales > DEV007 > Arctic95D-9. The sequence goes on along the minus strand of JABSSQ010000431.1, from coordinate 1,751 downwards.
GGACGCGATGAACTTCTCAAATGGGTTGAAGAAAGTGTTGCGTGGGATCGGGTGCTCTTTCGAAACGAAATGGCAGGTCGACTGATGCGCCGCTACGCGATGGCAGGGAAACCGCAAGATCTCGCCAGTTGCGAACGACTTCTTGCAACAGCTCCCGATGAAAAAGCAAAGAGCGACCTGTTGGATGCCTTGCAGTTGGCCTACGAGGGAGTGACGATGCCCGAATTGCCGGATGGACTCTCGCAGGCACTGGAAGCATACGCTGCTGACCTTGGCGAAAATGGTCTCGTGATCCGATTGCGAAACGGGGACAAAGAAGCGATTCCGGATGCCTTGAAAGCGGTGACGAACAGTTCGTTGCCTACCGGGGTTCGAACCGAACTGATACGTCAACTGGGCGAAGTCGACGGTGTTGATGTGGTGCCGACTCTCTTCAAACTTTTCGGCGTCGATGAAGCGAGCGTGGTGAAGCGCGTGGCGCTGCAAACCCTGGCGAGGTTTGACGATGTGAGGGTAGCGGAAGGAATCATCAAGCGATATGGTTCCACGTTGCCCGCGGAACACGGTATTCGCAGCACAGCAGAGCTCGTTCTCGCCAGTCGCCCAAATTGGGCCGCCATGATGATGGATCAGGTCGATCGGGCGGTGATCAAGGATCGAGATGTCTCACTGGATGTGGTCATGCTCCTGATGCAGCACAGTGAACCGGAGTTGGCCGGGCGTGTTCAAAAGTATTGGCCGGGAATCGTCGCGGGTGGAGGGGGCGTTGATCTCGCGGCTGAGTCCGAACGGATCAAGGGAATTCTGGCAAAAGAAACTGGCGACGCCGTTGGGGGAAAGCCATTTTTACGACAAGCTGCAGTGCCTGCCATCAGTTGTTCGGGGAAGGAAACAATATTGGTCCCGACCTGACCAGCTACGAACGTCAGAACCTCGATTTCTGGATCCACGCCATGGTCAATCCGAGCCTGGAATTGCGTGAAGGGTACTTGAACTATGTCGCTACGATGAACGATGGACGCACCGTGATGGGGCTGATGGAGGACCAGAGTCCAAAGACGGTTGCCTTGCGTGATCTCAACGGGCAGGTCCAGGTATTGAACCGCGGTGAGATGGAGAGCCTTTCCGCGTCTCCAATCTCACTGATGCCTCCGGCCTTGCTCAACGGACTGGATGAGACAGAACTTCGCGATTTTTTTGCTTACTTGATGAAGCAGCAGTGATCAGTCCGGCAATTCGCTGATGGGAGTCGCCCCGGGGGCATCGTTCTGTTCGTTGATGAGATCGATGCCTGCCTGGACTTTTTCCTCCATATCAGCCGTGAGGGAGGTCACGGCTCCGCGGATTTTTCCTCCCGCTTGTTCGAGGTAGTCGGTGACATCGAGAGGAGCGTGAATATGAGCGTAGCCGCGTCTCGGTCCAGTTCTCGGCATGAGTCGGGAATAGAAGTCTTCAGCGATGCGTTCTACCGTTTCTTCGAAGCGGTCTACGGTCGGTTGGTCAAAAAGATAGGGTGTCAGGTAGCCATGAATGCGGAAGGCAAGGATGGCTTTGTCAGCCAGCGCGTTGATATCTTCGCGAACCGGTGCGTCGGAGTCACTGGTTTTGATCTGATGAATCGTTGAGCGGATACGACGAATGCGCTCGACGAGTGGCTGGTCCGGTTTGGGCTCCAGTTCGAGGTCCGACTCGAGACTGGACACGAGATTCTCTGCGAAGGCGCCCAGTGCGCCGGCCAACTCCCCTGGGTT
>JABSSQ010000430.1 GCA_013213905.1 Verrucomicrobiales bacterium | reverse complement strand
TGTCGGTTTCCATCGTTCCTGATTATTTCTTAACGACCCGGGTTCCTGATATGCGGTCATGGAGCGCCCGCTTTTCTTTGTCAAACGCCGCCATCCAGTAGACTCCGCTGCAGAGGACGATCAGCCCGGCGAATACCACCATTCCCACCATCACTGACATCACCACGGTGGCGGCACCATCAGACTGCGAAGAGGCGGCGCCGATCGAAGCAATCACCAGCGCAAATCCAATAATCGATGGTCCCCAAACGATGACGTAGTTCAACGGTTTCTTGGCAACCCAGCGTAGAAACGCCTTCTTGTAGCTCACCCTTGATCCATCAGGGTTTACGACCTTCGCTCCAATGATCATCTTGCCCAGAGTCGCCTGATATTTTCCGACCATCCAGGTCTCATAGAAAATACTGAAAGCCAGGTTAGCAAGGCTGCCGAGACCGGCGGCAATCAGCATACCAAGGGACTCCTCGAAATTCAGATTCCCGGAATCGAGCGTTTCCTCACTGAATGCCGCAAAGATGTAATAGGGAATCATGAAGATATAGGAGGGAAGAATCTTCACGAGATAGTCGAGAAAGGAAGAGAGTGTCCGCCACCAGAACCCGACATAGTCCAGTGGATTCCCGGTAGCATCGGCAATTTCCACCGTGCCGTTCTCCATCATCTGCTGGACGAATTCATCTTTGAATTCGAGTCCGACAAGAGCCTCTCCGTAAGGAATCATTTCCCCCAGAGGAAAGACACGTCCAGAATAGGCACAGACACCAACCTCGATGGGTTCACCTTCTTCGTTCCCCCCGAAAACAGACTCAGCGACTTTCCCGAACGGAACCCAATCCTCAAGTCCGTCCTTCCAGACCAGAGTGGAAGCATTGATCGTTCGATCACGATTCAGCTCTAACAAATCCCCTTCATCCAAGGGACCCTGCCGGGTCGCGCTCGAATCCGTGTAGAACCATTTCGCCATTTCGCTGCGCGTCTTGGATGAAGGATTTCCAGGACGAAGTCAAAACCAATCGAACGGATTCAACCGCCCTGAACAGGAGGCATCAAGGCCAGTTCGTCTCCGTCCTTGAGCGTGTCGTCTCTCTCCGCAAACTCACCGTTTACGGCGATGAGCAACTTGTTGTCCCACTCCTCGATACGTGGATGGTTTTGATAAAGCTGCTGAATAACATCGGCGACGGTGAACCCCTCCCGCTCCACGGCAACATCGATCTGGTCTGCACCCGTCAGGTCTCTCAGCACCGAAAAGAATAGCACTCGAATCATAGTCTTTAAATATACTCCGGCTTCAACACACCAATCACCGGCAGGTTTCGATAGTGCCCCTGGTAATCGAGTCCGTATCCCACCACAAATTCGTCGCCAACTTCAAACCCAACATAGTCTGCTTCGACCTCAACGGCTCGCTCAATCTTCTTGGACAGCAGCACGGCTGACTTCACCGAACGAGGAGAGCATTCATCTTCCAACTTCGCCTTGATAGCGGCCATGGTTCTGCCCGTATCAAGGATATCATCGAGGATGAGGACATCACGCCCCTCCACCTCAGGAAGCCGACTTTGATTAAAGGTGACAGTCCCACTGCTCGAAGTTCCGCCGTGATAACTCGCGACTGATATGGATTCCAACTGAAGCGGCAGCCGGATCTCCCGAATCAGGTCTGCCATGAACAGAGCGCCGCCTTGTAAAACTGCCACAATCGTGAGCCCGTCACCGGAGTATTCCTTTGAAATTCTCGCACCCATTTCGGCGACGCGGTCGCGAATACTTGCCTGATCAAACAAGACCCTCTCAAGGTGGGCATGCTGGTAGGTCGGTGCGGATTCCATTGGCTCAGCAGACATCGGAGGAGGGACCGGTTCAACTGAATTCTCTCGCGCTTCCCCACCTGTAACCCACCCTTCGAAACCGGTTGCGCACCACTGCCACGAAGGGCTAGTTGATCCACCGGCATCACCACCCCGTTTTCTTTCGTATCCCCCTTTAGATGAGCGATTCTGTAAATCCTTCCCTCGAAGAACTGCGCTGGGAATACCACGCCAACACCCTCCGCAGCGAAGACCTGGCACCGGACCCATTGCACCAGTTTAAGAAATGGTTCGAGGAAGCCCTTGAGGCGAAGATCCGGGAACCCAATGCCATGACTCTTTCGACCATCGGCCTCGACGGGTGCCCGACGGCTCGCACGGTCCTGATGAAAGACTACACGGATGATGGAGTCACTTTCTTCACCAACTATGAGAGCCGCAAGGGACAGGAACTGGCCGAGAACCCGGTTGCCTCACTCCTCTTTTACTGGAAAGAGCTTGAGCGCCAGGCTCACATTCGCGGTAAAGTGGTGAAGACTTCTCCGGAAGACTCCAGCCGCTACTTTCACTCCCGCCCCTACCAAAGCCGAATCGGAGCCTGGGCCTCGAAACAGAGCGAGGAAATTCCGGATCGAGGTTGGCTCGATGAGCGCGTGGACCGGTTTGAAAAGGAGTTTCCCGATTCCGAATCAGAAGAGTCCGTGCCCCGTCCCGACTTTTGGGGAGGATACCTGCTCATTCCGGAATCCGTGGAATTCTGGCAGGGCCAGCCCGGTCGAAAGCATGATCGCTTTATCTACCGTCGAGACGGTGACCACTGGTCCGCCCAAAGGCTCAGCCCTTGATATTTCGCTTCGGTCTACACGAAAACGCCCCCGGCTGTGAACCGGGGGCGCTACTAAAATCGCTTAGAAGTGGGAATGCCTTTGTTTCTCGGTAAGCTTGATGAATGTGTTTCGTTGGTAAGGGGAAATCTTAAAGACTTCCGCCACCAAGCTTATCGGGAAGCCAAAAACTCTTGAAGCTGCGAATAAATGGGCTGGATGGCCTCTTCCTCGCCGCTCTCCTGGGCCGCCATGATCTCAGTGATGCTGTCAGCGATGGAATTACGAAGGCGAGTCACCATCTCGATACCTTTGCGGGTAATCTGAACCATCACCTTGCGGCGATCGTCAGCAGCATGAAGGCGCTGCACGTAACCCAGCTTTTCGAGGCGGTCGACCAGGCCGGTAGCGGCTGCGGTCGAGTGACCCATTTTCTTAGAGATATCGGTCATCGTGAGGTAATCCTCATTGGCCAGATATCCCAGAAGGAAAAATTGTGCGTATGATACGTTACCTTTGTTCAACTCCTTCGACAGGTCGAGAAGGAAGGAACGTTGAGCGAACATGATGAAGTCCGCAAGACGATCGGCATTTTGATCGGCTCCAGTATTGGTATTCTCTGATACTTGCATGGTTTTATCTCCTAGCGATTTTAGTTTTTATGAAAACTGCAGTAATTTAAACACTTCCAAATGCCTCGTGCAACCTTTTTATTAGATTTTTCATAATTATTATATAATCAAACCCTTTCGGTCACACGAATTTTCAAAAGATTGTCCCATATTTTTCTAATTTCGCAATATCAAATTGTAAATCTGCGTTAATTTTCAAACCTGAAAGGCAGTTACCAATCAATAATTTACTACGATTTCTTAACGTCCATCGAGCGAAAACAGTCGTTTCCGGTTTCACGGTTCTGGAATCTGAGACATCATTGCCCTACACTGAAATCTCCCCTCTTCATCCTTCCGCACTCCATATGAGATTTGTCCTCACTGATGAATTTTGGGCCCTCGATGCCCTTACCCCGGCCGAATGGCACCTCGTGGCCGAGTTGCCGGCCGCCTCTGACAGTGATGCTTTTTCCCCTGCCACGCGGGAGCGACTCTTTCCTTCTCTCTTTTCCCCGGATGCCCTGGTTGACGAAGATACCCAGTCCCATCTCGAGGATTGGGATCAGTTCGTAAAGCCTGATTTAAAAGACACCTTCGACGATGCGAGAGCTCTCATCGCGCAGGACATCGCCAAGGTTGAATCCTTCGAGGTCGAGGAAATGCTGGAACCCGAATACGCTGAGATGGCCGAGGGAGTCCCGGAACTGAAACGACTGCGCGTTCCCATCGAGCATACCGAGTCCTGGTACAGCGTTCTCAACCAGGCCCGCCTCATGATGAATGAGGAATTCGACCTCGCCGAATCAGACGACCGCCTCCTTCTCCAGTTCCAGGACGCAGAAAACGTGGATCAGGATCGCCTTATGCTCCTGGCGCAATACGAGATTTATTCCGTGATTCAGAGTATTCTGGTCGAAAACGTGATGAACCTGTAGGCTGGCGCCTCCCATCTATGGCAGCCTCAGCATTTAAGACCGCCAACGCCACCTGGCACCTGATTGGAGAGACCTCCCCGTCCCTGGAATCATCCGATCAGTATGAGGCTCTTCTCGAGGCAGCTCGCCTCATCAGGAAAAATGCCTACGCTCCCTACTCCCAATTCCAGGTAGGAGCGGCTGTTCTGATGGACGGGGAGATTTACAGTGGCTGCAATGTCGAGAACGCCAGCTACGGAGCCACTATTTGTGCCGAACGTTCCGCGATTCTCTCGGGCGTCGCAAACGGTGCTCGCGCTATCGATGCTCTCGCTCTTACCACCGGGCCCGAACCGGGCACTCCTCTTGATCAGCGCTCTCCCTGCGGCGTGTGCCGTCAGGTCATCTCAGAATTCGCCGAAGACCACACACCCATCCTGATCGATGCCGGTGACGGAGCCGCCTACGCCGGCGAAATCGTCGCGCTGGGCCATTTGCTTCCCTGGCGTTTCAACCTTTAGCCAGAGGCCCGGAGCTCAATCCTCTGCCATTTCGGTGAGAATCTTCGCACTCTGGTCATCCTCTTCAATATTAGCGAATTCGACCGCACTGAGGGCCGCACCGCTTCGGCCGACTTCCACTACCTGCGAATCATCGACCTTAGCCAAAGGTGTATAGCCTGGATGATGCGACTCCTTATAGGGATCGTTGGCTGCGGAGTTGTAACAGCAGATCATGGCCCAGCGGGGGTTCTCCGAATTGTTCGGCCCCGAACAATGCAGAGTATTGGAATGAAAAAAGACGGCATCGCCCGCCTCCATCTCGGCATGGACCAACTCGAGGCGCTTTTCAGCCTCGGCGACACGCTCAAGATCGGCTCCGGCCTGCTCGCCCGAAAGAATATGATTCACACGCCCCATGTGATGAGATCCCTTTAATAATTGCAGGCAGCCGTTTTCCCGGGTCGCCGGATCCACGGCAATCATGACACTGCAAAGGTCAGGAAAGAGTAAGCCGTTCTGATACCAATACCCGTAGTCCTGGTGCCACGCCCAGGCGCCGCCGGTCCGGGCATCCTTCAAAACCATCTTGGAATGATAGTGATATACCTCGCTCCCGATGAGCTGCTCGACCGAGTCAACGACGCGGCGACATCGAGCAAACATGCCATAGATCCCGTCACCCGGGTGATTCCATAAGGACAGACGCACGCGGTTGCCCTCCCCGTCATCCAGCGCAGTGGCGGCGTCATCCATCGCTTTGTCCGATTTCGAAGCCGTTCGAAGCAAATCAGTCTCCTCGGTCGAAAAAAGCCCCCTTTTGAAGACATAACCGTCGCGCTGGTAGGCCGAAAGCTCGCCGGCATCAAAGACTCCGCTCATGTCTGAAATCATGTAGAAGCCGGCCAGAATTGTAAATCAGGGATCGAAATTGGGGTATTTTTTAAATTTTTCGCGTTTCATTCTTGAAAATTTTCTCAGAAACGATTATTAATTATGAAAATTAGGATCTTCCGCGATGATTTCTCCCGTTCTCTCACTTATCGCAAAACTTGGCCTTTTCGGTCTTTCCGCCCTCGCCGGCATGGGCTGTTACGTGGTGGTGAAAGGCAACCACGACGACCAGGGCCAATCGCTCACCTCAGCCGAGCCCGCGCTCCATTCGTTCACCTACCGACGCGAAGTCGCGTTTGAAGCAGAGCCCGTTCTGCTGGCCCGCGCCGAGTCTCCAGTTGATCTCAGCGGTGACGCCCTCGGGGTGGTTTACATTCTCGAAAAGGATGGAGACATCCTGCGTGTTGACCAGGGAACCAACGGATTTGCCGTTTCGACCCGCTACGCCAGCCTCGCTGACGAAGCCACTTTAGGGGACCTCGGGTTTACCGCCCTAGCCTTTCATCCGGAATTCCTTTCCAAGGGACACCCCGGTTTCGGAAAGTTCTACGCCATCGTTTCCGAGGCAGCGAATTCAGGTCGCCCTGATTTTACCCCCGAGTTCGGTCCCCTCACCGAACACCATCAGGATGTGGTCTACGAATACACCACGCCCTCACCCCTGGCGGCCAATTTCAATGGTGCCCGACGCGAAGTGATCCGCTTCAGCCAGCCGGGCCGCGCCAACAACCTTGGCGGCCTGACTTTTGATCACTTCGGAAATCTCTACCTCGGCGTCGGTGACGGGGCCAAAGGCGAAGTCGGTCGCGAAAGTGCTTCACGCAACGCCAGCTCCCTGACCAGTGCCTACGGCAAGGTGCTTCGAATCAATCCTACGGGCAGCAACTCCATGAATGGCGCCTACGGCATTCCGGATTCCAACCCTTTCAAGATGGTCTCCGATGCCCTCCCCGAACTCTGGGCCTTCGGCCTGCGTGCTCCTCACAGCCTCCACTTTGACCCGTTCCTTCGCAGCCTCTGCATCGGTGAATCTGCTCTCAACGGAACTGAAGAGATCAACCTGAGCGAATTCGGTGGCGAGCACTTCGGCTGGGATCTCAAAGAAAACGCCGGGTTTCTCAATTTTGCCTCACGCCAGATGCTTCAGGATGTCGTGACGGAACCCAGGCTGGCCTTGAATCGTCAGTCCGGAGTAGTTGGTCGCAATACCGGCAACATCGTTTACCGCGGTGAGAGTTTCCCAGCACTTGCCGGCAAGCTCATCTTTGCCAGCCACGACGGGCAGCTCATGGCCTGCGACCCGCAGAAAGGTTCCAGCCCGGGCACCCCGCTTCGTTTGCTCGACCTTGGCAGCCTGGGTCAACGACAGTTCTCTGCCCTTCGCACGACGCCGATGGGTGAACTCGTGATCCTTTGCGAAGACGGAAGCGTCTTCGAGATGCGCAAAAACCAGGAAGCTGCCAGCGGCAAAAAACGCAAGCGCCCCCTCTACTGCGCGGTTGAGCTTTCCAGCGCTGCCGGAAGTTGATTTAGAAGTCAGCTGAGCCGGGCGTCCGCGGGAACGGAATCACATCTCGGATGTTCTGGACTCCGGTGACGAACATCAGCAGTCGTTCAAACCCGAGACCAAACCCGGCGTGCGGAACGGTCCCAAACCGGCGCAGATCAACATACCAGTCGTAATCCTCTTCGCTGAGACCGTGCTCTTCCAGATTCGCCCTCAGCACATCAACACGTTCTTCACGCTGGCTGCCGCCAACGATTTCCCCGATTCCCGGAACCAGCACATCCATCGCCGCTACCGTTTTACCGTCATCATTTTTCCGCATGTAGAAGGGTTTGATATCGGCGGGATAGTTGTAAACGGTGATGGGACACTTGAATTGCGTCTCCGTGAGATAGCGCTCGTGTTCTGACTGCAGGTTGTGCCCATACTCCACCGGGTATTCGAATCCCTGCCCGCTCGCTGTCAGGAGCTCAACCGCCTCGGTATAACTGACCCGCGCAAAGGGGCGGTCCCGGACAAACTCCAGTCGCTCGATCAATCCCTTATCGACGAACTTCCCGAAAAACGCGAGATCATCAGCGCAGTTTTCCAAGGCATCGCTGACGAGGTACTTGACCATCGCTTCGGCCATATCCATGTCGCGTTCGAGGTCGCAGAAGGCCATTTCCGGTTCAATCATCCAGAACTCGGAAGCATGACGCGAGGTATGAGAATTCTCTGCCCGGAAGGTTGGGCCAAAGGTGTAGATGTCGGACAGCGCGCAGGCGAAAGTTTCTCCCTCGAGCTGGCCACTCACGGTGAGGTAGGACGGCTTACCGAAGAACTCGTCGTCCCCCAGTTTGATTTCGTCGCCGTTCATCGTCACGACGCGAAACATCTCGCCGGCGCCCTCGCAGTCCGATGCCGTGATGATGGGCGTGTGAACGTAGACAAATCCCTGATCCTGAAAAAACTGGTGAATCGCCAGTGCCATCCGGCTCCTGACCCGGAAGACCGCGCCGAACAGATTGGAACGGGGTCGGAGATGAGCAATGGAGCGCAGGAATTCCATCGAATGCCCCTTCTTCTGCAGAGGAAAGTCCTCATCTGCCGTGCCTAGAACCTCGATAGCGGTCGCCTGCATTTCCCATCGTTGCCCTTTGCCCTGCGACTCTACCACGTTGCCAGTCACGGCCACGGAAGCTCCCGTGGTCAAATGAACGATGTTCTCTTCGTAGCCGTCCAGGGTCGCATCGGCCACGATCTGCAAGTTAGCGAGACAGCTGCCGTCGTTGAGCTCGATGAATGAAAATGCTTTAGAATCGCGCTTGGTTCGAACCCAACCTTTGACCTGGATTTCACCGGGAGAGGATTCGCTCTTGAGAACTTTTACGATGGAGGTGCGGCTCATGTGAATTCAGTATCGAAATCACAGCCCGATTTTCAACCGCTTTCACGGGGCATCCCCGACATCTTCGAGCACATAGCGAAATCCGAAAAAGTCTTCTCGGGAATCCACCGGCACCGGATTTCGATAGTGCAGTGAGAGGCGTTCCTGCTCGTAGGTGTTCCAGCCACCGCCGCGCACCACCCCGAGATCGGGGCCGCCACTGCCATAGCTGTCGGATACCCACTCCCAGACATTTCCGGAAAGATCGTGCATGCCATTCTCCCGCGGACCGAAGCTGCCTATCATCGAGGTCGCCGGAAAATTGTCGTTGTACCCGGCAATCACATAATTCCTGAGCAGACCGGACGCCGATTCATCGGCGTAGTTGCCGCTTCCACTGAGGGGCGGCCAGGCATCACCCCACGGATATTGGGCCTGCCCCTGGCGACCTCGTTCTTCCGGGGTGCTGCCGGATTCTCCGGTGATCCCGGCGAAAAGGCTCCACTCAGCATCGGTCGGCAAACGATAGCGCTGCGTCGGCCGGATCATATCGAGGCTGCGCTCCCTCAGGGTCAACCAGTCACAGAATGCCTCGGCTTCGTTGCGAGTGATGCCGGTCACCGGGTGATTCAATTCCTGCGAAATCGCCGTTACCGGCATCGCGATCTGCATGTCGGTGACGTAGTCACGATAGTCCATCAGCGGTGTTTCGTAGGAAGCCACCAACACATCACCGACCGGCACCAGCGCCATCCCCAGGCTGTTCGCCCACGGAGATCCGAAGACAACCGACTGGTTCGGGATCAGCTGCTGGTTCACGGGAACAGGGATGACTTGGTTGAGCTGACCGGATACGGTCGCGAGCTGGTAACCCGGCAGATCCAGTTGGAATTCATAGGGTCCCAGTCTCAGGTTGCTGATGGTTTCCTCGGTATCCCCGATGACTTTTCCGTTCTGTCGAATCAGCGCCCCCCGAGGTTCGGAGTTCAGGCGAATCGTTCCCATCCGGTTATCTACCACCAGCTTGAAGTCGTGATTTTCCAGCGTCTCGGAACCATCGATAGGCCGGTAATACT
>JABSSQ010000043.1 GCA_013213905.1 Verrucomicrobiales bacterium | reverse complement strand
TTCTCACCGGCGAGGGAAAGGGCCTTCGCGTAGATCTGGTTCACCAACTCCGAATTCTTGGACGGACCGTTGGGGCGAGGCGGCCAGGCACGACCCACGATCTTACCGATGGCGAGCCAGTATTTGGGATCCTTGTTGTCCCGGGCTGCGGCTTGCTCCATCACGACCTTGGCGTCGTCTCGACGGTTCCCGGCAATCAGCAGACGAACGAGATGGTCATAGACCGCCGGCTCATTCGGAAACTTCCGTGCCGCGTCCTCAATAATATCCAGCGCGCGAGCTCGCCCTGTCGGACTGTTTCCCTGGTAGGTCGCGAGATACTCGGAAAGGGCGATGTAGGGGAATGGAACCTCCGAATTCGCCTCGAGGTTGTCTACGAGCAACTTGAGAGCTTCATCATTTCTGCCCGCCCGGGCCATCAGGTAGGCCGTCTTGCGCGCGAGGAAATGCTGATCCGGCTGGGCTGCGAGAACTTCCTTATAGGCAACAATCGCTTCGTTCATCCGGCCATTCCCTTCGAAGGTGCGCCCGCGGGAGTAATAGGCCAAAGCCCGGCTCTTCTGCTTGCCCGCCTCCGAGAGAAGCAGGTCCTCGTCCGGCTCGAAATACTGGTCGATGTAGACCTCGGCAAAATCCTCGAGCGCATCACCCTGCTTGGCTCCCAGGCGGCCCGAAGACGGGAGACAGGCAAAACCGAGACAAGTGTACAAAACAAGGCAGCGGTGTACACCTAAGGTGGGGCGACAACGCTGCTTTGCTTTCATGCGCTCAAGATCAATGATTAGCTCTTGTAACGCAAACGCTTCTTGTGGCGGTTAGCCTTCATGCGCTTACGTCGCTTGTGCTTATTGATCTTGGTCTTCCGCTTTTTCTTAAGGGATCCCATATCAAAAATTTCAGTGTTTATCCCGCCCCTCAGACCGATCTGAAATCGAGCGGGCCGCGACTATCGGTCATCCGATCACTTTATTCAAGGGGTATTCGATGATTCCTTCTGCACCGAGCTCTTTGAGCTGGGGAATCATCTCACGAGCCTGAAGCTCCGTGAGCACCACTTCCAGGGCCACCCAGCCGTCCTGGGCGAGGCGGGAAACGGTCGGTTTGCGGAGAGAAGGCAACTTCTCAAGCACCTCGTCACGCTTATCATCGGGCAAATTCATCTTCAATCCCACCATGTCGCGGGCGGTCAGAGCGCCCTGGAGCAGGACTGCGAGACGCTCAATCTTGGCGCGTTTCCACGGATCGTCCCAGGATTCCTTCTTGGCGACGAACTGCGGATAGCTCTGCATCAACTCGTCAACAATTCGTAAATTATTGGCGCGAAGCGAGTTACCGGTCTCCGTGATGTCCACGATGGCGTCGACCAGTTCCGGCACTTTCACCTCGGTGGCGCCCCAGCTGAACTCGACCTCAGCATTGACGCCGTTCTCTTCGAGATACTTTTCGACGATACCGATGGCTTCAGCTGCAATTCTCTTACCCTCAAGGTCTTTGACCGTTTTGATGGGGGAATCATTGGGCACTACGAGCACCCAGCGAGTTGGGTTGGAGGTGGCGCGGCTGTAGGGTAAATCACACACCACATGGACATCAGCGCCGTTTTCAGCAATCCAGTCCTTACCGGTGATGCCGCAATCGAGGAATCCATGGTCCGTGTAGCGACCGATTTCCTGGGCCCGGATCAGGCGAATCTGAAGTTCCGGGTCGTCGATGGACGGGCGGTAGGAGCGGGAAGCCCCGGTGATGTTGTATCCGGCCTTCTCGAACAAATCGAGCGTGGGCTCGAAGAGGCTGCCTTTGGGCAGGCCGATTTTGAGGATCTGATTTGTGTTTTCAGCCATGTCGGCCGCTACATTGCGCTGAAAAACCCATCTGTCCAGCACCGGTCATGTGAGATTTTCATACCCAAGTGACAAAAGATTTGATCGCCCCGCACTTAATGACCGCTTGATTCAGTACCCAAATGCGCCAAAGGTGGGCGCCCTTAAGAAGAAAATAGGAACCGAGAAAGTTATTATGAGCGAACTCAACAAAGAAGCCCTGTCTCAAGCCGCTACCGAAGCCCGCGGCCTCGCCATCGATGGCGTTCACGCCTGCAGCTCCGGCCACCTTGGCCTCCCGCTCGGAGCCGCAGACATTGGCGCTGTTCTCTACGGCCACTCCCTCCGCTACAATCCTGATGCCCCCAAGTGGCTCAACCGCGACCGTTTCATCCTCTCTGCCGGACATGGATCCATGTTCCTCTATGGATGGCTCCACCTCTCCGGCTACGACCTCTCCCTCGACGAGGTGAAGAACTTCCGCCAGCTCCACAGCAAGACTCCGGGTCACCCCGAGTTCGACGAGACTGACGGTGTCGAAGCCACGACCGGCCCTCTCGGCCAGGGCGTCGGCAATGCCGTCGGCTACGCACTTTCTGCCAAGATGGCCGCTGCCAAGTATAACACCGCGGATCACACCATCTTCGACCAGACCATCTTCGCCCTCGCCGGTGACGGCTGTCTCCAGGAAGGTGTCGCCTCCGAGGCCATCGCATTCGCTGGCCACAACGGACTCGACAACCTCGTCCTCATTTACGATTCAAACGACGTCACCCTCGACGCCATGGCCGACGTGACGCAGAGCTACGACGCCTGCTCCCGCTTCGAAGCTTTCGGTTGGGACGCGGTCCAGGTCGACGGACACGATCTCGACGCTGTGGCCAAGGCCGTCGCTGACGCCAAGGCCAGCAACAACGGCAAACCGACTCTCATCGAAGCCAAGACCGTTATCGGTAAAGGCATCCCGGAAGTCGAAGGTACCGCAGCCGGTCACGGTGAAGGCGGCGCCAACTTCGCCGAGAGCGCCCGCGCCGGTCTCGGTCTGCCTGCTGAAACTTTCTACGTTTCCGAAGGCACCCATTCTTTCTTCGCCGACCACAAAGCCGCTCTTCAGGCCGAATACGCTGCCTGGGAAGCCACTTACGCCGACTGGAAAGCCGCCAATCCTGAGCTCGCTACCGAGCTGGAAAACGGCGTCGCCGGAAACACTCCGGAAAACCTGCTCGACCTCATTCCCGAGTTCGACGCCGATTACAAGAACGCCACCCGCGCTGCTGGCGGCGACGTGATCCAGGCCGTTTCCAAAGCCATCCCGAACCTCATCACCGGTTCGGCTGACCTCTTTGGTTCCACCAAGAACTACATCAAGGACGCCGGTGACTTCGGTAAGGACAACTTCGCCGGAAAGAACATCTGGTACGGCATTCGTGAGCACGCCATGGGCGCGATCTGCAACGGTATCGCTTATGACGGCATCTTCCTGACCACCGGCGCGACCTTCGCCGTGTTCGCCGATTACCTCCGTCCTTCCATCCGTCTCGCCGGACTTGCCAATCTCCAGGTCGGTTACATTCTCACGCACGACTCCGTTGGTGTGGGTGAAGACGGCCCGACTCATCAGCCGGTTGAAACCGTCAGCGGTCTCCGCGTCATTCCCAACCTCGACGTGATCCGTCCCGGTGATCCCGAGGAAACTGCCGGCGCTTTCGCCGCCTTCGCCGAGCGCAAGGACGGACCCACCGCTCTCTTCCTGACTCGTCAGGGCATCGCCACTCTCAACGAGATCCCGGCCAAGACTCGACGCGAAGGTGTCCTCAAGGGCGGCTATATCGCCAAGCAGGAAAGCGGTGAACTCACCACGATTCTTATCGCGACCGGTTCCGAGCTTCAGCACGCCATGGTGGCTGCTGAGCAACTCGGTGACGGAGTCCGCGTTGTTTCCATGCCCTGCATGGAGCGCTTCGACCGCCAGTCGTCAGACTACAAAGAGTCCGTCCTTCCGGCCGCCTGCACCAAGCGCGTTGCCATCGAAGCCGGCGTTTCCGCTCCCTGGTGGAAATACGTCGGCACCGCCGGCACCGTAGTTGGCATCGACCGCTTCGGCATCAGTGCCCCCGGCGGCACGGTGATGAGCGAGCTCGGCATGACCCCGGAGAACCTCGTCGAGGTTGTCAACGGGCTCTAAGTGCTGACCCAACTGATTTTGCTTAAGGGGCCCTCCTCCTTTTAAGCTACTCCGAAGGCGGGACCGCAAGGTCCCGCCTTTTTCATTTCTACACGAATGCCACAATCAGGCGGTGGATATTTCGGCTCTCTGAAGTTATCTTTGTCGGCATGAAGCGTTTTGCCCTGCCCCTCGTCGCGCTTGTTTCCCTGCTCCTCCTCTCATTTACTTCGACGGCCAAGGCCTTTGAAGTCCCCGCCAAGAGCAAGCAATGTCTTGTCGGCATTGCCTCGGGTTGGAACTCTTCTTATGTCACCCTAACGCTTTTTGAGCGCGGTGTCGGCGGTGGCTGGAAGCAGAAAGGAGACTCCTGGAAGGGCCGACTCGGCCGCAATGGTCTCGTCTGGGGTAAGGGCCTTCACCCGGTTCCTTCCGGCGCCCGCACCAAGCGCGAAGGCGACGGGCGCGCTCCTGCCGGGGTTTTCTACACCGGTGGTGCCTGGGGCTACGCTCCCTCCATTAAGAAGTCCCCCAACCTC
>JABSSQ010000429.1 GCA_013213905.1 Verrucomicrobiales bacterium | reverse complement strand
GACGAGCAGCGTCCACGTCGCCGAGTCCGTGCCGGCGGCATTGCTCACCAGAGTCACGATCGTGTGCGGGCTACCCGTCATCGACGCCGGGTCCCAGGCGACCACACCGGTGGCCGGGTTGATCGTCATACCAGCGGGCCCACTGACCAGTGACCAAGTCCCGGGAGGACTGCCGGGCTCGCTCAGCACCGGCAAGAATCCCGTGTAAGCCTGGGTATGGTAGACCGTTTCCTGAGCCGGAACCGACGACTTGTTGATCACGGGCGCCACGGGCACGAAGGGGTTGACCGTGAGCAGGAAACTCATATCGACTGTTCCCTGCGCGTTGGTGGCGGTCACCGTCACGGTATAGGGGGTTGCGCTCACCACCGGATTATCCCACGAAATCTCTCCCGTTACCGGATCGATCACCATTCCCAGACTCAGAGAAGCGGCATCCAGCGACCATGTCGGAACCGGGTATCCGCCCGTCAATGAAGGCATTCCGATCCAGCCGAGCCCCTCCGTGAGATCGGCGTCCGGCAGCGACGCCTCATCGATCACAGGCGCGGCTGGTATCTCTGGCAGCGGTTGCTCGTAGGCCCCGATGTCGGTCTGCCCAACCCGGGCCTGGCCGATGAGGTCGCTGAGCGGCACCCTCGAATCAACCGCGTTGTCGAGGCCGGCATTCCGCGCGTCGGATCCGAAGTTGATCTTGAACGCGTCGGCATGCGCCGTGTCGGTGCTCACGAAGTCCGGGTCGCCGGCAAGGATGTTGTCGGACACCGTGCTCACCCCCGTGTCCACCCAGGGCGTGCCGCCGTTGATCTGGAACAGGTTGTTCTGAATCGTCAGCGCGTTGTCATCCCTGATCTCGCCATTGGCGAGGTTGTTGAGGTGAATTTGAGCGGGGTCATCGCTGACGATGATGCAGTTCGTGATCGTGGCGCTGCGCGTTTTCTTGTTGGTTGAAAAATAGACCACCGATCCGGCCGCGCCGCCGTTCTTGTAGAAGGTGCAGTTGTGAATCCGAACCGTGCCGTCGTCGGCGCCCACCCCGTGGATCACCCCTGCCTTGGTGCCGCCCGAACGGAAGGTCGTGTTGGCCACGATGCAGTTGGTCATGATCACCTCGCCCCGGGCGGAGCGGATGATTCCGACGTCACCTGCCGCACTGGTGTCAAGAAAGCGGCAGCGCTCGAACCGCTCAGCCGATCCGCCCTCGTTGCCGATCCCGGCGTTGGTGAAGGAGAACAACCCGTCCGTTCCCGTGTTGGCTTGGAAGTCGCAATCGCGGAAGGTGATAGTGGCTCGGTCGGTGCCTCCGATGAAGGTGCGCTCGCTGGTGCTCCTGAATTGATGGAAGTCGATCCCTTCGACCAAACGTCCCCATTCCTCTGAGTCGTTTTTGAACAAGGGATCGCTTCGATCGGCGTCTGCCCCGTCCAGCACGGTCGGGTGGCTTGCCAGATCGCGT
This sequence comes from Verrucomicrobiales bacterium, assembly GCA_013213905.1. GTDB lineage: Bacteria > Verrucomicrobiota > Verrucomicrobiia > Verrucomicrobiales > DEV007 > Arctic95D-9. The sequence goes on along the minus strand of JABSSQ010000429.1, from coordinate 2,465 downwards.
ATCAAGAAGCCCGGCCCGTAGCCACCGAGGATGTGTTGACCGAGCCAGAAGTCGATCCGCTCGGTGGTCGGCACGGCGTAGGTTCCGCCGGCGACATAAACATACTTCACATCCGGGCGAATATTGTAACCCTCGATCCCCTGGTTGATCAGCTCTGCCGACGCCTTCGCGACCGACGCGTAGGGGCGGGCCGGTGAGCCGTTGCCGGTGGTGTCGCTGCCGGTGGTCGACACGAACAAACCGTCCTCTGAAATGCCCGCAGCAGATTCGATCACGTTGAGGGTCCACGTCGCCTCGTCCATCCCGGCACTATTGGTCGCCCGGATGCGGATCGTGGCCGGGCTGGCGGAACTCACCGGATTATCCCACGTCACGATCCCCGTGACCGCGTTGATGCTCATCCCGGCAGGTCCTTCTTCGAGCGTCCACACGGGCAGAGGATTGCCAACCGAGATCATCGACGGTTGAATACTCGAGTAGCCGTAAGCCGCGATCGTGGATTCTGTGAAGATCGCCGTTCCGTCAATATCGGGAGCCACCGCCGCGGTTGCGGTGAGGGTCCAACTGATCTCGTCGAACTGCCCGTCACCGTTGGTCGCCCGAACCGTCATCGTTCCGCCCGCGGTCACGCCATTGATGTCGACCTGCCCGCTCCCCGCATCGATCACGGCGCCGACGGGTGCCTGCTCAAGCGTCCACACCACCGAAGGATCAACCACTTCCAACCACAGGGTTGGCCCCGCGTAGTTGCCGCCGACGGGAAACGAATCCGTCGTCGGCACCGGATCCGCCAGAATCACGGGCGTGGTGCGCGCCGCCACGCTGAAGGTGAGAAAGCGGTCCATTCCGTTGTTGCCATCCGTATCTTTTACCGAGCGCGGAATATGCACGTCGATGCCCCCGAGAGGCAGGTCGGCATCCGGGGTAAAGGTGAACTCCGTTCCGCTGCCACTCCACACGCCGGCCACCGTGCCACCGCCGTCATCGGTCACGGCAATATTGTCGAAAGTGGAAAGGTCCATCGCCTGACTGAACTTCAGCTCGACCACGCTGTCTGGAGTCGCCGCTGCCGCGTCCGGTCCCTCCATCACCGAATCGTTCGCACCCGGCGAGAACTCTAACAGCAACGGAATGTGGTAGCCGAGCGACGCCTCGCCCAGCGTCTCCCAGTCGTCATCCCGGAAGGCCACGGCCGGCAGCCCGGCCGGGTTCTCGAGGTTGGCCGTCCACTTGTCTCGCCAGTTGTGGCGAACCGTCACTGGCGCCGGCACCTTGCCACTGGTCACCCGCACCTGGTTCACGCCCTCGATCAACGCCTCCGCGGGCCAGAACACCCCATCCACGCCGGCCAGCTCGAAGTGCACCGGCGCTCCGCCGTCGCTGGTCTGCAGGCCAGCTCCGACGTGATCGAAGGCGACCACCGCTTCCGCTCCCCGGTACTCCACCGACTTCATCACCGGAGGCAGGAACTCCACGCTCGTGTCGCCGTAAACTGCATTCAGCGCCCAATCCGCCATCCGCAGCCCTACCTCGGCCTTGGTTTTGGGGTGAACGTTGTTGAGATTGCTCGGCGGCAAATCATTGTTGACCATGTGATAGACACCGGGCGTGAACATCGCGGCCATGAACTGGCTCTCACGCAACGTCGGCTGCTTGCCCCCGGCATAGGTCACCACCGGGGCCAGTTCGGTGATCCCGAAAGGCATCTCCGGGAACTCGAACACGTCGCGGTAGGAAAGTACAAGCTGCTGCATCCGCAGCCGGTATTCATAGGATCGCGAGCCCACGTCCGACTCGCCCTGCCAATAGATCATTCCCGCCACGCCGAATGGCGCCTTCACCTCAAGTCGATCCTGGAAAATCCCCCCGGTCGGCTCGAAGGCGCCGATCCCCGTCGAACCCTGGGCCACATTGATGATCCCCACCGGCACTCCGAGTTCATCGATCAGCTTGCTCGCGAAGTTCTGGGGCATCGCGTTGACTCCCACGGAACTCCCGGCGGCGACCTGCCACGGGCTATTGTCCTGCACCACGCGAAACCCAGGTATCACCTCGGTGGTCGATCCGCCGGACATGTTCGACTGCCCCACCGCGAGCCAGACCTCGCCGACCAGCACGTCGCTCACGGTCACGGTATTGTTTCCGGTGACCACCAGGTCCTGCGGCGTGTTGTTCCCCGTGAGCGGATCGAGATCCACGCGCCAATCCCCCGCACCATCCGCCGTGGTCGCCTTAACCTGACCGGCGAAATTCACCGTGACCGACTCGCCGGGCGAGGCCGCGCCCCAGATCGGCACGTTTTTGCCGCGCTGGAGCACCATGTCGTCACTGATGATGTCGGGCAGAGTGACGTCCGCCTCGCAGGGCAGAGCCATCGCCGTGACTATGGCAAAAAACAGGCTGGCTGCCAGCCAGCGGCAGGAAAAGTGGTGGGCGTTTTTCTTCATCAGTGGGGGGGGGGGGGG
>JABSSQ010000428.1 GCA_013213905.1 Verrucomicrobiales bacterium | reverse complement strand
AGTCGAACGCCTTTGCTCCAAGGGCGGCGTCGATGCGGCCGACTTTCCCGAAGCCTTTCTCGTCGACGAAGTCCAGCGGAAGGAACTGAAGTAACCACCTGCTACTTCACCGAAACGGCTGAGACGGTTCCCTCTGCATTGCGGCAAAAGATTCGACCATTGGCGAACACCGGAGCCGTCCAGCATTTGCCTTCCATGATCTGCTGCTGAACCATCGGTTCAAAGCCCTCTGAAGTCGCCGGGAAGATCGTTAGGGTCCCCAGGTCAAAAACGATCACATGCTCCTCGGTCGCGACAAGGCCTCCGCTCCCGAAGCCTTCCTCCGCCCAAACGATCTCACCGGTTTCAACATCGGTGCACATCAGTTCCGTCGGCCGGTGGGTGGTCCCGTGCAGGGAATAGAGATGACCGTCAATCAAGACACCGGGATTGAAATACCACTTCATGTCGTGCTGTTCCCAGACGATCTCAGGGACGCGATGGTCGGTAAAGGTCTGCAACATCTTCGTCCCCGCACTGGAAGACACGACGAGGCGATCATCCACCACGACCGGGTCCGCTGCGTTCACATCTCGACTGCTCTTCCAGGGAAAGTCCCAGAGCACCGACCCGTCGGCAGCATTGAGGGAAAGCAATGACTTCGCCGAAAAGAGCAGGTACTGAAGCTCTCCACCACTCTTGAACGGCACCACCGTTGCGTAGCCTGAGGTCTCCTGACTCGGCAACCACAAGGTCTTTCCCGTCTCGAGCGAAAGAGCAATCCCTCCACGGCCAGCATTCAGAATCAACCGATCGCCCGCCACAAACGGAGACCCGGCGAAACTCCATTCGGGCAGAGCCAATTCGTGGTCGGCTAGCAGGTCCCGTGACCAGGCCACCTCTCCCGTCTCCAGATCGAGGCGAAAGACATGCCCTTTCTTGCTCAGGGTATACACCGCCCCTTCGTGCACCGTCGGCGTGCCACCCGGTCCACCCTCGTAGTAGAGTGGATCCAGCTCGCAATCGTAAATGTGTTGCCAGATCGTTTCGCCGGTCGCGGCGTTGAGGCACCATACGGTATCCTTTTCGTCCTCGTTGCCCATGGTCAGGACCTTGTTCCCGACGACAGAAAATGACGCAAAACCGATCCCGACCTCACGCGTCCACAGCACCGGCAGTTCACCCGGCAAATCCTGGGGAAGGCGTTCCTGGGTGATCCCGCTGTGAGCCGGCCCACGCCAGAAGGGCCAGTCCTCTCCCTTTACAGGCGACGCGACAACCAAAAGAACAGCAGCAACCGGAACAGCGAACTTCATTTCCTCGGCTACGAGTCTAACCGAAAGACTGTGAGAAAGCCCACTAGCGCATTTCAGTGCCTGACCAGCCCCACCCGGGAGGATGACTCACGCCTTCAAGGCGTTTTCGACCGCCGCCTTGAACTTGGGAATCCCGGTGAACGGATCTTCCTTCTCCTCGTATTCGAGAACAATCTGACCGCTGTAATCGGCCTCACGCAGGATTTGAACGAGACGCGGCAAATCGGCTTCTGCCTTTTCACCATTCACCTTGGTCATGACTTTGAGCTGAGCATTGACCGCATAGGGCGCGATGCGCTCCAACTCCGCATAAGGATCCTCGGTCGGCGCGACATTGGCTGAATCCCAGGTCACCCCGAGCCAGGGCGAGTCGATCCGCCCGATCAGTTCGAGCAGGTTGTCCATGTTCGTCATGGAGTCGTGATTCTCGATCCCGAGGATCACGCCCTTCTCGGCGGCATAGGGAAGAATCGCGTTCAAGTTCGTCACCACGTTCTCGATGACCTGCTCGGTCGTCGCACCTGGAGGGTTCTTGCCTCCGGCGAAGATGCGAATCACGGGAGCTCCCAGAGTCGAGTAGTGATCGATCCAGGTTTTGGTGTAGGCGATTTGCTCGGCGGTGAAGGGATCGTCTGCCGGGAAGCTGAAATTATTCCCGATCGCCCCACCCGTGATGTCGAGCCCGAGAACATGGGCTCGTCGCTTGATCTCGTTGAGGTCAGCGGTGGTCACGTCAGGATCAAAGAAATAGGCCGTCAGTTCAACGCCATCGAATCCCTGGTCGGCCGCGTAATCGAGCACGTCGAGGATCTCCATCTCAGCGCCGGTGCCCTTCCCCTTCATCCAGCGCAGTTTGGGACGCAGGGAATAGGCCGCGAGGGACAGGCCCCGGATCCTGGGATTGATGCGCTGAGGAATTTCGATGGCGGAGGCCACCGTTCCACCCAAGGCCAGGGTGCCGAGTCCGGCGGCGAATTTTCTGCGGGAAATCGTGTTCATCTTAATCGGAAAAGGTAGCTGCCCTGGATGGCCAGCCCCGGCGGCTCGCTCGCAGAGAAGGTATTTGGGCTATGGGAACGTTCAAAAATCCGAATGCACAATCGGCCGGTTCGGAGCCCCGGCCCTACCCGCGCTCTCGCGCGCACTATGCCAGAAGTTCATTAATTACCGTACCGCCGAACTGCGACAACTGCTTGTGTCGACCGGCATGATAATAGGTCAGCTTGTTGTCATCCAGCCCGAGGAGATGAAGCAAGGTCACGTGCACATCGCGAATGTGGTGCACACAATCCACGGCTTCGGCACCGATCTCGTCGGTCGCACCGATAGTGTGACCGGCCTTGGTGCCGCCACCAGCGAACCACATCGTCATGGCCTTGGCGTTGTGATCGCGACCGTAAGACTGTCCGCCACCCCGAAGACCGTTGTCCGGGGTCCTGCCAAACTCACCACACCAGACCACCAGCGTGTCTTCCAGCATGCCGCGTTCCTTCAGGTCTTTGATCAAAGCCGCGATGGGCTTGTCGACCGAGCGAATCAAGGATCCGTGCGCCTTCGCGATGTAGTCGTGGCTGTCCCAGTTGCCGGCATAGGCTTGAACGAACCGCACGCCCTGCTCCACCAATCGGCGAGCCATGAGACACTTGCGCCCGAAGGAATCCGTCTTCGAATCGCCGATACCATAGGACTCCAGGGTGCTTTGCTTCTCACCCGCGAGATCGAGCACCTCCGGCACTTCCATCTGCATGCGGTAAGCGAGCTCATAAGAATTGATCCGTGCGCCCAACTCACTCCGGTCTGGACGCTTGCCGAGGTGCTCGTTGTTGAGCTTTGACATCAGGTCGAGATTCTGACGCTGGCGCTCACGAGTCACTCCCTTGGGTGGATTCAAATCGAGAATCGGACTGCCCGTGGGGCGCAGCGGCGTTCCCTGGAAGTCAGCGGGAAGAAAGCCGTTGGACCAGTTGGCAGCACCGCCTTGCGGGTAACTCGTTCTCGGCAGCACCACGAAGCCGGGCAGGTTGTCATTCAGGGTGCCGAGTCCATAATTGACCCAGGCTCCGATGCCGGGATCACCACCAAAGCGGTTTCCGGTATTGAGCTGATAACAGGCGGTTGGATGATTGACCGACTCCACCTGGGCACCGCGGTAGAAACAGACATCGTCGACCACGTCCTTGAAGTGCTCCCACTCTGTGCAGATGTCCGCACCACTCTCGCCGGCCTTGATGAACTCAAACGGGCTCTTCACGTAGTAGCGATCGCCGGAAGACATCGCGCTTTCCATGTCACCACCTCGATTGAACTTCTTAAGATGCTGCTTCGTCAGCATCGGCTTGGGATCGAAGGTGTCGATGTGAGACGGTCCGCCTTCCATCATCAGGAAGATGCAGCGCTTCGCCTTCGCCGGATGGTGGGCCACGTGAACCATCTCCGACGCCTTCAGCATGGAGTTGAGCGCAACAGTTCCCAGTCCCGCTCCAATACCAAAGAGAGCGTCGCGTCGCGTCGGATATGAGTAGTGATTAGTCATTAGTTATTGGTTATTGGTGGTTAGTTTCCTGCACCTTCTGGATGAGAGAGTTCAGCATCCGTTTGATTTCAAAGAGTTCGGCTTCCAATTCAGAGAAGTGATCAACAGGGAGAATGTCCAAGTCTCTTGCGAGGATAAGCAGGTATTCAACCTCACTGGCGGAACCCATCGCAATATGGAGAAAACGAGCTAAATCCGGATTGCTGTTGCGACCACAACCTTCGGCCATGTTGGTTGGAATCGATGACGCCGCTCTCCGGATCTGAGAAGTCAGGCCATACTTCTCCTGTGTCGGAAATAATTCAGAAGCCCGGTAAACCTCAAGCACGAATGCATGAGCTTTTTCCCAAACTTTCAATTTCCGAAAATCCTGCATGTTGGTTTTGGTTCTTAGTTCTTAGTGATTGGTTTTTGGTTTTTGGTTTCCGCATCCTGATCAATTCACTAACAACCAATCACCAATCACTAACAACCCTCGACGCTAGTCGAGATAGGCAAACTCGTTCAGGTTAAAAAGCACCAGGCAGACCTGGCTGAGACCTCGGGTCTCGGCGTCGACGTCGGCCATTTGCAAGTCGGCCTCATACTTCCGGTAGGCCGGCATGAATTCGATGAAGTCGTAGGGCTCGCCCGTCTTCTCGGCCATGACGGTGCGCTTCACCCAATTGACGTATTCCTTCGGCTCGTAGGTCTTTCCAGCCTCCTCACTGGAAGCCGCCTCCCAGTGCATGAGGCAGGCCGACAACTCGGAGTCAGACGGGGCTCTGCCCAGGGTCAGCTGAAAGGCTCGAGTGATAGCAGCCTCCTGACTGTCGGACTCATCAATCAATCGAGCTGCCAGGGCGATGGAGCGATCCTGAACTTCCTCGGCGTTGAACAAAGTCAGAGCCTGAGGCGCCACGGTGGAAGTTTCACGAATCTCGCAGGAGTTGTCCGGCCCGGGCTGATTGAAGGTTTCCAGAAACGGGTCACGCAGTCCCCTAACCTTCTCCGCGTAGAGCGTGCGACGGTTGCGTTGCGCCGCCAGGGAGTCCGGCTCGTAGACCGAAGCGGTTCCGCCCATGATCTGGCGCGGCTGCACCGCCACCTCCGGATTCACATCGGGCCGGGACGGGATGCCCCCGACCTGGGAATTCAATTCACCGCTGGACCAGAGCATGGCATCGCGAATCTCTTCTGCGGTGAGGCGTCTTGGCAGGAAGGTCGCATAGAGTGCGCCCTTCGGATCACTTTCACGAACGAGCGAAGCATCCGGGTGACGCGAACTGCGGCGATATACTTCCGAACTGGCAATGAGTTCGTTCAACTTCTTCACCGACCAGTCATTCTCCATGAACCAGTGCGCGAGATAGTCGAGCAACTCCGGGTGAGTGGGAAACGCACCGGTGCCGCCAAAGTTATTCGGATTACCCGCGAGGCCTTTGCCAAAGTGCCAGGACCAGACGCGGTTGACCATGACACGGGCGGTCAGTGGGTTCTTCCCGTCCACAATCCACTCCGCCAAGGCGAGGCGACGCTTGCCCTTACCTCCGGGGAATTCACGAGCCTCCATTTCTCCGAGTGACTCGGCCGCACTCAAAGCACCCGGCGTCACCGGGTCGGTCGGCGAATAGGCGCTGCCGCCCGCGAGAATAGCATCCTGTTCCATCTCGCCTTGGGCCCAGGGGCCTTCCGGAAGCAGCACGCGCTTCTGCACGCCTTTGACCGGAATGGTGTTTCCGGTGTAAACCGCATAGGCGATTGGACGGGTGCGATCGTGCTCCCACTTGTGACGAGCGATGTTCTTGTTGATGCGTCCCTGCGAGGCTTCGTCGCCGGGATCGAGCCCGTTATCCCCGGTCTTGGCATCAGCCATTTCCTGCCTCTTCTGCGCTTTGATCTTTTCCTGAAGCTTCCGTTGTTGCTTCTGGTAGCCCGCAATCTTGGCATTCACCCACTCAGTGGACTCCTTGAAACCCGCCTGATTCTCCTCAGCCAGAAACGGGGCATTGCGCTCTGTGAACTGGGTCGTCGAGAACACGGCCATCATCTTGTAGTAGTCGCGCGTCGGCACCGGGTCGAACTTGTGGTCGTGACATTTGGCACACTGCATCGCGTGGGCGAGGAACGTCTGCCCCACAGAATCCGTGACGTCGTCGAGCCACATCTGACGCGTCTCTTTAAAGACACTCATGCCGGTGTGCTCCCATGGGCCCATGCGAAGAAAGCCGGTCGCGACGAGCAGCTCTGAATCTTTCGCATTGATTTCATCTCCCGCGATCTGCTCCCGGACAAACTCGTTGTAGGGCTTATCGTCATTGAAGGCGCGGATCACATAGTCGCGGTAACGCCACGCATTGGGGCGCGTGTAGTCGTTGGCGAAACCCGCCGAATCCGCGTAGCGCGCCACGTCGAGCCAGTGGCGGGCGAACTGCTCACCATACTGAGGCGTCGCCATCAACTCGTTTGCCAACTTCGTCACCGCCGTGCCGGGATCCTCGGCGTAGGCCTTTTCAAAAGACTGAACCCGGTCAGGTGCCGGAGGCAACCCTGTCAGGTTGAAGCTCATGCGACGGACAAGCTCTTCGGCATCGGCATCAGGGGCTCCTTCGAGCTTGGCTGCCTTCAGCTTGCGATTGATGAACCAGTCGACCGGATTCCTGCCTTCCGGGACCTCAGTCAAATTCAGCGGATGATAGGCCCAAAGTTTCTCCGCCTCATAGCGGCGATTCTGCCAGTCATCAGACAGTGCCTTCGTCGTCGCGACTTGAACCCCTTCCGCATACTGATCCTGGATCTGGGCGACTTTTTCATCATTCGGCCACGGAGCGCCTTCATTGATCCAGTCACGAATCCACCACTGCTGTTCTTCGGTCAGTTGGTCCGCTTCTTTCGGCGGCATTTCAAAATCCTCCTCCGTCCGGGTCGTGGTGAGATAGAGAAAGCTCTCTTCCCCTTTCCCCAGAACCATTACCTCCTCGGCAAAGTAGTCCCCGCCCTTGAGAATCGACTCACGAGTCCGCATGTCGAAGTCCCCCTTGATCTTGTCCGGTTCATCACCATGACAGGCATTGCATTTCTCGGCAAAGAGCGGCTTTACCTTCAAGGCAAAGAGCTTCTCCCCATCCGTCACTTCCTCAGCAGAAAGGCCCCCTGCAAGACTCAGGGCAATCAATCCCAACCAAAACTCTCGATTCATCATCACCAACAACTAAAAACTAAGAACCAACAACGTCCGTCACGGACGGCCCACCTCATAAATCTCCGCAATCTCTTCAGCCGACAACGCGGCCCCGTAGATGGCAAACTCATCGATCCTTCCGTTCAACGT
>JABSSQ010000427.1 GCA_013213905.1 Verrucomicrobiales bacterium | reverse complement strand
GCTGAAGGAAAAACGCTGCTGCTCGGTATCCAGAAAAGTGTCGAGCGTTTCCATTCGAGCATGGGCCTCCATCGATGCCTCCAGCCACTGTGAATACCTTTCAGGGCTGTCAGTCTTATCCCTTAAGAGCGTGATCTGCCGAATTGCCGCCGCCTGGTCCCCCAATTCTCCGAGCGCTCGGATCAAAAGAACCCCGAGAAAGAAGTCGTCGGGAGTCTGCCCGAGCCGCTCGACCAAAATGCCCCGCGCACCGGCAAACATTTCGACGGAAAGAAGATATTCGACCAGGTCGACAACATTTTCCGGAGCAGCTCCTGCAGCGTCCAGAGAAGCGACCAGCTTTTCGGCATCAGCCCGCTGATCCCCTGACAGGTATATCTCAATCAACTCCCGTGCCACATCGAGCCTCTCTGGACTCACCTTCAAATATTGAGCCAGGTAAGGTGTCGCGGCGTCTTTGCGGTCAATACTTCGGAGGTATCGCTGCAGATTCAAAATCTCCTGTGAGGATTCCTCGGGAGTAAGTCCGGCAACCACAGCCTGAAAGTCTTGCCCGGCATCTGCATCCTGCCCCAACGAATATCGCACCTTCACCAGTTCCAGTCTCAACTCCCGGCGTTCAGGGTTGAGTTCGAGCCGGTCTTGCAGGAAGGCCTCGTACGCGCGCGGGTCCTGCGCTGACCGCAGCAATTCAAGCGTCCGGTCCTCAATTATCTGGGATTCCGGCAGTTCCTCCGCGTGCTTCACCAGCAAAGCAGCCGCTTCATTTTGACGTTCCGCGGCGATCAGGACGTCCGCAAAATCGAGGATCGCTCCTTCGCTGGCCGGGTTCGCCTCGTATTCCTTTCGGAATCTTTCTATCAACTGATCGCGCTCTTCGTCGGTGGAAACCACATTGAGCCTCATGCTCATGATTTCGCGTCTCCTCCAATGATTCGTCCCTAACTTCTCCAACAGGGCGTCCAGCGTTTGGCCCGCCTCAGCCCCACGATTCAGTTCCGTCAAAGCACGGCCCAATCGAACTGCGATCTCGACAGAGGCTTCACCATCCGCGCCCTCGTCTGAGGCCCGTTTTAGCGCTTCAATGCTGGCTCCCCAGAACTCATAGCGTTGCATCAGGCGGGCGAGCGAAAGAGCATCCTCGTAGGACATGTTCTCGATCTGGAGGATCTTCTGCAACTGAAGCTCCGCGACTTCCCGCCTTCCTTCGACACCGGAACGCTCCAGGAGCAACTCAAGCCACTCGGCACGTCGCTCCGGACTCGGCTCCAGATCGATCGCTAAAGACAAGGCATCGAGAGAACGCTCATCCCCCTTGGCATCCAACGTGGAGAAAAGCAGGTATTGCAACGGTGCGTAATCCGGATGCGAAGAAACAGACGAAGCCAGCAATTCCTCAACACCCGGGCGCTCTGCGCTTTGCATTGCGCGGATCAACACGGTCTTGGCACCGGGATCCGTTGGGTACTGCTCAATATGACTTTGATAGGTGCCGATCAGCTCTCCGAGTCGATCAGCCTTGGCGTAGAGGTCAACGAGCGCCTCGAGCGCCGAATCCAACAAGGGATCATTGTAAAGCGCGGTCCGGTACTGAATAGACAGCTGATCAAAAGATTGGCCAGTCTCTTCCTGTGCCTCCAAGGGCAGGGCAAACGCGAGAATCGCCACCAGGCTTCCCTGGAAAAGGCTTCTCAGACGAACTGCTATGGACTCTCTTGAAATCAAAACGACGTTACCGGACGGTTTGAGGTTCCACTGACTCGATCACCTCAGCGATCAACTGATCGATATCGCGAGACTCGGCTTCACCCTGGAAATTCAAGATTACGCGGTGACGAAGCGCCGGAAGCGCGACCCGCCTCACATCGTCGGCCGAAACGGCTGTACGGCCTTCCAGCGCACAATAAATCCGAGCCCCGCGAATCAATGCCTGCATTCCGCGGGGACTGGCTCCGTAACTGATATACTGCTTCACCGTATCAAGGCGCCCCTCTTCCTCGGGATGCGTTCCAAGAACGAGCCGGGCTGCATATTCGGTGATGTGGTCCGCCACCGGCACCTCCGCGACGATCTTTTGAAATTCGATCAATTCATCGTCGGTAATCACCTGAGAAAGTTCCGGCGTATCGAACGCCGATGTCCGCTTCGAAATCTCGACGAGTGTGTCACGGTCAGGAAATGGGACTCTCAGCTTAAAGAGAAAGCGATCCGCCTGCGCTTCGGGAAGTGGATAGGTTCCCTCCATCTCCATCGGGTTCTGTGTCGCCATCACAAAAAACGGCTTCGGTAGCGTCATGGTTTCTCCACCCGCCGTCACCGCACCTTCCTGCATCACCTCGAGTAGTGCTGCCTGTGTTTTTGGAGTGGCACGGTTCACCTCGTCGACGAGAACCAGGTTGGCGAATACCGGCCCCGGTTC
>JABSSQ010000426.1 GCA_013213905.1 Verrucomicrobiales bacterium | reverse complement strand
CAGCGAAGCAGCCTATGGCGCCGCTACGGGTAAGCGCTACGTTGCCTACATCACAATTGGAACGGGAATCGGTGCCGCTTACCTGCACGACGGCAAGCTACTCCACGGCCGTCAGCACCCCGAAGTCGGTCACATCCCGATTCCTAACTTTGACACGACCTTCGGCAAAGACACCAATCGCTGCAATTTTCACGACTCGTGTTTTGAAGGGCGTGCTGCCGGCCCGGCTATTGAAGAACGCTGGGGAATTCCCGGTCACGAGCTCCCTGACTCACACGAAGCCTGGGATCTCGAAGCAGCCTACCTGGCGGCCGGTTGCGTGACTCTTACTGCGACCTGGTCACCGGACATCATCGTACTTGGCGGCGGCGTTTCACAAAAACCGGGGCTACTCAACAAAGTGAGAAAGGAATTCGAGAAACAGGCAGGCGGTTATTGGGCACTCCCCCCCATGGAGGAATACCTCACCACGCCCCAACTCGACCAGGAGGCAGGGATCATCGGCTCTCTCATGCTGGCTCAACAGGCCCTGGATTGCCCTCAGCCCTAGCTGAGAACCGCGAGGCGACCAGTGGAGTCACCAATTCGCTCTTCCTGCATACCAACGCGGTCCATCATGCTGAGGAACAGGTTAGTCATCGGAGTCTCGACAGGTGCCACGAGGTGACTGCCAGTTTGAATTCTGCCTCCGGCTTGTCCCACTTGAATGATCGGCAGTCGATAGTGCTGGTGACGGTCGGGATCCTCGAGACCACTTCCCCAAACTACCTGTGAGTTGTAGAGGAGGCTCTTTCCGTCGGGGTCCTTCTTCGACTGCATTTGCTCAATGAAGTAGGCAAACTGACGAGAGTAGAACAGATCGATCTTAGCCAGCTTTTCGAGCTTCTGGGCATCACGCTGGTGATGGGAAAGGGAGTGGTGACCTTCCGGAACCCCGATCTCACGGAAGCTCCGGTTACTCCCGTCGTGAGAGAGCAGGAAACTGGCAACGCGGGTCGAGTCCGTCTCGAAGGCCAATACCAGCATGTCCATCATCAAACGGACGCGGTCTTCAAAAGCATCCGGAACGACCTCGGGAGCCGGAACGCCGGGATCTTCGGGGAGTCCAAATTTCTCGGCCCGCTCAATGCGACGTTCGATCTCGCGAACCCCGGTCATGTATTCGTCCAGCTTGAGCTGATCGTTGCGCCCCAGCTGACGGTTCATCGCCTTGGCATCCTCCATCACGAAATCGAGGATGGATCGCTGCTGCTGGTTCCTCGCCGCAAAACTCTTTTCCCGTTCTTCACGTGAGCCGGCTCCGAAGAGTCGCTCAAAAACGTGTCGGGGATTTGATTCCGGAGTCATCGGCGTGGTCGCCGAACGCCAGGAAAGATTGTATTGATAGGCGCAGGAATATCCTGAATCACAGACACCGCTCTTGCGCACCGGATCGCAGGAGAGCTCAAGAGACGAAAAGCGGGTCAGATCGCCGATTTGATTCGCAATCACCTGGTCGACAGAAATCCCAAGCTTAATGTCCGCACCCGCTGTTTTGCGTGGGCGAACTCCGGTGAGGAAACTCGCATTGGCGCGAGCGTGGTCACCACCGCCGTCTCCGCCTGATGTTCCGTTCTCATGCTTGAGATTACTGAAGAGGTTAAACTCTTTCTTGTACTTCGCGTAGGGCTCGTGGGTAACGTTCAGCTGATAGTCCTTGCCCTCGCCGGTCGGACTCCACTTGGCAACGTTCACCCCGTTAGGCTTATAGAGAAAAGCCGTTCGCAGAGGCATCCCGGTTTCTGTGGTTGCCAGAGCGTTGACACCCTCTGCCGCAGCAGCGGATTTCGGGAGAAAGGTTTCAAAAACAGGCACGGCAATACCGGCTCCGAGCCCGCGTAGAAACAGTCGACGATCTGGTTGAGGAGTCATTGCAAGGGAAAGTGTTGGATAAACCTAGTTAAAAACCTCTCCCTCTCAATTCACGCAATCGGGTTCTCTGAATAGCAATATCGTGCTATTCCTCGGCCCGCTCAGTTTTCCTGACCTTCTCTTCTGAGAGCGACTGCACGTAAGCAACCAGTTCCCATATCTCGTTGGTTTTAAACTGGTCAGAAAAACCGATCATCGCCGTTCCGTTCAACCCGGTCGCAATCGTCCGATAAATATCGGTCGGGTCGTCGCCGGATTTGTGATGTTCCTTGGACAACGCAGCCGGCTGAGACGGAAAACCCCAGACGTCAACCAGGCCCTTGCCACCGGGGCCGTCTCCATCACCGGTCGCCCCGTGACAAATCACACATGAAACCGCAAACCGCTCCGCCCCTTTTTTGACGTGGTTAGCCTTCTCCTTTTCAGAGTAATACCACTTCGGAAGCTCCGGAATCTTGATCGACTCCGCGTGGAGAGAATCATCATTCCACTCCCGAGACAGACTCTGAAGATAAACAATCAGCGAATCGACCTCATCATCACTGAGCTCCTTGAAAAACGGCATCGCGGTCCCTGAAATACCGTTTCGAATAGTCCGCCGCAGATCCTCATCCGTCGGAAGCATGCCGTAGGGTGTGGAGCGAAACTTAAAAACACCGGATCGAAAATTGCGTGGCTTGTGGATCAGATTTGCCGCCCATTCACCGTCACCTCGACCGGTCGCTCCGTGACAGATCGCACATTGCTTCTGGAAAACGTAGCGCCCTTTCAAGTAAATGTGCAGCCTCTCGCGGCGTTCTTCTTCCGTTTCCTCCGCATGAAGAAACGGAGTCAGACCCATGACCCCGAGAATGAAAGGTGTGAGAAAAATACGCATAGGCTTTAGACAGGACCAGACGGCTCAACCTGCT
>JABSSQ010000425.1 GCA_013213905.1 Verrucomicrobiales bacterium | reverse complement strand
GGTGAGTTAGACCCTAACATCATGTTCAGCTGTGGTGGTGACCGCAATTTCCTCCGCACCCACGATATCGCGCCTTCTGATTTTCTCCGCGCCGTCTGGGCAGCCGGAGACGACGACAGCAAGATCGTCGACTTCGTTAAGCAATACTCCAAGGCATGATATTGAGGTTCCCGGCTGCGTTCCTCGCGATCATTGGCACAGCGGTATGGCTCAGCCATTCCCCCGCCAATGCTGCCGGGAGTCTCGCCGACCTCGAATCCTACCGGGCCGGATGCCAGTCCCTGAGTGACGGCCGCTACGAGACCGCCGCCACTCAGTTTCTCGAAACATGGGACCTTCTCCGCGAAGGGGCCGGCGGAGACCTCGAGCGCGATTTTGTCGCCTCGCGCCTTCTTGAATCACTGGTCCGCAACGGCGAAACCGCCCGCGCTGCCGAGTGGCTAGAGCAGCATCCCATGATTTCACCGTCGGCGAATACCCTGGAATGGGCCGGCATTGCTTTCTACGAAGAAGAACGTTACACCGAAGCCGCTGATGCTTTCGGCGCGCTGATCGGAAGTTTTGAGACCAGGGATCGCGAGCTCATTCGTCGATACCTTCGCAGCCTCGCCCTCAGCGGATCCGCGGCTGAGGCCATCACCTCAGCGCGCACCATATTCACTCCGGGAAACTATGAGGAAAGTGTCGACATCGCCCGGATTGCCGTCCTCGCAAATCGCCCCGATCAGGCACTCAAAACCCTGGGCGCCGCAACCCCTCCCGACCCTCTTCCCTTTGAAGATGATCTCACTGCCACACGCATCGCCGTTGCCGCGTTGATCCAGGCAAACCGGGCTGACGAAGCGGTAGCGTTGGTCTGCGAATTCATCGACCGGGCAACAACCGGTAAGCAAGCTGCGATTGGGTTTCTACTTCTCGAGGAAGCCAAAATCGAATCCGCTGATGAACTGCTTCAATCACGGATCAGCACCTGGACGGAAAACGAGAACCACCCTGCTGCCAAAGCCGCTGCATTCTTCGAAAACATCCTGTTCCCTGAAGGAATCGATCTGGAGACATTCCTCGAAGAGACTGCCCGCGATTCCGGCAACCCGTTCCAGGAGGAAGCCCGACTGCGACTGGCGCTTCATGAGCCTGACAAGATCAGCATATCCCGACCGGAGGATGGCGAACTCTCACCCGACCCCTCACGCTCTCATTTTGCGGCAGCTTCTGTTGCCTACCGGCAGGAGCAATTCAAGAAAGCGGCTCAACTTTTCCGCAAGGAAGCCGAATCACAAACCGGGGCTCCCCGCAGCCACGCCGCCTACAACGCCGCCATTTCCTCACTCCAGGCCAACGACCTGGAAGCCTTTGATGCCGCAGTCAACGATCTGAAAGATCACAACCCCCGCTCCCCGCTCATCGCCGACCTCAGCTACCTGGGCGGCCTCTACCAGGCGTCACAGGGGGCTCCCAGTGCTTTCGAGAATCTTCAGAATTTTATTCAAAACTACCCGCAACACCCCGCAACCGTTGATGCCCGCCTGGCACTTTCTGAGATTCATCTCAACCAGGTCCCGGCGCGCCCTCAGGCTGCCCGTGAAATCTTCCAAGAGCTCAAGACACAGCCCCTGACACTGACACAGAACGAACGCCTCGATTACACTTCAATCTGGGTCGAACGCATCGATAACAATTTCAGCGACCTGACAAAGCAGGCGGAAG
>JABSSQ010000424.1 GCA_013213905.1 Verrucomicrobiales bacterium | reverse complement strand
TCGTTGAAGAAGGCTTCGTAAAAATCGGCCTCACCATCCCCGTTGAAGTCATGCAGTTTCATGATCCTTCCCCGGGTAATCACCACCAGCACCCCGTCCACTACCTTCATGCCCATGGGCTCATACAGCCCGGAAGCGAATCGTTTCCACGTCACCTGCTCCAGCCCCTCGTCCATACCGCTCGCAATCCAGACGTCACCCGATAGGCTTGCCACGGCGAGGCGGCCGTCGTCAAAAAAAGCGAGTGACGCCGTTCTCAGCCAGGCGTTGTAAGCGTTTGTCAGAGGAACCGGCACACTGTCCAGTGCGTAGCCCTGAAACTGCGAAACACCCAGTTTGCCTTTCATGGTGTGAGTAGTCTTCCAACGCTCCGGGCCACCCTTCACTCTCTCTGTGAGGTCAAGCACACGATTGGCAGGTGACTCGAAACCGCTCCCTCCGCCCTCGACCGTGGCGACTGCCAGATTGAGATTGACGACCTTTTTAGACGCGGGAACGGTTAATGCCAGGGCATCCCCGCTCTCAGTGAGCCGCCACGTCGCCCCACCACCACCTTGCAGCCAGGCCGCATATTGAGTTTCGCCGTCCTCAACCGCGACCGATTGCCCTGAGATCGAAAACTTCATCCCCTCTCCCGAAAGAACCGTCGCTTCAAGCTTTTGTTCCCCCGGCTGCACCGTCAGTCGACGATGCAGAACTGTCGCCCCTCCGGTCGCCTCAGCGAGCGGGCTCTCGAGAACACTTCGTCCCAGCACTTCGTATGACAGGGTAATCTCATCGCCAAAGGGGTAGTAGCCCCGATACCGGATCTGTTCCGAAGGATACAGTGTGGGCTTCCCGAGATCAGGAACCGGGTTCTCCGCCCGACCGTCCCATGACCACTGCCACTGGTCGGTAGCAGGAAGATTATCAAAACGTTCTGTCGGGAGTCCCGGGGCACGGAGCTTGTGATGAAGCGTGTAGCTGAAATCGAGGAACCCTCCCTTCCACGCGCCGATCGAGCGCATCGACCCCAGATCGTAAGCCACGGTGGTCTCATCGCCGAGGTCGATAACAAGCGCGTTGGGGCTGCTGATCCGCTTCCGGTCGGCACGGTTCACCGGTGTGCAGAGTGCCTTTCCAAAGTCCCTCAGGTAACCCGTGGCCGCGAGGCGCTCCACACGCAGGATCTCTTCCTGGGACGCTTCAGGACTGACGGGCATGTTGGCGGTATAATCCGGATCGACCGCCACATAGAGTTCGGGAGCATTCTCCTTCACCAGCCGTTCGCGAATGTAGTGAATCACCTTGTATCGCTCGGCCGGCTCCAACTGGGTCGCCGGCATCATGTTACGAAAACCGTAGGTGACGGTTCGGAACATGCTGAGCGGATCCCCTCCGTTCTCCATGGGAAATTTTGAAAAGAACCGGGACAAGGGATTCACCGGCGGTGTGATGCCATCCTTACTATGGCAGGCCACGCAGTGAAGCTCGTAGAGTTGCTTCCCCTCATCCAGGTAGGCTTCGTCACGGTCACTTTCAGAAAAGAAAGCAAGATCCCGGTGGTTAACGTTTTCAAAGTCGTTGAAAGCGACTAGAGATTCGCCAAACTCCTCACCGGCGAAGAGCTGCTGTATCTCATCAGCTGAAAGAGTACGCTCGTGGAGTTCAAAATCATCGATCAAACCGTTGAATTCCGCAGATTCCCGTTCTTCGTGCAAAAGCTTTGGCCCGATAAAGTACTCGTCGAAAGGCAGCGAATAACTCATCGACGCTTTTGACCTGAACTCCTGAATGACCCCATCCAGGTAAAGGGTCGCGCCGGTATCATGGGCACAGGTAATCACAACATGGTGCCAACCTCCTGGTGACACTTCGCCTGCCTCCTGCACCCATCGACGCTTGGCATCACCGCCTACCTTTTCCAACCGGAGCCGCCCGTTCTTCAGAGACAACTGATACCCCTCCCCTCGTTGCCGGTTTGAAAGGATACTGAACAGATCTCCTTCAGCAGTCGACTCAGCTTGAAACCAGAGCGACATCGTCCACCTCGGCAACTCACCCACCGGCATCCCCTGGAAGGTGCCGCGGCTCATCGCGAGCCCGGAACCCAACACCGGCGCTCCGTCCTTGGCCGGTCTCGGACGACCCACGTCAAACTCAATGGGCTCCTCCAACGCCTGCAAATCAATCACGGCACAAGCGGTCACCAAGACCGAGAAGATTCGGAAAACACGGAACAGCATGGTCGAAGGATGGATTGTCCCCGGTGATTTTCCAATGACCGATTCAAGGCCATTTTTTGATTGAGCGGAGACTACGAGTTCGAATCCCACCATAGCTCCAGAATCGGGAGCGGCTAGAGGGCCGTGAACAACTCCCTCGACGGCAGTGAATAAGGAATCGCCAGACCGGCTTCGTCCCAGGTGTCCACGACTTCCACCTTCACACCCCGGCTGACGTTCTCATACAGGATTGGAGCCACACTCTGGGGCAGCCGAATGCAGCCTGCTGAAGCGGGATAGCCCGGGAGATCTCCGGTATGCATTCCCACAGTGGTGTGCCCCAGCCTCATCCAGTTTGGCATGTAGACATGGTAAATCGTCGACACCTTCCCGGATTTGACCTTCTCGGTGATCTGAAAACTACCCCTCGGGGTGTGCTTCCCCCGTCTTGCTGTCGAGACCGCGGTGTCGACCGCAATGATATCGTTAATCACGAGAAACGCTCTCTGCCGTTCGATATCCACGATTACCTTACGATCGGTTTCCACTTCGGAATCCAGAAGCGCACGATTGATGTAGGCATCCCCGTGAGCATCCCGATAGCTGGAACGGTGAACCGGCCGCGGACGCGATTTGGTTTGCTGTTTTTTCCGCTCAGCCATTCGCGCCTCATGCCTCGCTTTCAGTTTTTCGAAAAGCCCGGCCTCACTCGAAGGAATTGCAGCAAATAAGACGAGGCAGGCGAACAACCATCGCAATACCAGTCGCCGATGCCGTCGTCTGACTGCAAAGCCTCTAGCATTGTCTGACTGCAAAGCGTCTAACATTGGCGTCCTCGTATTATTTTTGTTTGGCGATCTTCTATCAAGAAGGAACTCTTTCAAGCAAGTTGAATGCCATGATTCTAAGTTCAAATCGCGAAACTGCCAAATTGCAGCAAACCGGAT
>JABSSQ010000423.1 GCA_013213905.1 Verrucomicrobiales bacterium | reverse complement strand
GGCTAGGTGACAGCGTGTTTGTGCGGGTGATGGTCGTGAATCCGTGAGGTGGGGCCTGATGGGTGGGTGATGCCCCGCGATGAGTGCGAGCTGTAGAGCCCTTCGGCGGCGTCCTTGGGGGCAGGGAATAAAGATCGTGCCATTCCCCACTGACACACTTTTTAGAAAGATACCGTTAAAAACGGGAGGTAGGCGGAGAAACAGAGGGAAGAGACTTCTATTTTTCGCCAGAAAATCGAACGCAGCCAACCCATTGGATGCCGGTTCATGGCACCGCGCTTTTGGTGAGGGGAAATAGAGAACACAGCAATAGAGAAATCGATGAAACAGTTATTCACAGTGTTGGCGATCGCCGGGATGATTCCAGCGACAGGATACGCAGGTTTGATTTACAACGTTATAAGTGAATCAGGTGGCACTATTACCACGGATCAAGGTGATCTGACCTCCTCCAGCACCTTTATGGCCGGCGATTCACTCGTGATCTCGTCTACGGTAATGCAAGGTTTTGATTGGAACACTTGGAATCTCACCAATCTCGATATTCAGTATGGCAGCGGCGGTGCAAACGATCAGCTTAGGGATATGTCGTTCGTTGGGGCAACATTCAACAACACTCAATTGACGCAATTGGCTCATGAGGCTCGGGGGTTTCAAAATTCAACAACTGCCGCTTTTGCCGGGCAGGACCTCACGGGCTTGACCCTGAACATTCGGGGCGGTTTTAATCGTAGTGGTAATGGCGTTAGTGGCGCAATGGAGGGCGCCGATTTCAACGGTGCGGTGATCAACTTTAACAATGCCGAAAGTGGCGGTGCTGGCAATGGGGGGCCGCGTTGGGGCGGAAACATGAGTTTGGGTGGATCGACCTACACCGTCATGGATGGGAACCGCCCTTTTAACGGCAGTGACTTGAGTAACGGCAGTTATAAAAGCATCACCTTTGAGCTGATCTCGGCCAGTTCAGCGCAGACGTTCCGGGATGCTACCTTCGCGATGGGCACGGTCTCAGAATGGACGGGTGCCGACATCACCATAGGTAGCGGGCTTTCTTTTCTCAGGGGGCAAAATGACAATCTCGATGGCGTAACGTTCGACCTGCAAGGCGCGACGATCGTCGGTGATTTGTTTTTCTCCGATGATTCGCTGACAGCTGATCTCCGGGGTGCTGACATCTCTGGCGTGACAGATTTAAGTACAGATCTAACTGGGCTTCTGATTAGTGCCTCATTCGATGATACTACGGTCCTGCCGGGTGGAGTGACTCAGGCTGATCTCATCGGGCGGGGATGGGACTTTGTAGCGGTTCCGGAGCCTGGCAGTGTCTTCAGCTTGGTGGCGGCCTTTGGCCTCCTCGGCGCCTGGGGCGTTCGCAGGCGTGGTAGAAAGGCGCAAGAGGAACAGCTCTCGAACTGAAAAGCTGAATTCAACTTTCTCTTACTTCTCGTCGCAATAATTGACATCGCTTTCACGTGAATCAGCTCTGGAGAGGCGCTGTGGTTCTATGGTGGTGCCGCAGCCCTGTCCGGGGTGTTTCGTCTAAGCGGCAACGACCTGAGAAAAAGTTCGTTAAAATCCCGGAAGTTCTGGAGAATATAGTAAAGCCTCACCTATGACTCCCCAGGAAGAAGAAAAACACCGCCGCTTCTTGCGCCAATTCACGGCGCATGAGGCCGCCATTCATGCCTACGTGCGCCGCCTCGTTCCGCGACGGGAGGATGCGCTTGATGTGATGCAGGACATCTCAGTGGTCCTGTGGAGGAAGTTCGATCAGCTCGAGACGGATGGCGACTTTGTGAGATGGGCGTTCGGAGTGGCGCGTTTCCAGGTGCTGGCCTGGCGTCGGGATCTCGCCCGGGAACGGGAGCGGCTCGTGCTTTCGAGCGAGACCATTGAGTTGATGGCCGAGGAAACCGAGCAGGAAGAGGATCAGCTCGAATTGGAGCGAGAGGCCATTCTCCAGCATTGTCTCGGCAAGCTGAAGTCAGAGCAACGCGAGGCTCTGGAGGCGTCGTGCCAAAAAGGAGCGCAAACACCGCAACTCGCTTCCCGTTTTGGTCGCAGTGTCAGTGGATTTTATCAATGGCTCTATCGCATTCGCCAGTCGTTGACGGTGTGCGCGCAGGAGTATGCCAACCAGGAAGGATAATTGAGATGGAACGGAAGGAAGAAGAACTCATCAGCCGCTACTTGAGCGGGGAAGCCACCGAAGAAGAGGTGGCGCGACTGGATGCCCGCCTTCGGGAAGATCCGGAACTGCGAGCCGCCTTCGTGCGACAGGGCAATGTCGTCTCGGCGGTCGAAGCCGATCTCGGCGCTTCGGAGAATCTGGCACCGTCCGAGAAGGTCGTGAGATTGGAACCCCGTCGCCATCGCAGCGAACGGAGAAGCTGGATGTCGGCTGCGGCGCTGATTGCGGTGGGATTGTTTGTCGGTGGCCTTGGCACCGGCGTGGCCTGGGCTTATGCCAATGCGGAGGCGGGTGCCTCCTTCCGCCTTCCCATCTCACTCTTTGACGGTGGGTTTGAAACCGAGGCGGTACCAACGGCAAGCGGTTATCCGACCGGACCGGGAAGCTGGAGTGGTGACCTGGTCGAAGTGGTGGCATCAGGATATCAGGGAGTGAGCAGTTTTGAAGGCCAGCGCATGCTACGTTTTGTTCAGACCTGGGGGGATGAGCCTGAGAAAGTAGGGGCTCGTTCCAACCTATGGCAGATCGTGGATCTTTCCGAAGTGGAGATGGATGGTGACAAGTTGCTGGCCACGTTGAGAGCGCGTTTCAACCGCATTGATGACGGCCCTGACACGGACACCGTATTTCGCATCGAGGTCCAGGCTTTCAGTGGTGATCCCGCCACGGTGGAGGCCCAATATGACTCGGAGGCCTACCTCTCCGGAGCGGTGCTGAAGAAGAGCACAGACGGAAACCCTGAGTCCTGGGAGGAATTGGAAGTCACCACCAGCGTGCCGCCCGAAGCAGACTTTCTGCTGATTGGATTCTACGCTCACGAGGACGTGGTCGACGACCCGCCCACTGAGCCCGAATTCGCGGGTCACTATGTGGATGGGGTGGAACTCGAACTGACCAGGCTCAAACCGTAAAAAGTCTCACGATGACTTTCAGTCGAATCCTGCCCGTGCTGATTCTGATTCTTCTTAGCCTATCAAGTGCTCAGGCCAGAACGTTCACCAACACCTCCGGCACAACGATTGAAGCGGAATTGATCAAGGTCACCGGCGACCAGGTCACTCTTCTCGTGAAAGACAACGAGGAAGGGCTCTACACCGACTGGTGGGTCGGAAAGAACGTGCAGTTCGGGGGAGCGCCGGCCGACGCGCTCGGGCGTTTTCTGGCTGATCACGTTAACCGGAGAATGGACGCCGAATAGGCTCAGTCAATGGAACCCGAAGCAAGCACCCCTGAAGACCCTCTCCTCAATGTGTTGCTAGCCTCCCCGGAGGACTGGAGCGTACGTTTGTTAGTCGCTGAAAGATTCAAAGGCGGTGGCTTCGCGGAGAAGGCGGCAGCCCTGGTCGCGGAAGCACCGGTCCCTCCCGGAACGGCGGAGCAGTTGCAGCAGTCGGTTGAATTGGCTGGATTTCAGGCCCTTGAGCAAGTGAGGGCCTTCGTGAGTCAGAATCCCGCCGATGGCTACGGGCACTATCTTCTCGGGTATCTCTTGAATGAGTCGGGTGACCTTGAAACTGCTCGACGTCATCTGGAAGTGGCCGCGACGCTCGGCTACGCGGTCGAGGCCCCCGCAGCTGCCGACGTGCCGACGGAAGGGGGCGCAGAGGAAGGAGTTGATAGCCCGCAACCCGCCGAGGCTTCCGAGGCTCAGGTGGTATCGAGTCCGGAGTCGTCGGAGCAAAAGCCGGTTGCGGAAAAACCAGCCAGGAAGCTGGGGAGCAAGCTGACAGCCATTGTCATTGCCATTGGGGTGCATGTGTTGTTTGGGGTGATCGCGGCGCTCCTGGTGGTGATGCCTGCGAAACGTGAAGAGACTGAAGTCGTCGCCACGTTCGCCGAAGTGCCCGCGAAGAAACAGGAAATGGCGAAGAAAACTGTCGCCCGGAAAACAAGAACGACCTCGGCGGCCCGGGCGGCGGCCGCTCCGATGGCCCAACTCATGCGGGCCAATGCCGTGG
>JABSSQ010000422.1 GCA_013213905.1 Verrucomicrobiales bacterium | reverse complement strand
GTTTTACAGAAACTTCGTCGGGCAATGGCTGCAGGCTCGCGATGTGCAGACCATTTTCATCGATGAACGACGTGCCGTGAATGCTCCTGGCCCCGGGCAGGCCCGGCGTACCTTCAGTGGTCGTCTCCGTGAGGCGATGAGACATGAGAGCGAGCTGTTTTTCCAGTATATACTCAATCACGATAAGCCCGCGACTGAGTTGCTCACAGCGAACTATACCTTTCTCAATGAGGAGTTAGCCAATTGGTACGACATTGGCGGAGTCAAAGGCAGCCAAATGCGTCTGGTTGAGCTGCCAGAGGATTCGAAGCGTGGCGGGCTCCTGAACCAGGCGACCTTTCAGATCGTCACTTCGAACCCGACGCGGACGTCTCCGGTGAAGCGTGGGTTGTTCGTTCTTGAAAACTTTCTCGCGACCCCGGCGCCTCCGGCCGTCCCGGACGTGCCTCCGCTCGAAGAAGCAGCCAAAGGCCTGCCGAAGGCTCTGCCCCTGAGGGATCTTCTCGCGCTGCACTCCGAGGAGAAGATGTGTGCGTCCTGTCATGCCCGCATGGACCCGATAGGGCTGGCGTTGGAAAACTTCAACCAGGTCGGTCTCTGGCGGGATGAGGATAAGGGGCAGCCGATCGACGCGAGCGGAAAGCTGATGACCGGCGAGGAGTTCAATAATGCCAAGGAGCTCAGCCACATCCTGGCCACCGATCGTTCATCCGATTTCCATCGCGCTTTGGCTGAAAAGCTGATGACCTACGCGGTGGGCCGGGGAATTGAATATTTTGACGCTCCCACGATCGACAAGATCGTCGCTGACGCCGAGGCCAACGGAGGTTCCCTGAAGGAAATCCTCTTCGGGGTCATTGAGAGCGCTCCTTTCCAGAAGCGCCGGGGCGACGGTGGGTTTTCTGGGGGTGGAGGGGGTGAGTAAGTGGCTTTGTGTTAGTTGCTTGGGGGGGATGAGTCTCGGGGAGATTCGGGTGGTCTATATCTGTGGATCTTGGCGAAGTGTTCGCCCATATATACGACTTTTTTATCCCTATATGCGACGTCAACAAGTCTTAACAAGAAATATTGACGCAATGTAGCTATATCGTCACCTAACAGTTTTTTATTTGTTTCTTGAAATGTGAGGGAAATACTCTTGAATCCTAACGGATGTTCAAAACTATCCTTTCAATTCTCGTATTGGTGGTGGGTTTAGCCACGCTCGCTTCTGGTGAGGGCTCCGCACTTCCGGACGGGAAGGGGCTTGATGAACTGCGCCAGCGGTCGCAGGCGGCCTTGAAGCGTCAGGCGGAATTTGTGAAGGGGGTCCAGGATGGTTCAATAGACCGATTCGCAGATTTGAGGTCAAAGTGGCCTGAGTTGGAGAAGCAAGTGGCAGAGTTGAAGCGCCTGCAAGAGGGGGGCGCATCGGGAGGGAGCGACAGCGAGCGGTTAAGTAAGGAGCTTTTTGAAGGACTCCAGTCGGTCGGCACGTATCTTGAAACCGCTTATGTGCCTGATGAAGTTGCTTTGAATATTCCGCGCTTTTCTGATGAGCAGGTGGCGGAAATTAACCGGGTTACGAACGAAATGCAGGATGCTGAGCCGGCTGAGCCGAACGCCGCTGGCGGTCCAAAAATGCGACTGATTGGCTCGAATACCCGGTACACTTTACTGTTTCTCAGCGTGCCGATCGAGGTTCAGGCGCCGGCTGGAAGCCCGGTTTACTTTTACTCTTCGGCAGGCGGGCGCTTCCTGTCTAACAAGATAGCGGTGAAGAAGGTGATCGCAGACGACAATGGTGTCGCCAGCGTTCAGTGGGTGAGTGAGGGCGGGGCCTCCGGCGAAGCTGCTGTTGAGGTGTTGTGTCCAGAAGCCGTGAACCAGGTGAACCTCCTCATCAAAGTCGTTGATCTACGCCTCGAGATTCCTAAGGGCTTCACTC
>JABSSQ010000421.1 GCA_013213905.1 Verrucomicrobiales bacterium | reverse complement strand
CACTTTCGCATCCGGCGCGTCTTTGACATCGGGCTCCGCGTCGATGTAGGAGAAGACTTTAAGCGCGGCGACGAAGCACTTCTGCACCTGGACCTGGATCCGGCTGAGAGCCTTGGCGTGCGGGTAGAGGCTGATGAGGCCGAGGTTTACGGCCATGAAATCCTTCATCGGGACTTCCCAGACCCAGGCGTAGACGAGTCCGACGCAGATACCGAGGGAGGCGACGATTTCAACAGACGGGCTGGAAATCTCCATCGCCTTTCTCCAGCGAATGATGAACTTCGTGATCTGCTTGTTACCGACGTTGAAGCGTTCGCGCTGGTATTCCTCCCGTCCGTGAGCTTTGACGAGTCGAATGCCGCTGAAGCTCTCGTGGAGGGTGACCATGAGTCCCTCGGATTCCTGCTCTTCGCGGCCGCCTGCTTTTCGCACTTTGCGGCTCACCATGGCCACCGGGAGAATACAGAGGGGGAAGACGATGAGTGCCCCGAAGGTGTAGAGAGGGTCGATCAGGGCGATCGTCACGACGATGGCAAGGATGCCGGCGGGGTGCTGGATCAGTCCACTGAGCAACTGGCTGCTGGCGTCGGCGGCGGTGCGTGTCTGGTTGGCGACGGTCTGAATCAACTCGCCCTGTTTGACCTTGTTGAAGAAAGACAGGCTCTGTCCGATGAGCCCCGTAAAGGATTCATCCCGCAGGCGGTAAAGCACCTTCATGTTGATCCAGAGCATGCAGTAGGCATGGAGGTAGTGGAAGACGCCGCGCAGTAGCAGCAGCACTGGAATACTGAGGCAAACGGTGGCGACAAAGGTCCATGGATTTTCCGTTGCCGGCGGCCGGATCGCAAAGTCGCTGAAGAACGGCATGTCCTCGAGAGGGTAGTAGGCTTCGGCCATCTTTACTTCTTCTCCCTCCTCAACATTTACCACATCCAGGACCATGCGGATGACAAGGAGAAGAAAGCCGTTAACTGCTCCAGCGAGAATCCCGAAAAGGATACCCCAGGCGAGGCGGCTCTTATAGGGCAAGATGTAGCCTAGGAGACGGCGGAAAACGGCTTTGCGCTGTTCCGCCAGCTCGTCTGGAGAGGCCGTGGCGACGTCGATCGCCCGAATGGGGGCCTGAATTTCCGGGTTTTTGGGCATGTTCAGAATTTCGGCAGCAGCCTGCCGGAGGGGATTGGTAAGGGAGAATCCCTGTTTTCGCAAGAATTCGTGAGGGGTGGAATCTGTCGTCAGAGGGCAAATCCGCCTTTCATCCTTGATGAGGCGGGTTAGGGTTTTGTTTCAACCCACTGCGATTTTCTTTCAATGCCGGAACCTGTTGAGCAGCCTGAAAACGGCTGGTATTGCGTGCGAACGAAACCCAAGAGCGAGCACCTGGCGGCCCGGCATTTGCAGGGTTTTGCCAATCTCGACGAGGTCTTCTGCCCGCGAATTCGCTTCGAGAAATCGACGGCGCGGGGCAAGGTCTGGTTCGTGGAAGCGCTTTTTCCCGGTTACATTTTCGCGAAGTTTGACCTGGCTGACGAACTCAGGGCCGTCAACGCGACGAGCAGCGTCACGGGGGTGCTTCGCTTTGCCGATTATTACCCGCAGATTTCGGACGTTTACATCGAGGAATTGAAACAGGAGTTCCCGGAGGAGGAGAACGAAATCCGGGTGATCGAACCGACCATCGCCGAGGGGGATGAAGTGGTCCTGACAGAGGGCCCCATGGTCGGGCTGAAAACGATTGTGACACAGCTCGTTTCCGGCCAGGACCGCGTCAAGGTCCTGCTGGACTGGCTTGGCGAGGAACGCGAGGCGGTGGTGTCTTTGAAAGCGGTGACGCGTCCGGGCGAGATCCGACGGGAGATCCGGGGTTCATGACCGTTTTTTCTCCATCGAGGCATGATGCCTCGATGGTTGCATTCATTTGTCAGAAGTCTTAGCTTGGCGCCAAATATGGGAGAAACAATCGCACCGGAAGCTCTGTTGGAGCGCTTTTCGCAGCAGCGTATTCTCGTGGTGGGCGATGTCATGCTGGACTGGTTCATCTGGGGCAGCGTGTCGCGTATTTCACCTGAGGCGCCGGTCCCCGTGGTTGAGGTGCAGCGTGAATCCCGCTATCCCGGTGGAGCGGCCAACGTGGCCCGCAACATGACCCCTTTTGAAACGTCGCTGGAGCTGGCCGGGTTGTTCGGTCAGGATCCGAACGGCAGCCTGCTCACTGAAACACTGGCCGAGTGTGGCATTGGGGTCGGATGTTGTCTCCAGAGTGAGGACTACCCGACTATCACCAAGACTCGCGTGGTGGCTCGTCACCAGCAGGTCGTGCGCATCGATCGCGAGAAGCGTCGCACCGCGAGCCCGGAACAGGTCGCCGAATTGCTCAGCAGGGTTGAGCCCATCCTGCCGGACCTCGACGGCATTATTATCGAAGATTACGGCAAGGGCCTCATCACCCAGGAACTGGTCAGTGGCCTGCTTTCTCTCGCGGCCAAGCACGACGTGGTCGTGACGGTGGACCCCAAGCCCGGCAATCCGATCGAGTGGAAAGGCGTGACGACCGTGAAGCCGAACCGCTCCGAAGCCTTTGCCTGTGCCGGTGTCGAAGACGAGCATCGCGACGAAGGCGTCGATCCGTTGCAGGATCAGCCACTGCTGTCGGTTGGAAAGGCCCTCCTCGAGAAGTGGGCCTGCCAGCAGGTTTTGCTGACCCTCGGTGAGCAGGGGATGCTGGTATTCTCCGGCGATGCTGAACCGGTTCACATCGCGGCCCGGGCCCGGGAAGTCTTCGATGTTTCCGGTGCCGGTGACACGGCGATTGCGATTTATACGTTAGGCCTTTGCGCCGGTCTCAGTTCGGCAGAGGCGGCCCACGTTTCCAACCTGGCCAGCAGCATCGTGGTCGGAAAGCTGGGGACGACTCCGATCGAGAAGGAGGAGTTGCTGGCTGCCGTGACCCAGGAATTTTCCAACGGCGTTCCCGTCGCCTCATAATCCCCGAGTGATTTGATTTATGTCATCCAGTGAACTGATCCACCAGACCATTGCTGAGCACACCGTCACGGTGGCCAAGTTTGAAGAAGCCTGCTCCGATGTGATTGATCAAATGGGTGCCAGGATTGTTGAATGTCTCAAGCAGGGCGGCAAGGTCTGTTTCTTCGGCAATGGCGGCAGTGCTGCGGATGCTCAACACTTTGCGGCCGAGTTTGTGGTGCGTTTTGTCAGTAACCGAAAGGGACTCCCGTCGATCGCGTTCACCACTGACACGTCCGTTATCACCGCCTGTGCCAACGACTTTGGTTACGAAGTCATCTATGCCCGGCAAATCGAAGCGCTCTGCGATGATAAGGATATCGTCGTCGGGATCTCCACTTCGGGAAACAGTGTCAACGTTCTTCGTGGACTCGAGTTCGCTAAAGAGCAGGGGATTATCACGTTTGCCTTCACCGGCGAAGGTGGTGGCAAGTGCGCCCGGGTTGCGGACCTGACCCTTGCGGTTCCTTCCAGCATCACGGCCCGCGTCCAGGAATGTCACCTCATTGCCGGTCACCTCATCTGTGACATCGCTGAAAAAGCGTTTGTCGACCAGCCGTCGCAATCGACCTGACAGGCTTCCAGAAATTGGCGCCTTTCGTTCCGGCCTTTCGCGCCCGGTTTACTTCTTCTTCGCGTTGAGTGCTTTCTCAACCGGGGCGAGAATGCGTTCCAGCTCGGCGAGAGATTTCTCTGTCTCGCGGATGATCTTGAGCTGGGGCTCATACTTGTCGCGGTGCTGCTGGCAGACGCTTCGCAGCGGATTGAAGAGGGCGACAAAGTCTTCGTAGAACCTGGAGGTGCCGTCGGCAAAAGCGTCCCGCTGTTTCTGGGCCACGGTTTCGCGGTGCTTCTCGAGCACGCCTATGTAGTAACGGCGAATCTTGCGGACTGAGGTGGCACCGGCTACAGCGCCGAGGGCAAGGCAGCCGCCGGCCACGCCGAAGGCGATCGCGTTCCAGGGATTGATCTGGAGCATGGAGAGGATCACGCCGCTAAGGATGGAGAGAATGGAGGCAAAAATGAATCCCCAGATGGTCTTGCTGCGCTGCGCAAAGAGTCGCGCCAGTTCGTCCTTGAGCTGGAGCTCGCGCAGTGCCTGCTGGGTCGCAGAGGCGACGTTTTCGCCGATACGGGAGTGAGCTTCTTTCCAGTTGGGCTCGCCGTCTTCGCCCACACTGAGTTCCAGCTTAAAGGCCTGGCGCATCTCGTCGGAGACACGCTCCCAGAGATGCTGCACGTCTTCCTGCACAGCATTGGCTCCGGCCCCGACGCTGCGGTGCACGGCTTTCATCGTCGTGGCAAAGATGAGTCCCTCGATTTCCTCGGCGGCCTTCTTTTTAGGAATCAAGGCGGAGATGATGCGAAACTCGGCGTCGAGCAGCGGCTCGGCCTGGAGGCCGGCGGCCATGAAACTCTGGTCGAACGCTTCGAAGAGCGGCTCGCATTTTTTGAGGGTGCGCTTCTGCTGCACCTGGCTGGCCGGTTCCAGCTCGCTGAGCAGCTCATTGTCGGCACGGATGATTTCCGCGGCAGCACCGAGGCGTTCTTTCACCTCACCCAGCACGTAGCAGGCGGCCCGCCAGGCGTGGATGAGTTTGACGAGTCGTGGCTCAGAGGATTCGACCACCCCGGAGATGTAGCGCTCGAGTCCTACGATCTGGCTGGCAGCGGAAAGCTCTTCGTTGCCGGACTCGGACGTCTTGGCGAGGTAGGCCTGCTTGGCCGAGATGGCAAAGGTGGGGAAGTGCTGCCCGAAGCGGTGGTGCGCCGTCTTCTGCAAGTGCTCGAGAATAGCGGCGACTTCTTCCTCCGTGCGCAGGTCGCACTGTTGGAGAATGAAAACGATCTTCTTCTTCCACTGGTGGTGAATGCGGTCGAGAAAGTCCCAGGTGGAAGCACCCCAGGGATTGGTGACCGAGAAGACAAACAGGGCCAGGTCGGCCATGGGCAGGAACTGTTCCGTGATATGCTGGTGCTCGGATTCGATCGAGTTTGTTCCCGGTGTGTCGACGATGTTGAAGTCGCGGAGGAAAGCGTTGGGGCGAAAGATTTCGACGATGTCTTTGGAGAAGTCGAACTCGTGAGCCTCCTCACCGTATTTGAAGAAGGCAATGCGCTCCGTTGTCGGCACCACGTCGGATTTGCAGAAGTCCTCACCAAAGAGCGCGTTGAGCAGGGTGGACTTACCGGCATTGACCTCGCCGACGACCACGAAGAGGAACGGATCCTCCAGGTTTGCCATCAGGTTGTCGAGCAGGGCGAGACGGGCCGGATCGATGCCGCTGTCCTTGCCCATGACCTTGAGCGATTCAATAGCCTTGTCCAGCTTCTCCCGAGTCTGGAAGTAGTTTTTCCCAAGCAGATCTGTGGATGCCTCGGACAATGCGGTAGGGGCGGGTGCGGTAAGAGGTGTCGCCAGGAGCGGCTATATCAAACAGCCTCCTCTATTAAATAACGATACCGACACCAAATGAAGCGAATTATTTCACTTTGCCAAACTATTTTCCCGCTGAAATGGGGGATCTGGACGGATGAAACGCGGTCGCGCAGGAGCGCGCCCCTCCAGGGTGTTGAATCGAAAGCGGAGGAAATGGAGGGTCGTGCTCCCGCACGACCGAATGGGCTTCCGGATTGCCAGCCAAACTCTCATTCATTATTCTGCCCCGGTGAGTGACGACCCGGAATTCCCCAGCCGAAAACTGCCGGCCCGCCAGCCATGGTTATCGAAGGGGAATCAGAGCGTTATCGTTTTCGTCACGGTCTGTTCCCACGACAGGGAAGAAGTCTTCGCCAATCCGGAGATTCACGATCTCCTGGTCCAAAAGTGGCATGAAGCCGATTCGTGGATCGTGGGGAAATACGTCATTCTTCCCGACCATATTCATCTCTTCGCGGCACCGAACGGTGAATCTTCATCGGAGATCCGCCGCTGGGTGAAGTTTTGGAAATCGCAAGTCAGTAAGGGGTGGCCTCGCTCACGTGAGCATACGGTGTGGCAGCGGGATATGTGGGATCGACAGCTGCGCTCCGGAGATTCGTATGCGCAGAAGTGGAAATACGTGAGAGATAATCCGGTGAGACACGGATTGGTAGAGCATGCCGATGACTGGCCCTTTCAGGGCGAGTTGAATCCGTTGGCGTGGCACGAGGAGTAGGCGCATCGCGGTCGCGCGGGAGCGCGCCCCTCCAGGGTGTGAAT
>JABSSQ010000420.1 GCA_013213905.1 Verrucomicrobiales bacterium | reverse complement strand
GCTGACAGCTCAAACACCTGGGCATCCGGAAACTCCCGGTTCATGGCTGCCCTCAAGTCTTCGACGCCTTCCGGGTGAAGCAGGTCGAGCTTGTTGATCACGATGAATTCCGCTTCCTCAAGCTGCTTGCGATAAATGTAGGTCACGTTGTCCGAGAACTTGCGCCCCTCGATGATCCCGAGGATCTGACCGGCACGAACCGGGTCGACCAGCACGCTGAGCGGTGACACGCGGTAGTCGTCTCCGTAAATCTGCTGCAGGGGCAGGCTCACCGTCGCGACCAGGTCGGTGCAGCTTCCCACCGGTTCAGCCAGAAACACATCGGGACGGTTTTCAGCCGTGAGCGTCGTGGCCGCGTCGATCAGGGAATTGAAGCGGCAGCAGAAACAACCGCCTGAAATTTCTTCGACCGGGAACTGGTTGGACCGGCCAATCATCGAATCCACGAGACCGGCGCCCTGGTCATTGGTAATCAGACCAACCTTTTGCCCCTTCTCGTCGAGGTACCTGGCAAAGCGTTGAATCAAAGTGGTCTTTCCCGCGCCGAGAAATCCACCGATCATAATGTAGGAAGAAGGCATGGGAGAACTTTCAACGTTCAACGCCCAACGTTCAACGCTCAAATTAAGCCGCAATGCGGCGGGATGCACCTGAACGTTGAGGGTTCAGTGTTGGACGTTCAGCGTTGGCCGATATCGGCCGTCAGTACCCTTCTTTCTGCATCTTCTCGATCAGGACCTCAAGATGCTCGACGTAGCCGTGCACATCCACGCTGGTCTCTTCCGGTTCCCCTTTGACCGAATACAGCCAACCGTCCACGTAGGGTGAGCTCTTCACGATACAGGCGTCCTCATCGAGAATGGGATTGCCTTGCTCAAACTCCCCTTCCATCACGCAGAAGAGATCGCTCGCCGCCTTGAAGCCTTCGACATAGCCGATCTGCTGTCCCGAAGAAACAGCGCCGCCCTTCTCAACTTCGAATCGGGCCTCAACCAGTTCCCCGAGCATGCGGGTCGCAAACTTGGTAAACCCGACGCGCCAGATTCCCTCGCTGCCTTCCTCCTCAACCATCCAGTAATGACTCAGCGAATAGCGGAAGTGCGAAGGCAACCGGGCGGAAAAACGGGCGTGCTTGAATCGAACAAACTCCATAGAGATCAGCCAATAAACTTAGCTCGCAGAAACTCGGCCATCATTCGTGCCTTGGAAAGGCGGTATCTTTTCTCGAAAACGTGATAACCGTCGGCTTCCATGCGGTCGAGAATGGCGCCGTAAATCCGACGCATCAGCTCAGCTGATCGCATGCTCTTTCGGTCCACTTCGGGCAAAGCCTTGGTAGCAGCCTCGTAGAATGATCTCGCCACGACCGTCTGATCTTCCATCAGTTTTTGAAAAGCGTCCCGATCAGGACTTCCACTCAACAAGTCATCGGGAGTGAGACCAAACTTGGCCAGCACTTCGGTTGGGAGAAACACGCGCCCCTCCCCGGCGTCTTCACCGACGTCGCGCAGGATGTTGGTCCATTGCAGGGCATAGCCCAGTTGCTCGGCATAGACCTTTGAGGCCGGATCTTCGTAGCCGAAAATTTCAATGCTCACCAGGCCAACCGCACTGGCAACGTGGTAGCAGTATTTCCTGAGGTCCTCATGGGTGACAATCTCCTTCGGATCGAGATCCATCTCCACTCCTGTGACAATGGCCTCGAGGTCATCCGCCGGCAGCTGGCGACGAGAACACATTTCCACGAACTCCGTTTCCACACCGGGCAATGCCTCAGTGATTTCCTTGCGGATCAACTGACGCCACCGATTCAATCCGCTGCGGCGATCATCCGTGGAAACATCGGGCGCATCAGCAAGATCATCAACCACGCGGCAGAAGGCGTAGAAAATGCCCATGTCGCGGCGCTTTTCGACCGGAAGAACGGCGAGAGCGAACGCGAGATTAGAACCGCTGCGATGAACGATTTCTTCGGCACTGTCCGTGATGGGATCCAACGACTCGGCCTCCTGACAGGTTAGTCGACCGGGCCAAAATGATGGCCGAACGGATAATAAACAAAGGCAGCCCGACCAACGATCCCGCGCTGCGGCACCGTCCCCCAGTCACGGGAATCCGAACTGTTGGCGCTGTTATCACCGAGCGCCCAGTACTTGCCCTCGGGCAGCGTTACCTTGCTCATGCCACGGCGGACATAGCCGGTGTAGTAACCTTCCTGGGCCATGACCCGAAGGATTCCCGGCTCGGTGGCGATTTCACCATTCACCTGAAGATCCGGCTCAACGATCTCAATCGTGTCACCGGGCTCACCGACGAGTCGCTTGATGTAGTGCTGGGAGCCCTGTCGCGGTTCCGTCGCCCAACTCGGAGAGATACCGGTCTGCTTCTCTTCGTAGAGCAGGTTCCGCTGAATGCCGGGAATCTCCTGCGTGTTGAAAACATAGATATCGTCACGCTTCGGCTTCACCCAGTGATAGGCGAACTTGTTCACGACGAGCTGGTCACCGGTATCAACGTAGCCCTTGGCAATGGTCTGTCCTTTCTCGACAAAAAAGATCAGGGAACGCCCCTGCACCGGTTGCAGATTGCGATTCAGCAGCATCTCAACCCGCGACTGGGTTCCGGGAGCGCTGAACTTCTGGCCGTTCTCGGTAACCAGGTAAGTGCGAGGAAAAAAGAAGAAGTGAGTTTTGCTGTAAAGATTCTCCTTCTTCAGAATCAGAATGTCGTCCTGGTCCACCACCCAGTCGACATGGCTGCGGCCATACCAGATCTTGTCCCAGAGTCGCTTGGGTAATCCAGGGCGTTCATAGCCCTGAGGAGCGTGTCTCTCCGACGCTGGATTCATATCCTCGGTCGGATAAGCAATGATCCCGTTCAAAGTCGGCTGCATTGACCCGGTCGGAATCTTGAACTGCTGGATGAAATAGGCCCGGATGCCCATGGCAATCACCACCGCCACGAACACAATCTCAATGTTCTCCTTCCACGCCGAAGTCTTGTAGTCCTTGACCGACTTCTTGCAGGTTTCAGTCAGGTCTTCTGCGAGCTTCTCGAGATCCTTGCGCTTGGATGAACGATCCGTAAGTGCCTCGGAAAAAGCGCTCCGCTTATCGCCGATCTCCTCCTTGTTCTCATCCGTAATGAGATCGTCGTTGTAGCGAAGGAATTTCTTCACGCCCTTGATGAGCGCTTTTCCTTCCTTGAGCCCTTTGCGATCGAGCGGCAGTTCGCCCAACTCTTCCGCGCTCGGCTTCTTGAAAAAAAACATGGTCTTGGGGGTTGGTGTCGGGAATTAGCTTCCGGGGAGATCAGTCAGTCTTCAGAACCTTGATGAAAGCGTCCTGGGGGATATTCACCTTCCCGATCGCTTTCATCTTCTTCTTACCTTCTTTCTGCTTTTCCAGCAGCTTACGCTTTCGCGAAATATCACCGCCGTAACACTTTGCGGTCACGTTCTTCCGCATCGCGCTGATCGACTCGCGAGCAATAATTTTGCCGCCAATCGTCGCCTGAATCGCAACCACAAAGAGTTGCTGGGGAATCACCTCTTTCAGTTTCCCGGCGAGGTGACGACCGCGGTATTCGGCCTTATCACGGTGCACAATCACGGAGAAGGCATCCACCGGTTCACCGGCGATCATGATGTCCATCTTCACGAGGTTGCCGGCCTGATACTCGCCGTGCTCGTAGTCCATGCTGCCGTAACCGCGAGTCATGCTCTTGAGACGGTCATTGAAGTCGACCAGGATCTCGTTGAGCGGCAGCGTCGCCGTCAGGAGCACGCGATGGGAATC
>JABSSQ010000042.1 GCA_013213905.1 Verrucomicrobiales bacterium | reverse complement strand
CTCAGTGGGTATGGCATGATGAATGCCCCCGGCGTGCCGTTGACAACCTCGTTAATTCTCGCTCGGGCAGCTGGAGTGCAGAGCGCTGAGATTGATGAGGCTATTGAGAAAAGCACCCGGCTTCTGCGCTTCTATGTCGGCAAGGGCAGTACTCCCTACGGTGATCACCGTCCCTGGACTCAGACTCACGAGGACAACGGGAAGAATGGTATGGCCGCCGTGATGTTTAACCTGCTCGATGATGCGTCGGCCGCCGAGTATTTCTCGCGCATGGGCACTGCCTCACACGGCGCTGAACGAGAAATGGGGCATACCGGAAACTTCTTTAATATGCTGTGGGCGATGCCGTCAGTAGCTTTGTCAGGCCCGCAGGCAACCGGCGCCTGGATGGAAGAGTTTGGTTGGTACTATGACTTGGCGAGAGGTTGGGATGGCACCTATCAACACCAGGGGCCGCCTGAGGAAAGGAAGGATAAGTACGCGGGCTGGGACAGTACTGGGGCCTACCTGTTGGCTTATGCGCAGCCGTTGCGTCAAATTTACCTGACCGGAAAAAAACAAGGGTTGGTTCCTCAAATTGATGAGGCGACTGCGGCTGGCTTGATCAATGACGGACGTGATTGGAGTCCGCGCTTTAAAAATGAAGTCTATGCGGATCGGAACGAGGACGCTCTCCTGGAAGCGTTGAAGAGTTGGTCTCCAGTCGTTCGAGAACGCGCCGCAATGGCCCTGGGAAAGCTGGAGGAGAGTCCTAACAAGCAACTCGTTGAGATGCTGGAGAGTGGTGATCTTCATGCGAAGATTGGGGCCTGTCAGGCTATCGCTTTCTTGAAAGGAAAAGCTTCCGATGCTGTGCCGGCACTGACCAATGTTTTGCAATCGGATGATGTGTGGTTGCGGATCGAAGCTGCGGAGGCACTTGCGGCGATTGGGCCGGGAGCGGAATCCGTGATCCCTGAGCTGCTCACAATGATGGCCAGCAATGATCCTGATTCTGATCCAAGAAACATGCAGCAGCGCTACCTGTGCTTTGCTCTGTTTGATCGTCGATCGGGGATGTTACGAGGATCGCTGGACGGAGTCGACCGCGACGCCCTTTTTGAGGCTGTGAAGTCAGGATTGCAGAACGAGGATGGTCGTGCCCGTGGCACTATTGCCACAGTCTACAAGCAGCTGAGCTATGATGAGATAAAGCCGATCTTGCCTGCCATCTATGAAGCTATCGTCACTCCTGCGCCCAGCGGGATCATGTTTGCCGATGGCATTCGCTTGAGTGGGTTGGAGTTGTTGGCGGCCAATCATGTTGAGGAAGCGATGCCGCTTTGTTTTGAACTGATGGGGATCGATCGCTGGGGCAAGAAGGATCGGATTAGTCGGTGTCTCAAAGCCCTTCAACTGTACGGTGGTGCGGCTTCCCCGATGTTACCGGTACTGTCTGATCTGGAGAAGCAATTGAAGGAGCATAGCGAAGCCAAGGCTCTGGAACCAATCGTTCAAGAACTCAGAGATACCGCGGCTTTGATTAAGGCAGACAAAAATCCTTCCCAGTTGAGAGCACTCAGTGAGTGAGTTGTCGCTTTGATCAAGATCGGTTTTGGAAGTTGTGGCGCTGTGTCAGCCTAAGTAGGCGTGGGGCGTTCTTGGCTTCCAACAATCAAAGTGACGGCCCGGCAAATTTCTGGAAACCTTTTTATCGATATCGCGCTCTTGGAGCAGTCGTGGGAAGTGGTATCCATGGTCCGGAGAAATTGAGGGGCTCAAAATTATGTTTCAGCTCTGTGGCGGTTTTTGCAGAATCCGAAAGTGTTGTGATTTGCGCTTCTGTATCGCTGAATTGTGAATTGGCAAAGAGCCGTTAGGACATGCCGTTCCACCGTTAGCGAGCCGCTGCAAAAGGTGGCATAGACCAACTGCTGGCGGGGACCTCTTCTTCCCGCCGCTAGGTATCCAGCCCGCAGTGGCCAGATGCTGAAGCCACTTTCTCTGCCTGCGTCGCGGCCCTTTTTCGCAATTGGGGTATTCGCAGCTGCGGCGCAGGCGTGAGAATCTCAACGCCGCCCTCTTCCTGACACATGATTACCGTTACATTTGCTACCGAAACTGGAAACGCTGAAGACC
This sequence comes from Verrucomicrobiales bacterium, assembly GCA_013213905.1. GTDB lineage: Bacteria > Verrucomicrobiota > Verrucomicrobiia > Verrucomicrobiales > DEV007 > Arctic95D-9. The sequence continues at coordinate 5,409 of JABSSQ010000042.1, read as the reverse complement.
TCGCGGAAGAGGCTGGGAAATTCCTGACCGAAAAAGGTATGGATAATCGCGTGATTGATATCGCTCGATTGGAATCCGGCGACCTTGGTGAGATCGAAACGTTGGTCGCTATTGTCAGCACCTGGGGGGACGGTGAGCCACCGACCGATGCCGAAGACTTTTTCTTCGAGTTGCGTGACCGTGAGACTATGAATCTGTCTCATTTAAAGTACGCAGTCCTCGCATTAGGTGATACTTGCTACGATCTCTTCTGCCAGTTTGGCAAGGACCTGGATGCGGAGTTGGAGCGTCACGGGGCTGAGTGCATGTTGGATCGTGTCGACTGCGACGTGGACTACGAAGACAGCTTTGATGCGTGGATTGGAGAGGTTGCTGATCGCCTTGGGCGATCCCTTGCTCCGGTGTAGCATAAGTTCCTCTTCAAGGCCTTCGGCCTGTCACCCGCAGGAGAATAGACGCCCCGTCCAGGGGCAATTTTTACTGTTCGGAACGATTGGCAAAGGGCCGGGCGGGATCTGCGACGCGCACCTCCACTTCGAGATGCGCAAAGATCTCCGTTTCGGAATGCGTGCCCGGATGTTTCCGCTAATCGTGGAGACTTATCTCAGACCTGAAGTCTTCATCAAGGCCAACCGCAATTTTTGGATGGAGAGTCGATTGGTCAAAGTTCCGATTCATACGTTCATGAAATCGAATCCCAATCGGGTCATCAGTGAGCCGATTGACCTGACCGATGTGATTCCTTCCCGGGACGAGACCGTTCGCCCTGCGATGGCTGCGCGACTCGAAGAGGTCATCGAAGAGGAAACGAACACTGATGAGGTGACTCCGGAAAAGACGAGATCGGTGTTTGGGGCAATCTTTGGATAGTGAGGCTAGATCGGGGAAGGGTGGTCAGGTTTGGGGGCTTGTGACTGGTAAAGAAGTTACCAACCGGTGGTAAGCGGTATTCCGGATTTTGAATAGTTTGGTAAATTTGGCAGATTCTAAATATTTGTAAATCATTGATGGTTAGTGACTTGAGTTTTTGTTAGTCAGGGTTGGCACGGGTTATGCAATACAGACACGCGAAAGAAGATAAAATCCCGATCAACCAACAAAACTCAGAAAGGAAAACATCATGACTTACAACACAGTGACCTACCGCGGAGCCAAAACCACTCTTGCTGAGGTGAATGCCGACTTAGTAAAGCCTGCCGGAGAATGCACCCGCCAGATGCAATACCGGGGAGCAAAAGGCGAAGTGTCTCTCGCCCCTCACCGCCCTCACAAGCAGAAGGTGACTTATCGCGGAGCGACCGCAGTGATGGCGGTGTGATCAGGTTTTACCATCGAATTTAAGACTCCCGCTCAAAAGGCAGCCGGCAACGGCTGCCTTTTATTTGTGAAATACGGGAGCATAGAATCGCCCAGAAACTGGTTTTGTGAGCAATAGGATGGGATGATTACTCTCGTGTTGATCCTGTCGTTTTGTTGTGGCGTCATGATTGCCGAAGATCGAACATAGAAAGATGCTGCCTCTGGCCGAACGCTGACTGCTGAACTCGTTTCTTCGGGCGCCAATGCTGTTAGCTTGCCGCGGGTCGCTGACCGGGAAGAGTTCACTCTTCTTTTTAGTTGTTGAACCTCGATGGCATAGCGCTGTCCGAGGTTGATTCGAGATGTAAAGACATCACGATTGGGCCTCTTTTGAAACATGAGAGCGGGTGGGACCGGGAAGTGAGTGGAGCTGTTTATTTCATGGCTCCGAAAATTGCGAAAGAAACCGGCGCCGAGCTCAATCAGTTAATCTTAGGCCACATGCTGCTGTGGATACTGCAGCGGCCGTTGGATTTTGATCCTGGCAGCAAGGAGGCATACTTTAATTTTGGGTGCTCTCTCCTCGCCCACGTATGTGCTGCTGCCTACGAGAAGCCCTCGAGTGACGTGTGCAAGGAAACGGTCAGGCAGAGAGCCGAGATGACGATTTTGTCAGTCAGTGCGAGTGATCTCGAGAACCACGCTCCGGGTTGAACCTGGTATCACTGCGATTCGGAACATACCGAAGAGCCGGAAACCATGCCGCTTCGCACGGCACTCGAGCAGGGCTCCGGATCGATCATCCGCTCTGCCGGTGATTGCTGCCGCTTCATGGCAAGTTTCTGGATCAGCGGTGAACCTTATGAAAACAAGAGCCGCAATTTTATTTTCGTTGGCAGCATGCTGGGCACGACTGCGATATGCTGACAATTGGACAACGGGTTGAGCTTCGTCATTGCAGGTGACCGTCGCAGTGATTCTCCCGAGGATTGGACCAAGGACGGAAGGGACGCCGTGGAGGTGATCGAAGAAGCCCTTAAGCTGGTGTTCTTGAATCGAGGTGAGTAGCCTCACTCTAGCGGAGCCTCCTCCACTGTAAGCAGTCCTTGAGGCACCTCATCCATGATGGCGCATGCTACCGGCTCGAGCGATCGTGTCTCAGTCCAGACGCTTCGCTGTGAGCTCTGTCGGGTCCTTTGGTAGCGTTCTTTCGATGAGGCTCGCGGAAATGCGGGCCGGGAAGTAGTCAACAAGATGAATCCGGACTCAACCCAAGTGCGTTACCTCAGTTGAATCCAAACCATGGCAAAAAATATTCTTCTCATCGGCGGAACTTCAGGGGTGGGGCATGAGATACTGCGATCCCAGCGGGAGTTGGGAAACGACGTAATCTGCGCCTCACGATCAAACGGCGGAGGGATAGATCTGTTTGGAGCGGAATGGCAGGCGTTTGATGCCACCGGTTCTGATTCTGCACTGAATCTGCCCGAAGTCCTTGATGGCCTCGTCTACTGTCCCGGTTCGATTACCTTGAAGCCTTTCGCTCGATTGAGTGATGATGACTTCCAGCGTGATCTCGAGGTTAACTACCTGGGGTGCGTTCGAGCGATCCGGCAGGCGCTTCCGGCGCTGAAGCGATCAGAGCAGGCTTCCATTATTTTGTTTTCTACAGTTGCCGTGCAAACCGGCCTTCCATTCCACGCCAGCATTTCCGGGGCAAAAGGAGCGATCGAAGGGCTCACCCGGGCTCTAGCTGCTGAGCTTTCTCCGAATATTCGGGTGAACAGTCTCGCGCTTTCCCTGACGGATACCCCAATGGCCGAGGGTTTACTGAACTCCGATGCCAAGCGTTCCGCTGCTGCAGAGCGCCACCCGCTCAAACGCATCGGGCATCCTGCCGAGGTTGCCGGAGCCGTTGATTTTCTTCTCGGTGATCAGGCGGCCTTCATCAGCGGCCAGGTGATGCAACTGGATGGTGGGCTCTCCACCTTGAAACTACTGTGATCCCCGGCAATGGCAGGTGGCCTGACATTAGTTTTTCCTCATCAACTGTTTGATGAGCATCCGGCGCTGGACCGGTCACGTCCGGTAGTTCTGTTGGAGGACACTTTGTTTTTCGGGGACGCTACAGCTGCACCGGGTCGATTTCATCGCCAGAAACTGGTGCTTCACCGGGCATCGATGAAGGCATACGCCAGGCGATTGGAGGACAGGGGATTCAAAGTCATCTACATCGACTATGAGCGTGAGCTTCCGGTGCAGCGGCGACTTGAAGAGCTTTGGCGTGATGTTCCTTTTGAGTCATTGCATCTCGCCGATCCCGAAGACTTTCTCGCTTTGAAACGGGTGCGCCGGTTTGCTGGCGAAACAAATGTCGCGATTCACCTGGATGATTCGCCCATGTTCCTCACGCCCCTGGATTGGGCTGGGCAGCACTTTGACTCCCGGAAGCGTCCTTTCATGGCCTCATTCTACGAGGCGCAGCGGAAGCGGATGGAGATCCTGATCGAGGCGGACGGGAGTCCAGTCGGAGGGCGTTGGAGCTACGACGATGAGAATCGAAAGCCAATGCCGAAGCGCGGCCTCTCCGTGCCTGACCTTCCTTCAATTTCATTGTCGGAAGAGGTGAAGGAGGCAATCGCTTACGTCGAGTCGAGGTTTCCTGATTCCCCGGGGCGAGTCGATTCGTTCGCATATCCTGTTACTCACGAGGATGCAGAGCGGTGGCTGGAAGACTTTCTCATTCACCGGTTCGAATCGTTCGGGCCCTATGAAGATTCATTGGCTACTTCCGAGCCTACTCTGTTTCACAGCCTTCTCACCCCCATGTTGAATATTGGGCTGCTGACTCCGAAGCGAGTCGTGGATCGGGCCCTCGAGTACGCGACCGAAACACCGATACCCCTCAATTCCCTGGAGGGTTTCATTCGTCAGGTAATCGGGTGGCGTGAGTTCATTCGCTTGATGTATCGACGCCATGGGGTTGAAATGCGGAAGGGAAACTTTCTCAATCATCAGCGTCCCTTACCGCAAACCTTCTGGGATGCTTCTACCGGCATCGAACCGCTCGATCTCGTGATCAATCGGGCCCTCGACACTGGGTATGCCCACCACATCGAGCGCCTCATGGTCCTGGGGAACTTTATGTTATTGTGCCAGACCAGGCCGGACGACGTTTACGGTTGGTTCATGGAGCTGTTCATTGACGCTTACGACTGGGTCATGGTGCCTAACGTCTATGGGATGAGCCAGTTTTCTGACGGCGGTATCTTCACCACCAAGCCGTATTTCTCCGGTTCCAACTACCTCAAGAAAATGTCGGACTACGCTCCCGGCGATTGGCAAAAGACCTGGGACGGCTTGTTCTGGAATTTTGTCGAAACTCACGAAGAGTTCCTGCGTGGGCAGCATCGGCTCGGCATGCTCCTGAGGAACTGGGAGCGTATGGATGAAGCTAAGCGTGATGATCATTGCCGGAATGCCGCCCGTTTCTTGAGGTAGATCCCCGGAGGCGTCAGAACACATCGCCTGCGCCGCGTTTTCGCGACCTGCTTCGGATTTGACGGCGTAACACTTCGCGAAGATCTTACCTGGGAATGGAGACTGCTCTCGCCATCTTTTTGATAATCTGCCTACAGGTGGCGATCAGTCCTCTTTGCCTCTGTTACGGAGCTGACGTCTCCGAAAATTCTGCGCTCCGAACTTGTTGTCTCGCACCCGAAGGAACTGAGCCTGATCCCTGTCCGCACTGCGATCAGGAACAACCGATGGCTGCGACGGCACCCACCAAGGGAGAGTTCAAAGCTGAGGCCCCGGAGTGGTCGGGCATGCTGGCGCTTGGAGCGAGTGGGGAATCTGATGATCTTCCGTCTCTCCGCAACCCCGCTGTCACTGTCGGGGCGGCTTTTTCAGATTCGCGGCGAGCGGAAATGCGAGCGCTCTTCCAAGTTTTCCTGATTTGATGCACCTCGAGTCAGTGGGGTGGTCTTTCTTCTCATGGGGACACCCACGAGCCCATCAGGCTCCCTTGCCGGCCAGTTTCCGGCAAAGCATGCCGAATCGCCCTGATAGGCGGTGGCATGCATCAGTCGAACTAACTAAATAAAATCT
>JABSSQ010000419.1 GCA_013213905.1 Verrucomicrobiales bacterium | reverse complement strand
TTACTCCGCATGCGGATGTTCTTTGAGCAGGTCAGCCGGGTTATACATGCCGGTCACATCCTTGATCTCTTTGCGAACCTTGGCGACATCCTGCGGAGTGATGACGCTGGCCTTATTGCCCCAGGAGTTGCGCACGTAGGTGAGGACGGCAGCGAGTTCATCATCCTTGAGGATGTGCTCAAACGGAGTCATTGGAACGACGCCGGGATACTGGGTGCCGTTGACCTCGATGGGGCCGAAGAGGCCTTTCATGGACAGCTTGATGAGACGCTCGGGGTCACCGGTAGCCCACTGGGTGTCCTTGAGCGGCGGGAAGCCGGCAGCGGGGAGGCCCATGCCGTTGGCCTGGTGGCAGGTGCCACAGTGGGCTTCGCGACCATAGATTTCAGCTCCCTTGGCGTAGGCTTGAGCCGCCTTCTTGTCGTTCTTGAGGTGCTTCGGTGCCTGGACGCGTGAGCTGCCCTCGGAGATAAGAATCTCTCCGCTGAGCGCGGCCTTGGCAGTCTTGAAGGAATCTTCCGACATCTTGTCGACGCCCTTGGCTTCGGCGGCGGCGAGGATGGCGAGGCCTTGTTCCTGGTCGCCACGTGAACCGGCCGCAACGGCTTCCATGCGGACACGACCGTGATCGTCGCCGGCGGCAGTCATCAACAGTTCGTGTTGGTTGCCGAGCTGGGGCTGGTAGCGCAGAACGCGTACTGCCGCAGAGCGGATCTTGTGATCGTCGGACTGGAGCAGCTCTTCGAGCAGGGCGGCGTCCACATTGTCAGCACCCCAGGTCACCCAGAGGGCTTCGAGCTTATGGCGGTCATCGCTCTGCTTGGCGGCCCAGGCCACGGCGGCAGGAATGACTTCAGCCGCGTCGCGTCCACGGAGCTCGCGACGGGTGCGGTAGCGAGTGCGGTATTCGTGAAGCTTCAGGTTTTCGAGCAGCTCATCGATGGAGGCGCCATCCACTTTGGCCGGCTCAACGAGCGGGCGACCGGGATAGGTCATGCGGTAGATGCGTCCGTGCTCGTGGTCGCGCAGCGGGTCGCGGGCGCTGTGCTGCATGTGGCCGATGAGGGCGTTCTGCCAGTCCACGATGTAGAGCGAGCCGTCAGGGGCAAACTCGAGATCGACGGGGCGGAAGTTGAGGTCTTCAGAAACGAAGAGGTCCTGGCGATACTCGGTGGCGAAACCGGTGCCGTCTTCCATCACCTTGTGCTGCTTGGCGCCAAGGTAGCCGATGTTGTTGTTGATCAGCACATCGCCCTGAACGTCTTCAGGGAAGTGACGGCTGGAAATGAACTCAACACCGGAGGTGGGACGCACGCTGTTGGAGGTGATGAGGTCCGGAGCTTCCATGTTGACGCCGTAAACGGGCTTCACGGATCCGGGCAGCATCCAGGAGAACTTGGTGCCGGAGGTGTGCAGGAAGAAATCCTGACCGTAGTCGTCAAACGCGATACCCCAAGGGTTGGGAATCTTGTACTGGGCGTGGCGAGTCAGTTTTTTTTGCTGCGGGCTGTATCGGAAGAATCCACCGTTGGTGCCGCGGTGGGTGCCGTAGGCGCTCTCGACGTTGGTGTGAAGAAAGATACCCTCACCCATCATGATGGCACCGGAAGGGTCGGCGCAGAAAGCGGAGATTGCGTGGTGAGTGTCGTGATCATCGAAGCCGCTCAGGAGCACTTCCTTGGTGTCGTATTTGTCGTCACCGTTGACGTCCTTGAGCAGGACAAGGCTGCTGCTTTGGGAAACGTAAACACCGTCGTGGTTGATCTCGAAACCGATCGGGATGTGCAGGTCGCCGGCGAAGACAGTTTCCTTGTCGGCTTTGCCGTCACCATCGGTGTCTTCGTAGATGAGCAGCTTGTCCTCGGGCAACGGATCACCGATGCGGTAGTGAGGGTAGCTGGCCATGGTGGCGACCCAGAGGCGGCCCTTGTTGTCGAAGGCGAGAGAAACCGGGTTGGCCAGATTCGGGAAGTCTTCTTCGGAAGCAAAGAGCTCGATCTTGTAGCCTTCGGGAACTTTGATCTTGGTCTCGGCGACTTTGCCGGGAGCGTAGTCAACCACGCCGTTCTTTTCGCTGGGCTTGTAGTTGGTTTCGACCGGGGGCAGTGTCAGGGTCTGGGCGTCGGCGGCGACCATGTCGAAGTTCTCGCCCTTGAGGGTGGCCCAGATAGACTGGTCGCGGATGACCGTCATCTCGCGAGTCTTTTCGAGCTCGTAGGGGTAGTTGTCAGGACCGAAAGGATTGTAGCGACGACCGTAGACGTGAACGCCATTGGCGATCTTGAAGTCGTTCATCCAGGCCCAATTCTTTTCCATCACTGCGGCCTGAATACCGGAGCGGCTGTTCTCGTCGACCTCGCCGGGGCCGAAGAGACCATCGGCGAGTCCGGGAGCCAGCTTCTGGTAACCGAGGTCATTGAGCAGCGCACCGTCACGAGTGTATTCTTCGCCGCCTTTGTAGATTTCCTGGGAGAGGGCAAAAGCGTCCACGAAGACGACGTTGTTGGCGGCGGCGACTTCGGCGGAAGCATCCGTGTAGAGCTTGAGATTCTTGTTCTCGGCTTCACCGCTCGGCACGTTGTATTTGTCGCTCAGGTCCTGGTAAGCAGTGGGGGACACGAGAGCGACCTGGGGAGCGGACTTGCTGTTGTATTTCTGAGCCAGGGTGTGCTTGAGGAAAGCATCGAGCTCTTTCTTGTAGCGCTCGAGATCTTCGGGACCACCGAAGGAGGAGTTAAAACCGAAGAAGGCGATGACGGTGTCAGCGCCGAGGCGGGTCAGCCACTGGTCCGGTGTTTCGAAGTGACCGTTCGGCTTGGAGTCGGTCTGGAGCTCCTTGGGAAGGAGCGCTTTGGCTCCGGGGAAGGCATACTGATCTTCGTAGCCACGTCCGGGGTGAGGACGGAAGGCAGGCGTGTTGCCCTCGTCACCCATGTTGCGGATGGTGAGGTCCTTGGCGGGGAAGCGCATGAAGAGTTCGGTCTCGAAGTGACCAAAGTGGATCATGCGGCTGGCCATGCCGGCACCGATCATGACGATGGTGTCGCCTTCGTTGACTTTAAGCTTGGCGCTCTTGTCGCCACCTTTCGGGACGGCGTACTTGTTGGCCTTGCCTTTTGCCTTGGGTTCGCGAACGCCAAAGGGGGCTTCCTTGAACTCGGGGTCCCCCGGGATGAAGTTCTCTGGCTTCAGGTTGAGGCGGTAAGCGGCGAAGCTGAAAGCAGAAGGCAGGTAACCTTCGGGAAGAGTGACGTCAGCCTTTTCAGGCACTTCCAAGTCGAGACCCCAGTAGACCGCGTTGACGACAAGACGGCGGAGATCTTCGTCGAGCAGGCCGGTGGAAGCGCCCATGGTGGTGGTGAAAATCTTGTTGGTGTTGCCGGCTTCGTTTTTGAATTCACGGATCCAGGTGAGCGGCTGCATCGGGTCATTCTTGGCAGCGACTTCGGCGGAATCGGGCTCGAGTGTTTCAGTAACGGCGCCACGCTGAAGGATAGTGGCAGGCTCGAGAGGGTTGGTGCCGTAAACGTCTTCGGTCACGAAGCAGGTGCCGACGCTGTTGAGGATGGGGTGGTCGGCATTGGCTTCCTCGACGTGAGAGCGGCTGCCTTCGACCTTGTGTTTGCCGTGGTGGCTGACCCAGGTCTCACCGAGTACCTGGCGGCCAAAACCTTTGTGCCAGCCAGTCTCCTCGCTGGCGTTAAAGGAGTATCTCGCCCACTTGCTGTCCTTGGGGAAGTTGAAGGCGTGGGTTGAAGTGCGCAGGGCAATGATGGGTGTGCCGCGATTGAGGGCGGCTTCGAATTTTTCCATGGCTTCGTCCTGCCAGTGGCGGAAGCGAAGACTCATGACGATGGCGTCGGCGGAATCCAGTGCCTCGGGGTGGGAGAGATGTTCGCCAGCATCCGGGTTGACGTTGCCATTCTCGTCGAGAGAGAAAAGCACGGTCGTTTTGAATCCCTGGCGGGCGAGGATCTGGGCCATCATCGGCATGGCTTCCTCGGAGCGGTATTCTTCGTCGCCGGCGAGAAGGACCACGTGTTTGCCCTTGCCGGGACCGTCGGTTCCTGCGAAGACGAGGTGATCAGGGCTGCTGGCGCTGTTGGCGACTTCTTCAGCGACCAGGTTGGTCACGAAGGCTGCAGCAGCCAAGGCAAACAGAGCCAATAGGTTACGGAGTTTTCGTTGTTTCATCATCATCTTCAGAGATTTAGATTAAGGGGTCGCGATTTTACGACGTTATTACTGTCCCCTCAATACCGTCGCCGCGCAATTCGCACGCGGGTCGGTAATACGGCTGAAAAAATGCGTCAGATTTGAGTGGGATCGGCAATTGGAAACCAAACTCTTCGGGACTTCAGCAAGTTCCGTTGCAGTTCTCCTCGCAGCGGAAGATGCTAATTTTCCGATTATCTAGGCTGGTATTGAAAGGGGGTTTCGCCTTCGTTTTGCTGATTCTCGCCGGGGGTGGAGCGACCGCGGTCGATGTAATCAGCCATGAGCTGGGTCATTTCTTCAACGATCTCGGGTTTTTCGTTCACGAGATTATTGGTCTCGGAGCGGTCTTGGGCGAGGTTGTAGAGTTGATTGTGGGGGAGGCCTTCCATGCTGGCGCGGCCGGGACGGGGATCACTCCAACCACCGGATCCGGGGCAGAAGGCCAGTTTCCAGTCGCCTTTGCGGATGGCGAAGGAGCCATTGATGGAGTGATGCACAACCGCTTCGCGGAGCGGGGATTCATCTTCTCCAAGCAGGGCGGGAAGAATGCTGACGCTGTCTTCGCCGGCGCTGTCGGGATAGTCGGCATTAACGATGTCGGCGCAGGTAGCGAGCAGATCAGTGGTGCAGATGATCTGATCACTGCGGCTGCCGGCTTTCACTTTGGCCGGCCATTGGGCGATGAAGGCGACGCGGTGACCGCCCTCATAGATGTCGGCTTTGTGACCGCGGAAGTCGAGGTGGGTCTTGTGCCCGTGTTCCGCCATCAGGGGGATTTCTCCGCGAGGGGAGCAGCCGTTGTCGGCGGTGAAGATGACGAGGGTGTTTTCCTTGAGTCCGGCATCGGCAACCGCCTGGGTGACGCGACCGACGATGTGGTCCACTTCCATGCAGAAATCGGCGTAGGGGTTGATGCCGCTTTTGCCTTTCCATTCATTGTTGGGGGCGATGGGCGTGTGAGGAGCCGGTAACGGCATGTAGAGAAAGTGAGGTTCGCCTTTTTTCCATTTTGAGATTACATCGACGGCTTCGTCAGCGAGATCGGGGAGAACGTCCTCTGGCATAAGGCCTTCTTCTTTCAATCCGGCACGGCCAAATTCACTCTTCGGAGCCATGGCGGTGGGAATGGCGGTGAGTTCGTTGTCACGGATGTAGACGTAAGGCGGCATGTCCAGCGATGCGCTGTGACCAAAGTAGGTATCGAAGCCGACCGAGAGCGGACCGTTGGTGATGGGCTTGGTGAAGTCGATCTGATCTTCGAGTGGGTCGCCGTTCTTGTCGCGTTCGTCCGAGGCATCCGGTTTGATCGCCCAGTCCATGCCGAGGTGCCACTTGCCGATGCAGTGGGTGGTGTAGCCGTTTTCCTTGAGCAGTTTGGGGACGGTGAGACGGTCCGTGGAAATGAGGTGGGAACTGTAGCCCCAGAGCACGCCGCTCTTGAGTCGCGTGCGCCAGTTGTAGCGGCCTGTCAGGATGCCGTAGCGGGTCGGGGTACAGACCGAGGAACTGGTGTGGGCGTCGGTGAAGTGCATGCCACCATCGA